>NZ_JBIUWB010000007.1:0-159441 GCF_044743255.1 Glutamicibacter sp. NPDC087673
CTACGGCGCGTTCACGAACTTCGGCAGGGTATTTCTTGGGCATGGTTGCTATCTTTCTCTCGAAAGACAGCGGCATCAAATCAGGGACGGTTCACAGTTCCTCCCATCCTAACTCGCAGGTCCCACGCTTCGAGAGCAGCCACTAAAGCCTTGTGATCGTTGCCGTGGACAGGATATTCAATCGTTTCGATACCAAGGCTCGACCACTTATTGCGCTCTTTATCAGCGTCGGTGCTCGTCCCATCTTGTTCTTTCACCCCCATGAATGCATATCGAGAAGTTCTCGACGGCAGTCCCAAGGCAAGGTAGCGCATGATGGGATCCTCATGACTGTAACCAACAAAAAGAACTGTAAATTTCTGGAACAGTTGCAGCAAAAACCTTGTTGCCCACGCATCCGTAAGGTATGCCCGCCCGAAATCTCTGTCTGTCAGGACTAAATACCGAGGGTTCCTCTCGGTCGAGCCATGTAAGTGAACGATGCCAGTAAAATCATGTCCTAACGGAACGGCCGGGCCAGCCCAAATGTCGAGTTCGTCATTTTTGGATACAGTTGATAAATGTCTATCAAAGTTTGTCGTAACTAAGCGAGGCTGATCCCTAGATAAGGCAATCCTCATCAGCGCAGCATGAGTGCTATTCGGCTTCGATTCTTCGCGTTCAATGAGATCACGTGTATGTCGATGGACGTCGAAGCCGTCAGGCAGGGAGCCCAAGAAGTAGTCTAGTCCGACCTTACTGTTGAATGGTTCTCCCGCTAGCCTTGCGAGTTCTTTAGCCAATGCTTCAAATGAAGGAAGACTCGAAGGTGCACCCATTGAAGCACCCGCACCAATAAAGAGAACTAATTCACCGTTTTCGTGGTCATCAATAACTTTCTGGGGAAGATTGACCTCGCTCGTGATCCACACTGCCAGTTACTCCTCTTATGTCGTTAGGATGAAACACACGCATAAATTGCTCTGTTTCGGCATGACTCTGAACGATCGTAGCAACTCACTATTAGTTCTCAGTGTCAAAGTCGGTTGATCCTATACAGTCTTTCAACCTATAGGTTGCAAGATGTCTCACGGACCTCCACTACCCCGGTGGAAAATCCTTGGAAAATCAGCAGTCTAAAATTCTCGCAACTGAGTATCGCAACTAATGACGTAAATTCATGTCTACACCATTAGTTGCGAGACACTTCTTGAAGGACCGATGACCAAACTGATCGGCTACGCCCGCGTATCCACCAAGGCCCAAGACGCCGACCGACAGATCCAAGACCTGCTCGCCGCCGGCATCCGACGCGATGACCATATATATCGATCATGGCCAATCCGGAGCACTCGCCAAGCGCCCGGGATTGGATAAAGCGGCTCTTAAAACTTAAGCGTGGTGCAGAGTGTTCAGCACGGGCGTAGCCCTGCCGTATATAACAGTATCCGAAGGCGGTAATGCGCATGGTTCCGATAACCCCGGCCAATGCGTTTCAAGTTCTTCGCCGTCAGATTCGCTGCCTCACTCCTGGCGTTCGTCAATCTGGTTCTAACGAACACCAGCAACTCCCTGCGCCATCCGGCCAACGTCCGGAACAGCGACTTCGCCTCAACCATTGTTGTTGCTCGCACGGACTTTTCCAGCACCGCCCACCGGGATTGGAACTCATGGATATTCGTAGCTTTCAATAGTTCCCGCACATGCTCCTTGATCGCATAGATCACTGGCGAGTTCCGGGTCTGATTCCAAGATCAGCTTCAACCGTTCAACCTGCTTGATCGACAAGTTCTCCAGATTGCAAGTCAATAATTTCCGGTACTTGTAAGCCGGATCAGCAGCCCGGCCACGACGATCAAAGACTTCGTGGGAGCGACGTCGGCGGACCTGGGTGATCATCAGATTCGCCCGCTGAATCACGGGGAAATGATCCACGCTAACCTTTACCTTCGGCAGATTCTCCCGCACCGCCTTGCGGAACTCCGATGACATGTCGATCGCGACGTACTGCACCCGTTGGCGCCAATACCGTGGCCGATTCTTCAGCCACCGTTTCACCGCTGTGCCGCGGCGTCCGTCCACGATATCCAGAATCTTTCCGGTATCCAGATCAGTAAACACAATCGACCACGGCTCAATCCGCACTACTTTCCCGGTCCGGCCCCGTGCGTAGCGGACTTTGCGAAACCGGTGCTCATCAATGCCGAGCCGGCGGATGAACATGCGGTCCACGTCCCCGACCAGTTCACCGATCGTGGTTAGCCGGGCCATGACCGTAGGCCAAGACACCCCATGCGCGGCAGCGACCCGGGACACTGCCCTGAGTTCGGAACTCATCTCGTCCACGAACTGTTGGGAGAGTCGTGTGGTGATCCTGGCCCGGAACGGGAGTTGCTCGGTGGTTTGAACGAATGAACGGCGATCGCAGGCAGATTCCTGGCAGGCCATACGGCGTTTGCGCACCAATACCTGCAGGTCGGTGCCGCCGACTGGCACGTCCTTCACCCGATGTATTGGTCTGGCCTGGATTAGTTGAGTGAGCACTCCACAGGCGGGGCATGCTGCTTCGGTAGCTTTGGGCTCGATAAAGACTTGTCGTCCGTCTGCTTCGTGGGTGGCGCTGATGACGCGGTAGTCATTGAGGTTCAACAGAATCGACGCAGCATCGATTGGCCCGGTATCCTTGAACACGGCTCGTAGTTCCTTGCTGATGTATGTCTAGACAACACTCATCTTCGCAGAGGACTGCGGGCCTTACTTCTTTTTCGGGGTCACCACGCTAAAACTTGAAGAGCCAGTTTTCCCGGCGGCCGGGACTTCTACGAGAACGTGGGCGGCCCGATGGGGCTGGATGGATCGGTGGTGATGGCCGCGATCCGGGCGCCGGCCCGCTGGGCGGTGCGGACGCTCTGGACCACGCCCGCGGTGGTTCCGGATCCGGAGGCCACGAGCAGCAGGTCCCCCTCGCTGATGGCCGGCGTGGTGGCATCCCCGGCGACGTGCACGGCCAGGCCCAGATGCATCAGGCGCATCGCCGCCATGCGCAAGGCCAGCCCGCTGCGTCCGGCGCCGGCTACGAACACCCTCGGTGCCGCGCGCAGCCGCGCTGCGAGCTCGATGACCTGCCGCGGCTTCACGCCCCGCACTGTTGCCTCGATCTCCGAGTGGACCAGGTCCATGGTGTCCAGCACGTCCTGCTGGGATATCGCTTCGGTGAGGGGTTCGGCCATGGTGTTCATGCCATTCCTTTCGACAGCGCCTCCCGGCGGACCGGATCGGCTTTGATGGGCATGAGTCAATCCTCCGGCCAGAAAGGGGTGGCCGCTACGCCATTTACAGGCAGTTGAACCTATCCTTTCGGATAGTGGCTGGTCCCCGGAGCTGCGATACACTCGCCTGCATGAGCATTCTGGACTCCTCTTTCGTCCCTGGCCTGCAAGCTGCCGCACCGGCACCTGGGGTGCTCGAATCGATCGCGCTGCTGGCCACGGCTGCGCTGCCGCAGATCGCCGTTCGCCTCCGTGATGCCCTGGCTCCGGAAATCCGTTGCGCGGCCTTGGCCATTTTCACCGAGGAGTGCACCGATAGGCCCAGGAAGCTCGCCGGCGACCAGCGCATCACGGATCTGGTGGGCATTGCGGAACTGGATTCGATCCGCGGTTCCCATCCCGGTGAGAACCGCTGGAGCGAGCGTGCCGAGATCGGCGGTGCTCCGCGGGAGATTCTCGCCCTGCGCTACCCGCCCAGCAACGCGCTGCTGGTGCTCATCGAGCCCCGCCCCGCCGGTGGCCAGCCAGAGATGATCGGATACCTGTGGAATCTGGCCGCCAACCGGATCCGCGAGAAGGTGGCCGATGCCCCTCCGTCCTATCAGCGGGAATCGCGCGCGGTCTCGGCAGAGCGTGTCCGGGTCACCGGCGAGCTGGTGGAACAGTATGCGACGAGCCTCAATATCCTGCTGGCGACCTTGCGCTCCACGCAATTGGACGATGCGGCCGCGCGCGTTGCCGCCATCGACCTTGCGGCCAAGACCCTGGTCGGGCTCAAGACCGTGGATGACCGCACCAATAGCAGCGTGGAGGAACCGGTCGCTTCGGTTTTCACCCGCTTGCGCGACGACCTGCGCCCGTTGACCACTTTGAGCGGTGTGGACCTGCAATTCGTCGAACCGCCCAAGAACGGCAGGGCGCTGCCCGGAGAGGTGGCCCATGCCGCCCGTGCCATCGTGCGCGGACTGGCCCTGGCGATGATGGAGCAGGAAGACATCCAGCGGATCCGGGTGCAGTGGAACTGCGACGGAGAGAATTTGCTGATCAATGTCCGCGACGATGCACGGGGCAGCATCGATCCCTCCGCGGCGGCCTTGAACCGCCTCGTGCGGCGCGTGGAGGCGTTGAACGGACTGATCGAGATCGAGGTCATGGGCGGATCGGGCACGGAAGTCTCGGTGAGGCTCCCGCTGGACGCCCCGCCGTCAGACGCGGCGGGCATCGCCGAATGGAATCTGGGTGGCCGGGAATTCGAGGTCCTGCAGTTCCTGGCAGCGGGGCACCGCAACCGGGGTATTTCGCAGGCGCTGGGGATCAGCGAGAACACGGTGAAATTCCACGTGCGCAATCTCTTCAAGAAGATGGGCGTCAGCTCCCGCGCCCAAGCTGCCGCGCTGGCGCATAGCCATGGGGTGGCCAGCTCCACGTAGCCTGCCGGCATTGATGCACGCCGACGGCTGACAGCGCTCTTCGCCATGATCCGTCGCGTGTCGATTTATGATGTACCGGAGCAGGAAATTGCTCCACGGTCTCCAGCCACGGCCCACCGCCCTTCGGGCAAGCAATGGCAGGCATTATCCCGACGGTGAATCCAAGCTCTAGCAACTATGGGCAACGAGGTGCAGGATAGATTCCATGGATCCACAAGATGCTTTGATTCTTCCTGATGTCACCGCTTGGCGCGCGTGGCTCGACGAACACGAAGAAACCAGCGATGGCGTTTGGCTGGTAGTGGCAAAGAAGGGAACGACTTCCCCCACGTCGCTTGCTGTCGCACAAGCATTGCCCGAGGCGCTTTGCAGCGGATGAATCGATGCCATCCGTCGCAAACGCGATGAGACGACCTTCCTCCAGCGCTACACTCCCCGCCGGAAGAACTCTGTCTGGTCCCAGAAGAACACTGAATTCGCCCAGGAATTGATTGATCAAGGACGCATGCGGCCACGGGGCTTCGCGGAAATCCAGAAGGCCAAGGAAGATGGACGGTGGGAGCGTGCCTACCAAGGCCAGGCCACCGCCCAGGTTCCTCCGGATTTGCAAGAAGCGCTGGATCGCTCGCCCGTGGCGGCCAAGAACTTTGCGGCCTTGAAATCCCAACCGCGCTATCACATCCTGCATCAGCTGATGATTGCCCGAACGGAGAAAACGAGGACCGCCCGCTTGGCCCGATTCGTTGCAGAACTTGAGCGAGGTCCGGAAGGCTGATCCTTGGTCCGGTCCAGCACTACGCGGATGGTGCTGCTGAGCGCTAGCTTCTGGAACGGTATATCGCTTCGGCGATCATGGCGCCGGCTTGCAGAATCGCTGCCGCAAGAATGACTAGCGCGGCTGCAGTGGCCCCTCCAAGAATCAGCATGACTACTCCGACAAGGCCCAAGGTCCAGGCAGTGAACATTGCTCCTGTAGTCATTCCCAGTCCGGCCTGTCGAGTTTTCTTCACGCTCTGAGTCATATCGCCAGTTTAGACGCAAGGCTGAGCTCTGGGGAAAATGGTTTCGGGAACTGATCATTTTCGCGGGGGCCTTGGTACCGTGGAATTCAACGCCCGGGCAACCCCGGCAAAATCTCATCTCACGATTGGACTCATGGTTTGCGTGTATTAGTTCCGTGGCAGAGCTTGGTCGACAGCATGCAGATTCCCGGGGTCGAAACCGTCTTGTGGAATATCAATGATGGCGAGCCTCCAGCAGCTGATGTGCTCGTTACCGAGCGGCCGTTGGATCCTGCGCATCGCTCGCGAGTCAGCAGAATCCCGGGGCTCAAGCACGTGCATCTGCTATCCCTCGGCTACGAGTGGGTGCTGGGGCATCTCCCCGGCGAAGCAGTCTTGTCGAATTCCCGCGGCGCGGTGGAAGACTCCACCGCTGAGCACTGCCTCGCCCTGGTACTGGCCGCATTGCGCGAGCTCCCTGCGGCCATGGCCTCGCAGAAAGAGCAGGAATGGCCTCGCTTGTGGACGTCCTCGCTTTTCGGCTCCAATGTCGTGGTGCTCGGAGTGGGCGGTGTTGGCGCAGCCACTATTGAACGGCTCAAAGCTTTCAAACCAGCCAGAATCACCGGAGTCGCCAGTTCCCCGCGAATCCTGGATGATGGCACCAATGTCGTCGCCCTGCGCGATGTAGCTGAGCTCCTGCCTGAAGCCGATGTCGTCATCTGCACTCTGCCGCATACACCCCAGACCCAAGACCTTATTGATGCAGCATTCCTCCAGCGCATGCGCGACGGCGCACTGCTGGTGAATGTCGGCCGCGGCCCTATTGTGAACACCGCGGATCTGCTCGACGAGCTGCGCTCGGGACGCCTGCGCGCGGCTTTGGATGTGACCGATCCCGAGCCGTTGCCCACGGGCCATCCCTTGTGGACCGCGCCGAACTGCATCATTACGCCGCATATGGCTGGTGATACCTCGGAATTCATGCGGTTGGTGTCGGATTTGGCGGCGCAGCAAGTTCAGCTGCTATCCACCGGTTCGGCACCGCACAACATTGTTCGCCGCAACCTTGGCTAGGCCCTGCTTGCCGCCAAGGAACGCTCGACAATCTCGTGAACCTTGTCGACGGTAACCGGAGCCAGGGTAACGCCGAGGGGTCCATGCCCCGCGGCTACTGTCAGGTTCTCGTATTTGCGTTGCCCGATGATCGGCACGCCGCTTGCAGTCATCGGCCGGGCGCCCTGCCAACGGCTAAGTTCCGGCAAATGCCTAAGCTCTGGCAGCAATGCTTCCGCGCCCTGGCGCAGGGCTGAAATATCCGAATCAGCTGGAACTGCATTGCTCATGCCGCCAAAACGCATTCCGCCCGTAATTCGCACACGTCCAGGCATTGGACTGATAACCACATGATCTTCCATCCCCATCAAGGCACGACTAACCAAGCGGTCCTGATCTTCCAGAGTCACCGACCAGCCGTATCCAGGCTCAACTGGCACACTGACTCCCAAGGCCTTGCCGGTTTCACGGCTGGAGGCTCCCGTTGCCAAAACAACGTGTCGCGCCGAGACCCTCCCGGAATCAGTGATCAAGGTGTGCAGGTTGGATCCGGTAGCTTCGTGGTCGATGACCTTCGCACCTACGACCTGGGCTCCATGGTCAATGGCATCTTGCAACCAACGCCTTGCGGCTTCTTCAGGATCCAGGAAACCTTCGTTGGAGAACCAGATCCCGCTGGCAACTGCATCTTCTACCCCGGCCTGCAGATCAACGATTTGCTCTCGATTCACAACATCGCAGGTCGCACCAGCCGCACGCATGCGCTGGGCATCCGCATGCAGGCGTTCGGCATTGCCCTCATCCGTGGATAGCCACAACCAGCCTTGCTCTTGCATGCCGAGATCCAATCCGTCTTCTCTCAGCTGCTGGTATCGTTTCTGGCTCAGTGTCGCCAGGCCATGGAGCTTCGCTGTATCCCTTTTGACACGTCCCGGCCTGCAGTTCAATGCAAAGCTGGCCAAGAACTTCAATGATTCGAACCCCAATGGCTTCGCAAACGTCACCGGGGCATGCTGGCTGCCGAAAGTTTTAATGCCCTCCCACAAGTTCCCTGGAGTGGACATCGGAGTCGAATAGCTCGGGACGATGAGTCCTGCATTGCCCAGGGATGAACCGCGTCCCGGCGCGGGATCAATAACCACCACATCCAGCCCGTCTCGGCTCAGCCGGCTGGCAATTCCTGCGCCGATTATTCCGGCACCAATAACTGCGACGTCAGCTCGTTCTAGGCTCATTCTTGCTCCTGCGCTACGTTTCCTTGCTGGCTAGATGGTTAAATCATCACGCCAGCACCCATCAGTATTGTGTTATACCTTACACCTTATTTAGTATCCTGCCTGCGGATACAGCCACACTTCCCGCCAGGCGGGCACACTGCCATGAGGGTTTGCTCGAACGTGGTAAACAAGTAGATATGACTACGAGCAACCACACTCCCTTGAGGGCGATCAGCCTGCGCGAACAGGCCCGAAACGCAATTCGCACCTCGATTGTCATGGGGCAAATACAACCGGGAAACGTGGAAAGCGTTGTCAAAGTTGCCGCCGAACTAGGGGTGTCAATTACCCCGGTCCGCGAAGCTGTCATGGATCTGGCAAACCTGGGAATTGTGGAAGTCATCCGCAACAAGGGATTCCGCGTACCGGTCCTGACCGAGCAAGATCTGGACGAGATTTTCAAGCTCCGCACCATGCTGGAAGTTCCAGCGATGCGCGAAGTCGCCGAAAATTTCCATGGCACCGATCCGGAGCCATTCAAGACGCTGGCTGCTGACATCATTCTCGCAGCCCGCGAAGGCGACGTCCGCAGATTCCTGGACAGCGACCGCAAGTTCCACAAGGCACTCTTGGAGACCCTCGGAAACCATCGCCTGGTGCAGACCGTCGAGCAGCTACGCGACCAGGCTCGCATGCAGGGCCTGCAGAAAATGGCTGACCATGGTGACCTCACGGAATCCGCCGAAGAGCACTTGGAGATTCTGGCAGCCATTGCCGCAGGAGACGGCGATCTGTCCGCCGAACTAATGACCCGCCACCTCGCGCACAGCCGCGGCATTTGGGCCGACCGCCCCGAACCTCAAGCTACTTAGGGCGTCCGAACCCGCCATTCAGCCGGGGCGCCCATGGGTGCCCCGGCTGAATTTCATTGGACTCGAATCACGTTTTGTGTAATATATAACATAGAAGTGATGCACGCTACAGTTGCGTCTTGGACATCGGATATCCCGATCCCCAACAATCTCGAGGACTCGAATGAAAACAAAGATTTCAGCACCTCAAATGCTTGTTATCGGCCTGACGCTATTTGCGATGTTCCTAGGCGCCGGCAACATCATCTTCGCCCCCTTGGTCGGGCAGCAAGCCGGCAAGTCTTCCTTGGTGCCCATGAGCGCGTTCCTCCTGACTGGTGTCGGCCTGGTGCTTCTGGCGATCATCGTTTTGGCTAAGGCCGGCGGTCGAGTTGAGCCGCTTTCGGACCGCGTGCATCCCTGGTTTTCCAGAGGCTTTTGCGCGCTCTTGTTCCTGGCTCTCGGCCCTTTGTACGTAATCCCCCGGACAGGTTCCGTGGTGTACGAGATCGCTCTCAAGCCGCACCTTGACTTATCAGACGACGGCGCCCGCTGGATGCTTCTTGCCTTCTCGGCCGCATTTACCGCGTTGACGATCTTCCTCTCCCTCGACATGGGAAAGCTGGTGGCGCGTCTGGGAAAATTGATTACTCCCGTTTTCTCCGTGCTGCTGCTCATCATTATCGGCAAGTCATTCCTCACGCCGATGGGCGCCCCGCAAGATCCTATTGAACCGTACCTTTCCAGCACATTCCTCAAAGGTTTCACCGAAGGCTACTTCACCATGGACGCGCTGGCAGCGCTCGTATTCGGTGGCGTCTTCATCCAATCCATAAAAGCCATCGGGATTACTGAGCCTCGTGCTATTACCGAGGTCTTCATCAAAGCCGGCGTGATCACTGTCATCGGCCTGTCCTTATTGCATATTTCGATGGCTTGGATCGGCGCAACCAGCGTTGAAGCTATCGGACGCTTCGACAACGGCGGCGCAGTATTGGCCGAGTCTTCCCGCTATCTGCTGGGGACCGGCGGCGTCATTGCCATGGGCGTCATTGTTCTCTTGACTGGCATCACCACGAACATCGCCTGCCTGTCTTCCGTATCTGAATATTTCAGCAACATCACTCCACGAGCAAGTTACCGGCGCTGGGTATATATCTTCGGGCTGGCCGGGTTGCTATTCACCAATTTCGGACTGGAAACCGTTCTGGAAACCGCTATTCCGCTGCTGATGTTCCTGTATCCCCTGTCGATTACCTTGATTCTCCTTGTGATGCTCAACCGGTTCTTTTCCGGATACCAGTCCGTATACATTGGCGCGATCTTGGGCGCGGGGCTGATCGGCCTATTCGATGGAATCAAATCCGCAGGTCTTTTTGTTGACGGCTTCGACAACGCCTTGGCTTTCATCCCGATGTTCGCCCAAGGCGGCGGTTGGATTATCCCGGCCTTCGCAGGCGGCCTTCTTGGCTACCTGGTCGCTCGGCTTCGCGCAGAACCAAAGCGTGAGTATCCAGAAGCTCAGCGGAACACTGCGAGCGAACCGCAACAAGCTGTGTCAAATTCCTGACGTCGTCATAACAACAGAAACGAGCATCCATGAACCTCACTAAGCAAGTTTCACCTGTCTGGTACACATCCGAGCAAGTTGCGGAAGCTGTCAGTCCTGGCCGCGCGCGCGTACTTCTAGAAAATGCCTTGCGGGACGGCTTCGATCCAGCGACAGATCCTGATCGCACAGGCATCGCTGCCGGAAGCGGCGAAATGCTGCTCATGCCCTCGACCATCGGCGAATGGTCGGGTATTAAAGTAGCCACCGTTGCCCCAGATAACCCGGGCAAGGGGTTGCCCCGAATCCAGGCGAACTACATTCTGATGGACGCCGAGACATTGTCCACCCAGGCATTGCTTGAGGGCGCGATGCTCACGGCTTTGCGCACACCAGCAACTTCGGCCGTAGCAGCTAAGCATTTGGCCCCGTCAGGCCCATGCACGCTCATGGTCTTCGGAACCGGGCCGCAAGCTTGGGGACATATAGAAGCCATGTCGGAAATCAGGGAAATCACCGAGGTCATCATCTCGGCTCGCAATCGCGAACGAGTCGATGCATTGGTGGCGAAAGCCAAGGATTTCGGACTGGCTGCCAGAGCTGGGGAAGCTGGCGACGTTGCCAACGCTCAACTCGTGGTGTGCGCGACAAGTGCAAGCGAGCCATTGTTCGACGGATCGCTTGTCCAGCCAGGAGCATGCGTTATCGCGATGGGTTCACATGTGCCCGAGTCGCGCGAGCTCGATGGTGAATTGGTTGGCCGCTCATTGGTAGTGGTAGAAGATATCGCTACAGCTCTGCGTGAAGCTGGCGATGTCATTCAAGCCATCGCTGAAGGCACCTTGCTGGCCGATGACCTGGCCACCATCGCCAATCTGGTGCAAGGCCAATTCACCCGGTGCGATGACCGGCCTAACATCTTCAAGGGCACTGGGATGTCCTGGCAAGATCTGGTGGTTGCTGTCGGCGTTCACGAGCACTTCACCAATTAGGCGACAGCGAAGAGGGATCCCGTACCGTTGGGCAGTTGCGCATACATGCGCAACTGCCACGGCACTGGACGTTCGTCGCCCCGAAACGAAGTTGCACCAATTCGCGTGGCTTCTCTTGCTCGATCGCCTAGGCTAGTTCATACGATGGAAACTAGAGCACAGACACATCAGACCGGCGGCCGCGACCGCGCGATCGCCGAACGGAATCGCACCGGTGAAGATGAGTTCCGCGTAGACATTGAGCGCATCCGCTTCTCCCCGTACTTCTCCCGGCTGTCCTCGGTGACGCAGGTGATTCCCCAGGCGGGTTCAGGCACCCTGGTCCACAACCGATTGACCCATTCGCTGAAGGTTTCGGCGGTGGCCCGTTCCATCGCCATCGGCCTCCGAAGGCGTGACGAACCTACTAGGCGACTAATCTCCGACTTAGGAGGGTGCGACCCGGTAGTTGTCCAAGCAGCGGCAGCCGCCCACGATCTGGGCCACCCGCCTTTCGGGCATCTGGGAGAGCAGGAACTCGACCGGGTCGCCCGCGATACCTTGGGGCTTCCCGACGGATTCGAAGGCAATGCACAGACCTTCCGGATCCTCACCGCCCTCGATAGCTGCGATGCCACACCGCGCGGCATGAACCTGACTCGCGCGGTTCGCGCGGCAGTGCTCAAATACCCCTGGACGCGCAATGAATGGCGCAGCCAGGCCCCGGTCGCTCCAGAGCTGCTCCCCCGCGGCGTCGGCGCGAATCCGGCTGCTGGCGCCATGAAGTATTCGGCCTACGATATCGAGGCCGAGGAAATGGATGACGTCCTGTCGGTCTTCCCGGGCATCGGAAAATACCAGCAGACGCTGGAAAGCTCGGTTATGGATATCGCCGACGATATCGCTTACGCGGTTCATGACCTCGATGATTTCTATCGCGCTGGCATTTTGCAATACACCAGCGTCTCCGCTGAACTGCGGGCGTGGCTGGATCAGTCCGTGCGCTTCCAAGCCCTGAAGGCTCCAGAGCTGGACCAGCGGCAGCCGGGCCACGCGCTGGAAATTACGTGGCGCCATGTCCTGGCGAAGGATCCCTGGATTGCCAATCCAGACGCATTCCGCGCCTCGGTGCAACGGGTCGGCCATGACCTCGTCGATGGCTTGCTCGCAGTTCCCTACGACGGCGGCCTGCAGGCGGACCGTGCGGTTACCGCCTTCACTCGGCGATGGATTGACCGGTTGCAGGAATCGATCACCGTTGAACGCTCGCCTAATGTGCGCAGCGGCCATATCCGCTTGAGCGATGAAGCATGGCATGACGTCGTAGTACTCAAGTTCGTCCATGCCCGCTTCGTCTTGGACCGTTCAGATCTGGCGGTATACCAGCGCGGGCAAACGCGAATTATCCGTTCCCTGGCAGAAGGCTTCAACACCTGGCTCAATGATCCGGAGGATGCAGGGCGTGCACCGCGACGGTTGCTGGACTCGGTGGAAGCTACCACCGAGGAATACCGCCAGCTGCGCGAGAGCACCCCGGGGCTGTTCTCGCAGTCCGGCCCGCAAGAGATCCAACGGCTGGGCCAGGCCCGGGCCATCGTCGATTACATTGCTTCCTTCACCGACGCCCAAGCCGTCTCGTTGAATTCGCTGCTAACCGGCACCTCGGACAATCTCTGGGAAGCCGGGCGCGGACTCTAGCGGCCGGGTGCGGCATGTTTCATGCCGCAAGAGCCTGCTGGGACAGCTCCTCGAGAACGATCTTTGTCATCATTGACTGTGTCAGTTGCGGATTGATCCGGGCGCTGAAATGCCGCGACATCAGGATGGCCATCCGGTTGGCCGCTTCGTTGTGCCGATTTCCATCGTGGCCTCGAACCCAGTGGGCTCGGGTGCGCCCGGTACGAAGTTCAAGACTCTCGCGCAGCTCATGATGCACCTTCACAGTGCGCTGCCGTCCTTGCACAAGATCATTGACCGCTTTCACCAGGGCACGGCTGTCGCTGAAAATGGTCAGGACCGAATCGAGCGGGGCGTGGGTCAGCGCCAGCAGGGCGCCTGTGGTTTCTGCCAGCAAGGTGTCCTGGACGTAGTGCTTCGGCGAAATTGCGCAGGCCCAATGGCCTTGCGAGGTCACCATCGCTCCAGCGCTGCGGAACTTCCTGTTCCGCGGCACCGAACCGTCTGTATAGGCAATGACTGGAAGGTTCGCCGTGTAGTCCTGTACCAGCGGGGCCAGCGCCTGGCTATTGGCCTCGTTGGCAACGCCCAGATCCAGCCCGAATTGCCACGACGGATTGAGGCAGAAAACGGGATTCATCGATAATTCTGCCATTCCGAGGTCGTCATAGTCCGGGACCAACAGGTCGATCGATGACGGCTGCGAGATTTTGCAGGTACCGGAGAACTCCGCGATAGCCTGCAGGATGGCCTGGTCCAATTCCCCGTTGACAGCAGTACCCGTGAGAGTCAGCAAAGGACGGTTCACGAAATCGCACAAAGTCAGCGCAAAATCGAAGTGGAGACCGTGCGTGCTTCGCTGGGCGAGGTGCTTTTCCTCGACAATCCGCTCCGCAAATGGAACGTACTGCTGCTTCTTCCCGTAGGCATCTCGAATGAACGCTGAACGTTCGAGAACGGCGATCAGCCGTGAAGGCTGCGGCTGCCGCTGTGCACCGGCCAATCTCCGCACGCCATCCGGATCGAGCGCAATGGGCATCTGCGGACGTGGAACTGACACCAGCATTGAGATTCCTCCTGCCTATTTTGTTGATGTCAGGCGATCCTATCGACTGGCACCTACGATTTAGCCCCGGGTCTGAATGTTCTGGTGCTGGCACCTGGTGAGGATATCGCGGACTTCGGTTTCCATGGATCGGCCGTGTTACTCCGCCTGGTAGCCAGCGCCGGTCTCGAACAGGCCGAGGCGAGCCAGCGGCGGATCGAGCGACAGGATCTTGGCCGAGGTGGCCAGTACCAGCATCGGAAACGGGTCGGCCAGCTAGTCGTGCAGCGCGAAACATATTGAATAGTGGATTCTTTTGCCAAAAGGATTCATTGAGGAATACGCCCCGCAAGTCGAACTCCTGATCGGGCATATCCGTTCAAGCAAGGCATTTATCTGCCGTGTTAAATTCCTTGATCGCCACTCATTTTCACGAGTGGCGATCAATGGCATCGGTTCAATGACCGAGGCCTGAAGTTTACCGAGGTCTGAAGCTTAGAGACCCAGGCTGCGGATAAGTTCTACCAAGGCTGCAAGAAGTTCGCTCAACATCAAATTACCTCATTCATTTTCGTCTTATCTATGTTTCGTGTTGGTACGAGTGACTCGTTCCGACACGTATAACACTAACTCAACATAGTTCTGACAAGAGCAAATTTAGAGAATATTAGAAACTTTTTACACGGAAGCAATGTACGATTTACATTAGAATTCTTGACTGCCGTACCAGCGACTGCTACTTGCCAGTTGGTAACCAGCTCGCATTGCCTCCGACTTGCCCTATGGATACTGGCCTGCCGCCAGAATTCATGCAATCACTCCCCTCGCCTTAATGGCCCGGGCAATTTCCTGATAACGGAATTAACCTGTCCACTGTCAGCTCCAGGGAATTCAGGAATCACCGGGGGAAATCGCAAGTTGCTGCCGCGCTAGTGGAACAACCAGCGAGGAACTGACGACCGAGGCTTCATCGCGCGTTAAAGCAGCTGGCCCCAATCCTCACTGAGGATTGAGGCCAGCTGATTGGCTGCAAGGACTACTTGGTCAGCAGTTCAAGAGCCTTGTTCAGGGTTGCGCTTGGGCGCATGGCCGCTGCGGTCTTGGCTTCGTCTGGGCGGTAGTAGCCACCCAGCTCGACAGCCTTGCCCTGCACCTCGGCCAGCTCGGCAACGATGGCTTCTTCATTCTCGCCCAGTGCCTTGGCAACTGCGGAGAAGGCCTCGGCCAGTTCTGCGTCCTTGTCCTGCTTTGACAGCTCTTCAGCCCAGAACTTGGCCAGGTAGAAGTGGCTGCCGCGGTTATCCAGCTCGCCCACCTTGCGCTTAGGCGACTTGTCTTCCAACAGGAAGGTGCCGGTTGCAGCGTCGAGGGTATCGGCCAGCACCTGGGCGCGGGCGTTGCCGGTGGTCACTGCCAGGTGCTCGAAGGAAGCGCCCAGTGCCATGAACTCGCCCAGCGAATCCCAGCGCAGGTGGTTCTCGTTCACCAGCTGCTGCACGTGCTTCGGAGCCGAGCCGCCGGCACCGGTCTCGAACAGGCCGCCGCCAGCCAGCAGCGGAACGATCGAGAGCATCTTGGCCGAAGTGCCCAGTTCCAGGATCGGGAACAGGTCGGTCAGGTAGTCGCGCAGCACGTTGCCGGTCACCGAGATGGTGTCCTCGCCCTTGCGGATGCGGTCGATCGAGTACTGGGTCGCTTCGACCGGGGACAGGATCTCGATGGTCAGGCCCTCGGTGTCGTGCTCCTTGAGGTACTCGTTGACCTTGGCGATCAGCACTGCGTCATGGGCGCGGTTCTCATCGAGCCAGAAGACAGCCGGGGTCTGGGAGGCGCGGGCACGGTTCACTGCCAGCTTCACCCAGTCGCGGATGGCTACATCCTTGGTCTGGCAGGCGCGCCAGATGTCGCCAGCGAAGACCTGGTGCTCGATGAGCACTGCATCGTTCTCGTCGACGATCTGCACGTGGCCATTGCCAGCGATTTCGAAGGTCTTGTCGTGCGAGCCGTATTCCTCGGCCTTCTGCGCCATCAGGCCGACGTTCGGCACGGTGCCCATGGTGGTCGGGTCGAACGCGCCGTTGGCACGGCAGTCGTCGATGGCGACCTGGTAGATGCCTGCGTAGGAGGAATCCGGGAGCACAGCCAGGGTGTCTGCGGTGTCGCCCTTGGCATCCCACATCTTGCCGCCCAGGCGGATCATGGCCGGCATCGATGCGTCGACAATCACGTCCGATGGAACGTGCAGGTTGGTGATGCCCTTGTCGGAATCGACCATGGCAACTGCCGGGCCCTCTTCCAGGCCCTTGGCGATCAGCTTCTCGACGCCGGCGCGCACCTCGTCGGACAGCTCGTCCAGGCCGCCGAGGATGGCTGCCAGGCCGTTGTTCGGGTTCAGGCCGGCTGCTGCCAGCTCGTCGCCGTAGGTTTCGAACAGCTCGGAGAAGTAGGCCTTCACCACGTGGCCGAAGATGATCGGGTCGGAGACCTTCATCATGGTGGCCTTCAGGTGAGCCGAGAACAGCACGCCCTCTTCCTTGGCGCGGGCCACGGAGTTCTTCAGGAACTCGGACAGGGCCGCGGCGTGCATGACGGTGCCGTCGATGACTTCGCCGGCCAGCACGTCGAAAGGCTTCTTCAGGACCTTGACTTCGCCGTCTTCGCCGACGAAGCGGATCGAGATCTTCTTGTCCGCGTCGATGACTACGGACTTCTCGTTGGCCGCGAAGTCGTCAACGCCCATAGTGGCCACGTTGGTCTTCGAATCAGCGGCCCACTCGCCCATGGAGTGCGGGTACTTGCGAGCGTAGTTCTTCACGCTCAGTGGTGCACGGCGGTCCGAGTTGCCCTCGCGCAGGACCGGGTTCACAGCCGAACCCTTGATCTTGTCGTAGCGTGCGCGGACGTCGGTCTCTTCATCCGAGGTCGGGTTATCCGGGTAGTCAGGCAGTGCGTAGCCGGCAGCCTGCAGCTCGGCGATGGCAGCCTTCAGCTGCGGAATCGAAGCCGAAATGTTCGGCAGCTTGATGATGTTTGCATCCGGGGTCTTGGCCAGGTCGCCAAGTTCTGCCAGAGCATCACCGATGCGCTGCTCTTCGGTGACATAATCCGGGAAGGTAGCGATGATGCGACCAGCCAGCGAGATGTCGCGGGTCTCAAGTTCCACACCGGCGGTCGAGGCGAAGGCCTCCACGATTGGCAGGAACGAGTGGGTCGCCAGCATAGGCGCTTCGTCGGTGTGGGTGTAAATAATCTTTGCCATAGGTGTGGCGTCTCCCTGAACGTCGTGCGGAAGCGGTGTTACCGCCCTGAACTCAACGTTCCAAATCTACCTGATTTTGCTCTGCACCACACTTTGCGGCAGCGGGAAATACGCGCGGCAACGCCGTTTATTCACCGAAATGCCGGGCTGGACAGCCTGCAAGCAGTTCGTCACATTTAAGTTAATCAGCGATAACTCAACAGAGTTATTCGCTATTCGGCTCTTCCGCCGGCCAGCGCTTCGAGATTCGCCATGGCCTCATCGAAGAGCTCAACTGGATCTGCAGGCTCCCCGGCGCTTTCCGCCTGGCCGAAGCTCTGCCAGGCCACGCGCCAGAGGGCGGCCAAGGCTTCGCCAATCATCAAGGCTGGCATGGCCGGCACCAGCCCGCGGCGGCGCAGCTCCTGCGAGGTGGCAGCGCAGAAGGCTTGATCTTGCCGGGTGATGGCCAATAGCAGCTTCGGCTCCGTGGCAATCAACCGGGAAATGCGCCGGTATTCATTGCCGCGGATCTCGGCAACAAGGATTCGGCGGCATTCGTTGGCCAGCAGCCGGAAAATCTGCGCGCTCGTGGATCCGTCAGCGATGGGGCATTCGGTCACGGCCTGGATCAATTCATGCTGCGCCGGCACCATGGCCGCTTCCCTGGATTCGCAGTAGCGGAAGAAGGTCCGCTCGGAAATGCCGGCCCGGGCAGCGATCTGCCCCACGGTCACCGACTCCAGGCCCTGGAGTTCCACCAGCTCCAGGGTTGCTGCCCGGATGGACTGGATCGTTGCCTCTTTGCGTTCCTCGCGAATCCCCATGGCGCTCTCCGATGCTCCGGACTGCCTGTACTGCGCAGGCCTCGTCCACCAAATTTGTTTCCTGTCACAGTCTGACAGATTCACTTACGAAAAAGTGGCAGAGTGTGACAGTATTTAGCGGTTGACACTCCACAGGAAGAAGACTTCGTGACTACAAATCCCCCTAGAACCAGCGCCAAGCCAAGCGCGGCGCCCGCCGGGCAACTCTCCACCAAAACCCTGACAGGCATCATCGCCTCGCTGGCCCTGGCCGCTTTCATGATGATCCTGAACGAGACCGTGCTCACGGTAGCGCTGCCCGGCATCATGCAGGACATGGGCATTTCGGCGTCCACCGGCCAGTGGCTCACCACCGGATTCCTGCTGACCCTGTCGGTCGTCATCCCCACCACCGGCTTCCTGCTGCAGCGCTTCGCGCACCGGTCGCTGTTCTTCTTCGCCGTCATCAGCTTCATCCTCGGCACCGTCATCGCGGTGCTGGCGCCGAGCTTCGGCTTCTTGCTGCTGGCACGCGTTATCCAGGCCGTTGGCACGGCCATCGTCCTGCCCTTGCTGATGACCACCACCTTGACGCTGGTGCCCGTCCACCAGCGCGGCACCATCATGGGCCTGAACTCGATCGTCATCGGCGTCGGCCCGGCTATCGGGCCTACCGCCTCGGGAGCCATCGTGCACGCATTGGGCTGGCACTACATCTTCATCCTGATGCTGCCGATCGCCGTGGCGGTCCTGGTACTGGGCGCCATCTTCTTCAAGATCCCTTCCAGTGCACGCAAGATCAAGGTGGATTCCGCTTCGGTGCTACTTTCCGCCTTGGCCTTCGGGTTCCTGGTGTACGGCATTTCCAGCATCGAGCATGCCGCGGATAACGCCACGATGATGATCGCAAGCTTCGCCATCGGCTTGGTGGCCCTGGCACTGTTCATCATCCGCCAGGTCAAGCTGGCCGCCAGCGGCCGCGAACTGCTGAACCTGACCCCGTTTGCCTCGCGCAGCTTCAGCTTCGCGATCGCGATGATCATGATTGCCTTCGGCACCCTGCTCGGTTCGCTGATGATTGTGCCGATCCTGCTGGAATCCGGGCAGGGCGTCGACTCGCTGCAGATCGGCATCATGCTGCTTCCCGGCGGACTGGCACAGGCCATCGCCTCGCCGATTTTCGGGCGGATCTACGACAAGCGCGGTCCGCGCCCGGTCCTGATCCCCGGCGCCGTGTTCCTGGCCGCCGGTCAGTGGATGTACGCCACCGTGACCGCGCAGACCGAATTGTGGATGTTCATGCTCTGCCACATCATCTTCTCCATCGGCTTGGCGTTACTGATGACCGGTCTGATGTCCTCGGCGATGGCTTCGGTGGATCCGCGCCTGTTCGGCCACGGTTCGGCAATCTTCAATACCGCGCAGCAGCTGGGCGGTGCCATCGGCACCACGGTCTTCGTGACCGTGATGTCGCTGCTGTCAAAGGTCCAGCTGGACGCCGGATCCGAGCTGGCCGAGGCCTTGTTCTCTGGCGCGCATATCTCGTTCATCGTCGGCGCCGTGCTGGCCACGATCGGGATCGTCTTCGCCTTCATGATCAAGGGCGAGAAGCCGCACGCGAATCACTGAGGCGCCACTTCGGCGTTGCTGGCCCTCAAGGCCTGGATGCCCAGACGCTGACCTCCGGGAAAGCGGCAGGCGTCCCGGATAAATATAGTGTTCAGCCCGAGCGGAGGAATTCCTCCGCTCGGGCTTCATTTGTCCTTGGAGGCACCCCGGGCTGTCGGCCGCTTCCTTGTCCGTTGGGTTCTGGACAGTTGCATGGCTACGGCGACCTCATAAGTTCCCCCAACGCGAGGCTGGCCACGAAACCGCCTGGTCCGCGATCTTCAAGCAGCGACCGCGGCTTGGGCACAACTAAATTCTTGAGAAGTTGGTTTTGGGGTGCCGCTACCCCTTGTCCGGCCCTCGGACCGTGCCGAGAACCGATCCGCGTTCTGCCCATCACGGCCTTCTCGCCTTGCCTGCAAGGTGATAGCTTGAAGGCCAATCAGGGAAAACCAGAAGCCTTGGTCTTCCTCATCCCCGGGTCACCGGGCAGCCAGACAGGGGACACAACATGGCAGCATTGCCGGAAACCGATATGAGCGATCTGGCCATTGCCTCGCGGGCAGTGCTCAGGCCGATCTCCCGGATTGCCGAGGCGGCCGGAATCCCGCAGGACGCGCTGGAGCCCTACGGCAAGTACAAGGCCAAAATTGATCCTGCCCTGCTGCCGGCCAACGGAAGCCGACCCGGAAAAGTCGTCCTGGTCAGCGGCATGTCCCCGACACCGGCAGGGGAAGGCAAATCCACCATGGTGGTGGGCCTGGGCGACGCGCTGGCGGCCACCGGGACCAAGACCATCATCGCGCTGCGCGAGCCCTCAGTCGGCCCGAGCTTCGGGATGAAGGGCGGAGCCACGGGCGGAGGCCAATCCCAGGTGCTGCCCATGGACGAGATCAATCTGCATTTCACCGGGGATTTCCACGCCATCACCAGTGCGAACAACCTTCTCATGGCCATGCTCGACAACCACCTGCAGCAGGGCAACGAGCTGGGCATCGACCCGCGATCCATCACCTTCAAGCGGGTGCTGGACATGAACGACCGCGCATTGCGCCACGTGGTGATCGGCCTGGGCGGTACCGCCAACGGGGTGCCGCGCGAAACAGGCTTCGAAATCACCGCTGCCTCCGAGGTCATGGCTGTTTTCTGCCTGGCCACCGGGCTGGCGGACCTGCGCGCCCGGCTGGGCAGGATCACCGTCGGATACACCTACGCCAAGGCCCCGGTCACCGCCCATGACCTGGGCGCGGCGGGTGCGATGGCGCTGCTGCTCAAGGAAGCCATCAAGCCCAACCTGGTGCAGAGCATCGGGGGCACTCCCGCGCTCATCCACGGCGGGCCCTTTGCCAACATCGCCCACGGCTGCAACTCGGCCATCGCCACCAACACCGCCCGCGCACTGGCCGACGTGGTGGTGACCGAAGCCGGCTTCGGCACCGATCTGGGCGCCGAGAAATTCATGGACATCAAGGCCCGCTACGCCGGGTGCCCGCCGGACACGGTGGTCATTGTCGCCACCGTCCGCGCACTGAAGATGCATGGTTCGGTGCCCAAGGATGAGCTGGGGGAAGAAAACGTCGAGGCCGTGCGGGCCGGGCTGCCGAACCTGGAACGCCACGCCTCGATCGTCTCGAAGTTCGGTATCCAGCCGGTGATCGGCATCAACCGCTTCACTACGGATACCGATGCCGAGCTGGAAGCGGTCACCGGCTGGGCAAAACAGCAGGGCATTGCCTGCGCCATCGCCGATGTCTGGGGCCAGGGCGGCTCCGGAGCAGGCGAGCTGGCCGACATGGTACTGCGGACCATCGGGGAACCGGGCAATTTTGCCCCGCTGTACGAGCTGCAGCAGCCGGTCGAGGACAAGATCCTGGCCCTGGTGCGCGGCGTCTACGGGGGCGAAGGCGTCGAGTACTCCCCCAAGGCCCGGCGGATGCTCCAGCAGATCCACGACAACGGCTGGTCGCATCTGCCGGTCTGCATCGCCAAAACCCAGTACTCCTTCTCCGATGACCCGCAGCTGCTAGGCGCCGCCAGCGGCTTCACCGTGCAGGTCCGCGAGCTGATCCCCAAGACCGGTGCCGGATTCATCGTGGCCATCACCGGGGCGCTCACCACGATGCCGGGACTTCCGAGGGTGCCAGCGGCCCTGCACATGGATGTCGACGAGCACGGCAACGCCATCGGACTGTCCTAGCGGCCGGGCAAGGCCGCGGGGATCGCCGGCGTGCCGGGATTCCACGGCGGGCGAACATGGTAATTCCCTGATCGCACCGCTTTTCGCCACGATTCACGGCTAGGCTATGTGAACCAGCACCCGATAGCTGGCAATCAAGCAAGGCACGGATGAAGGGAAATAACCATGGGAACCGAAAACCACGACGAAACCACAGGTCCAGCTCAGACTCCGGACCCGGAGGGCAAGAACACTACTGTCCCTGATCCGGATGCGGCCCAGAACGCGCCTATTCCGTTCGGGCATGAAGATTCCGACGGCGAAGAAGGCCAGTAGCCGCACCGCCAGCCACAAGACCTGCCCGAGGCCAGGATTCCGCAAGGATTCCTGGCCTCGGGCTTTGCTATTCCACGTGCAAAACGCCTAATCAGAAGACAGATAGGAACACCGCTCCAGCAGAATTCCTGGAAGCGATACTCAAAAACCCTGCCAAGATTGTTGAACAATTACCGAAAGTGGGGCATTCTTTTACCAAGAGGTTTTCACGAGACGGGGATCACAATGCCATACATAGACCTGAATTCAGACGTAGGCGAGTCGTTCGGCAACTGGACGATGGGCGACGACGCCGCCATCTTCACCTCCGTGTCTTCGGCCAATGTAGCTTGCGGGTTCCACGCTGGAGACCCCAGCACCATCGCCCAGACCTGCCGCGATGCGGTCAACGCCAACGTCACCATCGGAGCCCATGTGGGCTACCGCGACCTGGCCGGTTTCGGCCGCCGCTTCCTGGACTGCTCGGCCACCGAATTGGCCGATGACATCCTCTACCAGCTAGGAGCCCTGCAGGCCCTGGCACGCTCCGCAGGCAGCGAAATCAAGTACGTCAAGCCGCACGGCGCCCTGTACAACACCATCGTGCACCACCAGGTGCATGCCCAGGCCGTCATCGATGCCATCAAGGCCTTCGGCACCGACCTGCCGGTCCTGCTGCTGCCAGGTTCTGTCGCCCTGCAAAAGGCCGAAGCCGCTGGCCTGCGCGGCGTCGCAGAAGCCTTCGCCGACCGCAACTACACCCCCGAGGGCACCCTGGTTTCCCGCCGCGAATCCAACGCCGTATTGCACGACCCCGCGCAGGTCACCGAGAACATGGTCCGCCTGGCCACCGAAGGCACCATTGTTGCCGTGGACGGCAGCACCATCAAGATGGAAGCCGAGAGCATCTGCCTGCACGGGGATACTGCCGGTGCAGTGGCCATGGCCAGCGCCGTGCGCGCAGGACTGGAACATGCCGGCGTGCAGATCCGGAGCTTCGCGTGAGCATCCGCGCCATTCACCGGGCAGGTTCCCATGATCTGCTCATCGACCTGGACTCGCTCGATGCTGTCTTGGCGCTCAACGCCGCCTTGGAAACCTCTCCCCTGTCCGGACAGCGCGACCTCTTGGCGGCCGCGCAAACGGTACTGCTGAAATTCGATTCCGCGCAGAGCGCCGAACGGGCCATGGCAGCCCTACCAGAACTTGAAGTAGCTTCTGCACTCCACGCTGCGGGCAAGCTGGTTGAAGTACCAGTGAATTACGATGGCGAAGACCTCGCCGCCGTGGCCGAGCTGACCGGGCTGAGCACCGAAGCTGTGATCAATGCGCACACCAGCCAGAGGTGGCGTGCAGTATTTGGCGGATTCGCTCCCGGCTTCGCCTATCTGCTCGGCGAAAACCAGGACTTGCATGTCCCGCGCAGAGACTCCCCGCGCACCAAGGTGCCCGCCGGAGCGGTGGCGCTCGCCGGTGAGTACTCGGCCGTCTATCCGCGCCAATCCCCCGGAGGCTGGCAGCTGATTGGACATACCGATCTGCAAATGTGGGATTTGCAGCGCGAAAATCCTGCATTGATCCGGCCGCAGGATACCGTGCAGTTCGTCCGGGCCACCCGGAAAATATCGGTGAGCCAGGCACCCGCCGCACAAGACGAAGCATCAGGGCAGGCACTTGCCGGTGGCCTGAAAATCATCGACGCCGGCCTGCAGTCCCTGCTCCAGGATGCCGGACGCATCGGCTATGGCAACCTCGGAGTTGGCGTTGCAGGAGCCGCAGACCCGGCCGCCTTCCACCAGGCCAACCGCCTGGTGGGCAACCAACCAGGCCAGGCCGTGATCGAGAACCTCGGCAGCCGCATCACCGTTGAAGCCGAGCAAGACCAGGTGCTGGCGCTTACCGGCGCCGAAGCAGAACTCTGGATCACCCCGGCCGAAGACGACCAGGTCCGCACCCCGCGCCAGGCCGCGGCCAATGCACCGTTCGCGCTGCTGCACGGCGAGCGCCTGGAGGTTGAACCCGCCGGCCGCGGACTGCGCAGCTACCTTGCGGTGCGCGGCACCATCGAGCAGGAACCGGTCCTCGGCTCGCTGTCCACCGACACCCTCTCCGGCGTCGGTCCCCAGCCTCTGCAAGCCGGTGGCATGCTGCCGGTGAACCGCCCGCAGCTGGGCCACATCGTTGGCAACAGCGAACCGAGCACCCTGCCGGTCCCAGACGATAACGGCGTGTACACGCTGCGCGCCATGCCCGGTCCGCGTGCCGATTGGTTTGGCCAGGCGGGCCTGGACCAGCTCGCCGCCCAGATTTGGGATGTCACCAGCGAATCCAACCGCGTGGGCGTGCGCCTGGATACCGGGCAGCAGCCGCTGCAGCGCGTCCGCTCCGGGGAACTGGCCAGTGAAGGCGTAGCCCGCGGATCCTTGCAGGTGCCGCCCTCCGGCCTGCCGGTGCTGTTCCTCGCAGATCACCCGGTCACCGGCGGCTATCCGGTGATCGCCACCGTCATTGCCGAAGACCTCAGCGCAGCCGCGCAGCTTCCGCCCGGAAGCAGAATTCGATTCGAACTCCATCCCGCTGCCGGCCACGCGGCATCAGACGCCTAAGGAATTGCCATGAAAAAAGTTCTCATCGCCAACCGAGGCGAAATCGCGGTCCGCATTGCCCGGGCGGCCACCGACGCAAATATTTCGTCGGTAGCCATCTACTCGGACCCGGATGCCGACGCCCTGCACGTGCGCCGCGCAGATGAAGCGTACCCGCTGCACGGTTCCACCGGTGCGGACACCTACCTGGATATCGAGAAGATCATCGAGATTGCCAAGCGCTGCGGCGCCGATGCGGTGCACCCCGGCTACGGTTTCCTCTCGGAGAACGCGAACTTCGCCACCGCCGTCATCGAAGCCGGCATGAGCTGGATTGGTCCGCCTCCCGCGGCCATTGAAGCACTGGGCAACAAGGTCACGGCCCGGCAGATCGCGGTGCGCGCAGGTGCGCCGCTGGCCCCGGGCACCGACGGCCCGGCAGCGGACGCCGGCGAGGTGCGGGCCTTCGCTGAAGAGTACGGCGTGCCGGTCGCCATCAAGGCGGCCTTCGGCGGCGGTGGCCGCGGCATCAAGATCGCCTACTCGCTCGATGAGATCTCCGATGCTTTCGAGTCCGCCACCCGCGAGGCCACCGTGGCCTTTGGCCGTGGCGAGTGCTTCGTGGAACGTTTCCTGGCCAAGCCGCGCCACGTCGAGGCCCAGGTGCTGGCCGATACCCACGGCAATGTGGTGGTCGTCGGCACCCGCGACTGCTCCTTGCAGCGCCGCCACCAGAAGCTGGTGGAAGAGGCGCCTGCCCCGTTCTTGACCGATGAGCAGCGGACCAGGATCCACGAGTCCGCGAAGGCGATCTGCAAGGAAGCCGGATATGTCGGGGCCGGCACCGTGGAATACCTGGTGGCCCAGGACGGGTTGATCTCCTTCTTGGAAGTCAATACCCGTTTGCAGGTGGAGCACCCGATCACCGAGGAGACTTCCGGCGTCGATCTGGTGGCCGAGCAGTTCCGCATTGCCGATGGCCTGCCGCTGTCCATTACCGAGGACCCGCAGCCCACCGGCCATGCCATCGAATTCCGCATCAACGCCGAGGACCCGGCTCGCGGCTTCCTGCCTGCGCCGGGCACCGTGGAGCGGTTCGAAGCGCCAACCGGCGCCGGCGTGCGGGTGGACTCGGGCGTGCGCAGCGGCTCGGTCATTCCGCCGTTCTACGACTCGATGATCGCCAAGCTGATTGTGCGCGGTGCCGACCGGAACCAGGCTTTGCGCCGTGCCCGCCTGGCGCTGGAAGAAATCAGCATTGCCGGTGTACCTACGGTCCTGCCATTCCACCGCGCTGTCATCGAGCACGAAGCGTTCAACGGCGAATCCCTGGGCGTCTACACCACGTGGATCGAGGACGAGTTCCTCAACGAGGTGGAGGCCAGCGACGAGATGGATCTGGACCAGCGCGATACCAGCCGTGAAACCATCACCATCGAGCTCGATGGCAAGGCCGTCCAGCTGGGTCTTCCCGCTGCACTGACCAACGCGTTGCGCAATACCCCCGGAGCCGGCACCGCCGCCGCCACCCAGGATGATGCTGCCGGCCAGGTCGATGCCGCCGCGGTACGCAGCACCATGGACGGGAACCTCGTCCGCTTCGCCGCGGAAGATGGCAGTACAGTCGCCGAAGGGCAGAGCATTGCCATCGTCGAGGCGATGAAGATGGAATCTACCATCACCGCGCACCGTGATGGCATCTTCCGTGCAGCGGACTTGAGCGCAGGGTCAGCCGTACGCCGCGGCGACACCTTGGGCACCATCGGCTAGCGTCCAGGCCATGGAGTCCGTACCCGCAAGCCAGTTGGGATAAATTGGAAGCATGAAAGCCACCAGCAGCACCTCGCATCCGGCCAAGGCCCCACACGCGCACAGCGGGCTCTGGGCTGCCAATGAGCTGCGCCGCCGCATTGCCGAAGGCGAGCTATTGCCCGGTGACAAGCTTTCCGAGCAGACCCTGGCTGAATCGTTGGGGCTCTCGCGCAATACCTTGCGCGAGAGCTTCACCTTGCTCAATAGCGAGCTGATCATCACCCGGATCCCCAACCGGGGTGTTTTCGTGGCTTCTCCGGATGCGGATGATGTGCGGGAAATCTATGCGGTGCGCCGTACCGTCGAGCCGGCATGCCTGGCGTGGGGCCAAGACATCGACCTGGACCGGTTGGGCAAGATCATCGAGGAGGCTCGCACAGGTCTGGCTGCCGGCGACGTGCCGCGGATGGCCAATGCCAATCAGGCCTTCCACAAGCAGCTGGTCGCCTCCTCCGACAGCGAACTGCTCCAGGAGCTGATGAGCCGCGTGCTGGCCCGCATGCGCCTGGTCTTCCACGCCATGAGCGACGCCCCGGATTTCCATTCGCACTATGTAGAGCGCAATGCGAATCTGCTGGCCATGCTCCGCGCCGGAGAGCGCCTGGAAGCCGCCCAGACCCTGCGCGGCTATCTCGACACCGCTGAAGCTGAATTGCTCAGCCACATCGCCCAACGCCCGGAGTAGGCATGGAGCAGGGCTTGGCCCATTCCGCTTGCGATTTCCATCTCATCCGCGCCGTGCATTCCTCACTGCTTTGCGGCAAATGCCAGCTTCCAGCGCTTGCCTCATCGGGTTGTGCACCCTTGTTTTCCAAGGATGCCCCAGACGCCAAATCCGGGCTTGCCCCGCGGAATTTCCACGGCGATCACCGGTTTTTCCGAATCCTTGATGCTATCGCCGCCGCCAGCCTGCCGCTGCGGGCAGCCGCAAGCCCAGCGCCCTGCGGGTTTCCTCGACGCACGGACAAGCCAAGCAAGCACATAGATAGCCAACGTATGGTTTAACGAAACCATTGCGCGCCACCGCCGTTTCATCACGGCCTAGGCCCTCGTCCCCTGCTTGGAAGGTCGCACCACCCGTGAAATTGCCTGTAGCCGAATTGCACATCCACCTTGAGGGAACGCTGGAGCCAGAAATGATCATGGCGCTGGCGGCAAAAAACGGTGTTGAGCTGCCCTATGCCTCCGTTGACCAGCTGCGTGCCAAGTACCAGTTCAGCAATCTGCAGTCCTTCCTCGACCTGTTCTATGCGAATATGGCGGTCTTACGCACCGCTGGAGACTTCCGTGAAATCACCGTGGCCTACCTGCAGCGCGCCCATGACTCCGGCGTGCGCCATGTGGAATTGTTCTTCGATCCGCAAGCTCACATCCAGCGCGGACTGGGCCTGGGCGAGGTCATCGCCGGCATCCGTTCCGGCCTGGCCGAGGGCGCAGAACGCTGGGGGATCTCCCACAAGCTCATCGCGTGCTTCTGGCGCCATGCCCCAGCGGAAGAAGCGATGGACTTGATGAAGGTGCTGGTCGCCGAGAAGCACGATATCGATGGCATCGGCCTGGATTCCTCGGAGGTGGGTTTCCCGCCCGAGCTGTTCCAGGAAGTCTTTGCCTATGCCCGCGCCCACGGCCTGCACGTCGTTGCCCATGCGGGCGAGGAAGGCCCTGCTGACTACATTTGGCAGGCGCTGGACTTGCTGGAGGTTGAGCGCGTGGACCACGGCATCCGTTGCCTGGACGACCCGACGCTGGTTCAGCGCTTGGTCGACGAGCAGATGCCTTTGACTGTCTGCCCGCTATCCAACATCCGCTTGCGTGCGGTGGACACCATGGCCGATCATCCGTTGCCGCAGATGCTCGAAAAGGGCCTGAAGGTTTCGGTGCATTCCGATGATCCTGCCTATTTCGGCGGATACATGGATGCCAATTTTGCCTCGCTCATGGCAAGCTTCAACTTCAGCACCGGGCAGCTGGCTACGCTGGCAAGGAATTCCTTTGAATCCGCATTCCTGGATGAAGAATCCAAGCAGGTACTGCTTGCCGAAGTCCAGGCCTGGGTTCAGCGGCAAAGCCTTTAGACATGGGAACGCGGCGGCCTCTTGGGGGAAGGCCACCGCGTTCGGTCTATGGGCTAGGGAACCTGGTATTGGGAATCCCTGATATCCGTAATGAGCATGTGCCCCGGTGCGTGGCCGATGGCCAAGGCCGGGCGGGACTCCATCACTGCTGCCTGCGGCGTGACGCCGCAGGCCCAGAACACCGGAATCGTCCCTTCCGGGATCTGCACTGCATCTCCGAAGTCAGGTGACCCCAGATCTGCTATGCCCAGCTCTTGGGGGTTCCCGATATGCACTGGAGCCCCGTGCACAGCTGGATAGCGCGAGGTAATGCGTACCGCGTCGGCAACCTGCGAGGCAGGAATCGGACGCATGGAGACCACCATCGGACCGGACATCGCTCCGGCCGACTGCGAGCGGATATTGGTCTTGTACATTGGCACGTTCACGCCCTGGTCGATATGCGCGATGGAAATGCCGCTTTCCATCAGTGCGCTCTCGAAGGTGAACGAGCAGCCGACAATGAAGGTCACCAGATTATCCCGCCAGTACTCTGACAGGTCGGTGGGCTCATCCACCTTGACCCCGTTTTCGTAAACCATGTACTTCGGCACGTCGGTGCGGATATCTCCGCCTGCCAGCAACTCGTTGCTGGTTTGCCCCGCTTCCAGGACACCGAGGATCGGGCAGGACTTGGGATTGCGCTGGGCAAAGAGCAGCACATCGAAGGCCAACTCCTGGGGAACGATGATCAGATTTGCCTGCGCATATCCAGCGCTGATCCCGGCGGTAGGCAGCACCTGCCCGGCACGGAACAATTCGCGGGCTTCGCTTGGGGCCATCGCCGCACGTTCGGAATGCCCGAGACTCTTCAGGTCCTTCATGATTGCTTGGCTCCTAGCCGTTCCAGAGGGCTGCCAGACCCGAAATCGAGTTCCAGCCGAGGTAGACGCTGAGCAGCCAGGTCAAGGCACCGATGATCAGCAGGGCCTTGGGGTAGTTGTATCCGTTCATCAGGTCGCGGCGGCGCCATGCGACCCAGAGCAGTATTGCGAAGCCCACGGGAAGGATCAGACCGTTGAAGGCTCCGGCGAAGATCAGCAGGGTTGCCGGCGCCTTGCCCAGGAACAGGTAGATGATCCCGCAGACCACGATGAAAGCCACGGTGATCAGGTTGCGGGTGCGCTCCGGGGTGGTGCGCTTGGTGATGAAGGAAACCGAAGTGTAGGCGGCACCGATCACACTGGTCAGCGCAGCGGCCCAGAGGATGACGCCGAAGGCACGGATGCCGATGGGGCCTGCGGCGTGGCCGAAGGCTTCAGCAGCCTTGTTGTCGCTGGTCAGCGCTACGCCGCCAGCCACAACGCCGAGGATCGCCAGGAAGAGCAGTACGCGCATGACACCGGTGACGATAATTGCCAGCGTCGAGGTGCTGGAGATCGCCTTGACATGCTCCACGCCCGATGTGCCCGAATCGATCATGCGGTGGGCGCCGGCGTAGGTGATGTAGCCGCCAACGGTGCCGCCGATCAGGGTGGTGATGATCAAGAAATCGATCTTCTCGGGGAGTACCACGTTGCGGATCGCATCGCCCACCGGTGGGGCGGCGACAATTGCCACGTACAACATCAGCAGGATCATGACGGCTCCCAGCATCACCACAATGCGGTCCAATGCCATGCCGGCTTTCTTGGAAAGGAAGACCAGGATGGCGATGGCCGCGGAGATGGCGCCGCCAATTTTGGCGTCAACACCCAGCATGGCGTTCAGGCCCAGTCCAGTGCCGGCGATATTGCCGATGTTGAAGACCATGCCGCCGATGAATACCAGTGCGGCCAGTACCCAACCGATGCCAGGGACGACTTTGTTGCCCAGTTCCTGGGCACGCATTCCGGATACCCCGATCACGCGCCAGACGTTCAGCTGGACCGCGATGTCCACAAGGATGGAGACGACAATGGCGAAGGCGAAGGCCGCGCCGATTTGGACCGTGAATTCTGTGGTCTGGGTGATGAAGCCCGGTCCGATGGCGCTGGTGGCCATCAGGAACATGGCGCCTAGGAGCGCCGTGCGCCGCGCCTTGCTGCTTTGGGATGTTGACTCAGGAAGTGCCATGATGACGTTCCAATGCGATAGTGGTGACAACCGTCACAAGGTCAATGTGATGAACAAGACTTTACAGGTTGTTGAACAACCTTGGCAAGATGTTGTTGAACAATATTTGCCCATTTCGCAATAGACATGATTCCAGCGAATTCAATACGCATACTCAGTATCTATATTTAACGTATACTCAGTATGCAATCATTTCGCGTACCCATCGCATCCTCCAGAGGTCTCTTGTCTATCCGACATTCTCTTCTTGCCCTATTACACGACCAGCCGATGTATGGATACCAGCTTCGCAGCGAGTTCGAAGAACGCACAGGTTCCACCTGGCCGTTGAATATCGGCCAGGTCTACACGACACTTGACCGTTTGGAGCGCGACGGCTTGGCCCTCAAGGACGGGGATGACGGGGAGGGCCACGTGTTCTACCGAATCACTACGGCAGGCAAGGCCGAGGTTTCCCAGTGGTTTGCAGATCCCGTCGTCGCAACAAACCCGCCCCGCAACGAATTGGCCATCAAGTTGTCCCTGGCAATGACCCTGGACAATGTGGACGTGGAAAAACTCCTGCAGGCGCAGCGCACCGCCTCGATGCGCAACTTGCAGACCTACACCCGGCAGCGTCGCGAAGCAACGAAGTTCGACTCCAACGACTCGCACGATGTTGCCTGGATTCTCGTGCTGGATTCATTGGTCTTTGCCGCCGAGGCCGAAATCCGCTGGCTCGATCACTGTGAAGGATGGCTGAGGAAGCACCGCTTCCGCACCTCGAAAAATCCTGCCGTCCACGCAGCAGAAGCGCTCAATGACTCGAAAGAGGTGACGCGATGAGCAATCAGGTACTCCAGCTTCGCAAAATCTGTATGACATACGGTAGTGGAGCGACGTCCGTGGGAGCCCTGCGGGATATCGACCTAGACGTTTCTGCTGGCGAGTTTGTCGCGGTGATGGGCCCCTCAGGTTCTGGCAAGTCATCGTTGCTGACTCTGGCCGGCGGTTTGGACAAGGCCACTAGCGGTGAAATCTACGTCGAAAACACGCCATTGGGCGCGCTGAACATCAATGACCTGGCCCGTCTGCGCCGACGCGCCATCGGGTACGTCTTTCAAGATTTCAATCTTGTGCCGTCTTTGACGGCGGTTGAAAATGTCGCATTGCCCAGAGAGCTGGACGGCGTGCCTTTTCGTAAAGCCCGTCGACAAGCCATGGACGCACTACGCTCCGTGGGGATCGACAAACTGGCGGACCGCTTCATGGACCAAATCTCCGGTGGCCAACGGCAAAGGGTAGCTATCGCCCGGGCCATAGTTGGCGAGCGCCGCCTAATTCTGGCCGATGAACCGACCGGCGCGCTAGATACTGCATCTGGCGACGGAATCATGGAAGCACTACGCCAACGGGCAGATGCCGGATGCGCAGTCGTCCTGGTGACCCATGAAGCCAGACATGCCGGGTGGGCCGACAGGGTACATTTTCTCAAGGACGGAAGAATCGTGGACCAGGCAGCGCAATCCTATGATCCGACGGTGCTGCTGGAGCTTCCCGCGAACTAATCATGCCACTGAACTTAGAACCACAACACGGCGACAAAAAACAGCAACTGAAACTCGCGCTTCGCATAGCGTGGCTGGATATCAGGAGAAATCGTGGCCGCTCAGCACTCATTGCGGCGCTCATCGCTGTGCCCATCTTGATGATTTCGGCAGCGCTTGTCGCCGGATTCAGCAAGATGCCCAGCACCGAAGAAACTATAAGAACCGAACTAGGCCAGAGTGCCGGCCGCATCAGCCTCCAATACTCGGATCTTGCCAGCTTAACCCAAGGCCCCAAAGGCGACTTGAGCAGCGTTATGAGCGATTCTGAAGCAGAACCAGAACAACGCAACGGAACGCTTGATGATTTCAAAGATCTGGTACTCTCCGACTACGACGTCCTGCCACTGAGCTCCAGCCCGCTGGCGACCGAACGCGGGGATGCAACGTTGAGTTTCAATGCGGTCATTGGAGACGTCCTGAACCCTGCTTTCGATGGGAAATACAACCTACTCGAAGGGCGCGCAGCCACCGGCAACAGGGAAGCTCTGGGAACCCCCGGCTTCATGCAGCGATTCGACCTGCAGCTAGGCGACCAGTTCTCGAGCAATGCAGGGGATTTCACCATGGTCGGCACGGTACGCGATAGCAGTACCAATGATTCGATTCCCACGTTCTTTGCCGCTGAGAGCGACATGCCGGAGAACTTTGCGCCCGGGCCCAATGAAACCATGTATTACCTTCTCGGGCAGAAACCTGCCACCTGGGCGCTGGCTACCGAGCTGAACCAGCACGGAGCAATTCTCACCTCTGCTGAACTGCTGCGCAATCCGCCGACAGCCGAACAAATTGGAGCACCCGAGGATCGCTTCGCGGATGCGCCGAGCGGCAATGGCCTCGACCTCATCGCGACTGGCGCATTGATTGCCACGCTGGCGATGGTGGAAGTGGCGCTGCTGGCTGGCGCCGCGTTCGCGGTAGGAACACGCAAACAGCGGCATGACCTTGCCCTGCTAGCGGCAACAGGTGCCGAAGCGGGCACCCTCAAATCGGTGGTGACTGCCAGCGGCCTATGGCTGGGCCTCATCGGTGGAGTTGCCGGAGCATTGGCGGGGACGGGCGTGGGCATTGCCTGGGTTCTTATCAAACTCCGCAGCGGAGAAAACCAGCTCTGGTTGCATATCCCGTGGCCGCTGATGCTCGGAGTCATCCTGTTGGCGCTCATCGCCGGCCTGGTATCCGCTTACGTTCCCGCCCGTGCGGTGGCGAAACAAGCTTTGAATGATGCCCTGAGGTCAGGCCGGACAACGAGCAACCACAGTCGCAGGAATCTTCGGCGCGGTATCCTCTGGCTGGCACTTTCGATCCTGTTGCTGGCGTTATCAGCCTCGCTGTCCGTCTTTGGCATCATCCAAGATTTTGAACTTCGCAGTTATCTTGCACTGGTCCTGGTCATTGCGGGAAGCATCGGACTGATTAGCGCATTCATCTTGCTCAGCGCCCCGTTGCTCAGGCTAGTGGCCGCAAAATCCGCTTGGCTTCCGCTGCCGCTGCGTTTGGCAACCCGTGATTCGGCTAGGAATACAGGAAGAACCGTTCCCGCCGTGGCCGCAGTGCTGGCCGCTGCAACGCTATCGAGTGCGCTGTTGATCTACTGGTCGAGTGCCTCGCACAGCGAGAACGAAAATTACCAGTGGAGTTACAACCTCAACCAGATGGCGTTGCCGCTGTCGGTGCAGGAATATTCGCCAAGCGCCGTCGGCTCCGTGAAGATGGCTTCTGCCGACCCATTCACCACGAGAAGGATCAACGCCGAGGATGTGTCGAATGCTGCGGTCAAGGCTTTGGGACCACGCACTAGTGCCCAAACTATTCCGGGTGCTATCGACCAGGGGGAATGCACCAGGCTGGATCCAGACTCCGTTGAGCTCGATGGAATCCTGCATTCTCCGCATTGTTCGACGTGGGCTCTTATGGAACCTAGTGGACATCAATGCTTCGTAGCTCCCGATGGGAAACCTGTTGATCTGCAAGATTGGCGTTGCCACGGATCCATGGCGTCCGATTCAGGTTTTAGCAGCCTTCCCACCATCGTCGTCGGTGGTGAAGAAATACTAGAAGCTCTGCTCGGACGAAAACCTAGCAGTGAAGCGCTGCAAACGTTGAGGGCGGGCGGGGCGGTGATTAGCAATCCGGTGTATCTGAACGAGGACGAGACAACAACGTTGATTTCCTACGACGCCGACGCAGACCCCCAAGAATCGGCAGATGCCTCCCAGCAATGGTCTTCGCAGCGTGCTTCATTCAGTCCTCAAAGCAGTTTCCCCTTGCTGGCCACCGTTGAAGAACCGGCCAAGCCCATTCCGTACTACGCGGTCATTTCACCGGAGACTGCCTCAAGAATTGGGATGCCTTACGATGAGCGGTTGGTATTGCTATCCCTGGGTGAACTTCCCAGTGATGCCGTCAACGACACGCTATTAGTCGCACTGGCTGAAGCGGCAGGAGAAAACTACGGACCAGAAAAGCTGGAAACTGGCCCGAACTCCAGCGTAGCCACCGCCTTGTGGCAACTGGTCGGTCTCTCCGCTTTGGTCACCTTCAGCGCTACAGGCATTACCGCCGGGTTGGCGTTGGCCGATGGGCGCGAAGACCATTCGGTCTTGGCCAGCATCGGCGCGGATCCACGGCTGCGCAAGTCTCTGTCAGCGGCCCAGCTGTTCTTAACCTCCATATTCGGCACGTTGTTTGGAATCATGGCCGGCATCGTTGCCGCAGGGACGCTGCAATTGCTTTTCAGGGACATGGCGCTAATCATTCCGTGGACGCAGTTGGCGATCATGCTGCTAGTAGTCCCCTGTGCAGGTTCGGCGATGGCGTGGCTACTGACCAAGGGACGGCTGCACGTATTGCGGCACAGGACGCTGGCCTAGCCGGATCGGCTAAGCCACCCTTTGAGTGGTCTGGGCTGAGGCTTTGCCCCGGCGGATCACTTGGATTGGGTTCCGTCTTCACTGCCGGTTTCGGTGCCAGTCGTGAAGAGGCCCTTCTCACTGGCCAACAGGGCCACAACCTCGGCCACCGAGTCGGCGCTGCCGTAACCCTGGCCCTGTGCCGGCATGAGCTTGCCAAACAGCGGCGAATCAGCGTCTTTCGGCAGCCCGGCACCCTTGCTTGCACCGGGTCACCACACATTCCAAAACACACTCGGGCGAGACTATTGCAGGGACCCGAAACCGAGCTAGGCCAGAGCGCTGCCAAGATCTGGGCCGTGATTACCACCTGTGCCATCCACCTGGCGCTCGAGGACTGCGCCGAGGAGTAGAAGCGGGGACCATGAACCTGGCGACGATTACGCATCAGAATTTCGCCTGGCTCGGTGCCAGGATTCAATAGCATTGTCACTTTAAAGGACCTCAGGCCATGAACCCGTGGAGGGTTCATGGCCTGAGGTCTATACGACTTGCTACCTAGTGTTCCTAGTGGAAGAAGTGGCGTGCACCGGTGAAGTACATCGTGATACCGGCTTCGTTCGCTGCCGCGATGACTTCCTCATCGCGCACCGAACCACCGGGCTGCACGACAGCCTTCACGCCGGCATCGATCAGGATCTGCAGGCCGTCGGCGAATGGGAAGAAAGCATCCGAAGCGGCCACGGAGCCCACGGCACGCTGTTCCGAAGCAGCCGCGTCAGCGTTCTCAGCGCCACCGGCTGCATCCGCGCCGGACTCGACCTTCACGCCCAGGGTGTTGGCACGTTCCACGGCCAGCTTGCAGGAGTCGATGCGGTTGACCTGGCCCATGCCGATGCCCGTTGCTGCACCATTCTTGGCCAGCAGAATCGCGTTGGACTTGGCAGCGCGCACGGCGCTCCAGGCGAATTCCAGATCTGCCAAGGTAGCAGCGTCAGCTGCTTCGCCGGCAGCAAGGGTCCAGTTCCCCGGGTTGTCGCCCTCGGCGTCGATCTTGTCGCCGGCCTGGACCAGCATGCCACCGCTTACCTGGCGGAACTCGTTCTTGTTGCGGCCGTAGCCTTCTGGCAGGGCCAGCAGGCGGATGTTCTTCTTGGCGGAGAGGATCTGCACGGCTTCGGCCTCGAAGTCCGGGGCAATAACTACCTCGGTGAAGATGCCCTTGACGGTTTCTGCCATTTCCTTGGTGACCGTGCGGTTGGCGGCGATGACGCCGCCGAATGCGGACACCGGGTCGGTAGCGTGCGCCTTGCGGTGCGCATCAGCGATTGGATCTGCCGCGTCATCCGAAGCGACGGCCACACCGCAAGGGTTGGCGTGCTTGACCACAGCCACAGCCGGCTTCTCGAAGTCGTAGGCGGCACGCAGTGCAGCATCGGCATCCACGTAGTTGTTGTAGCTCATTGGCTTGCCGTGCAGCTGATCAGCCTGGGCGATGCCGGCTGGAGCGGCTTCGTCAACGTAGAGCGCTGCCTGCTGGTGCGGGTTTTCGCCGTAGCGCAGCACATCGGCACGCTGCAGGGCCACGCCTGCGTAGGCTGGCCAGTCGATGACGCCGTCGCCGTCCTCATCCAGGAACTGGCTTGCGGTCCACGAGGCTACCGCGGTGTCGTAGGCTGCGGTGTGAGCGTAGGCCTTGGCGGCCAGGCGCTGGCGGGTCTTCAGATCGAAGCCGCCCTCGGCTGCTGCGGAGATGACCTGCGGGTAGAAAACTGGATCAACCACGATGGAAACGGCGGCGTGGTTCTTCGCTGCCGAGCGGACCATGGCTGGGCCCCCGATATCGATCTGCTCGACAACTTCATCCTGCGAGGCACCCGAGGCGACGGTCTGCACGAAGGGGTACAAGTTCACCACTACCAGGTCGATCTGCTCGATATCCATCGAGGACAGGGTATCCATGTGCTCGGTGACGCGGCGGTCCGCAAGGATGCCGCCGTGGATGCGCGGGTGCAGGGTCTTGACGCGGCCATCGAGCATTTCAGGGGAACCGGTCACCTGCTCGACCTCGGTCACGGGAATTCCAGCGGCAGCGATCTTCTTGGCCGTGGAGCCGGTGGATACCAGCTGCACGCCTGCGGCGTGCAATCCAGCGGCCAGCTCCTCCAAGCCGGTCTTGTCGTAGACGGAAATCAGTGCGCGACGGATAGCGACTTTGTCCAGCACGGTCTTACTCACGAAATTTTTCTCCCGGCGGTGAGAATGAATGGGGCGGGCAGCGCAGAGGCCACCGCCTTCATTCTAACCAAGGAAGGCACCGGAATTTCAGTTCGTGTCAAGCCCCTTCCGGCAATGAGGAAAGGTGCGGGAAATATGAAGAAAGCTGCTTGTCAGTCAGGCAAAGCTGCAGAAGTTTTTCTGCATGTTCTTCATCTGCGACATAGGCCACGAGATCCGCCTTGGTCCGTTCGCCCAACTCTTCGCGCAACGACCGGGCTACAGCAACCAACGTGTGATAATAGCGCTTGATGGTAGGTTCCCAGCCATCACGCGCAGCCAGTCCGGTCATCGCCTCGGACCATAGCGTGGCCGCGGGATCTTCGCATAAATCAATGGATGACCAGTGCCAATCGCTGGGTTCCCACTTATCCGAGTAGAAGCTCTCCTCGTCGCTGTCTTCCAGATCCGCTTCCAAGGAGGCCAAGACGTCGTCGAGATCTTCCCCGTCGGAATCCTCGTCATCCGGTTCGCCTTCGTCTTCATCATCGGAATCCGTGATCAGCAGCGAATCGTCTTCCAATGTGACGGTTTCAGGTTCAAGGCTTCCATCGCCGTCGGCATCGGGACGGTCCTCGTAATCGGCAGGCTCATCGGCGTCTTCACCGCGTTCCACCAATTGCTCGCGAGACTCCGTGAGGCGATCTCGTTCCAGGGCCTGCACCGAGTTCAAGGCCAGCAACGGCATGGCGATGCTTTCGCTTTCCTCGGTGCTGACTCCATGCAAGGCAATGGCATAGAAGTCCTGGTCGGGGTGTCCAGCTATCACTTCCGCTGCGTGTCGAAGGGCAGTCACCCGTATAGCCTCTTCGAGAGCGGTCCAATCTACTCCCATGTCCAGAGATTACCCCCTTGCCGGCGCAGACAACAGGCCTTGACGTGGCGGGAGAAGAAGCGTAGAGAGCTACACCTGGAACCTGGTTTTCGGCTATGCTTCACGCGGTACAAACCATTTCTGCTCGCACACCGAAAGGTGCACCACTGTGTCTTCCGCACCCCTGCCTTCTGGCACATCGATCGTGCAAGAGCTGCCGTTCAAATGGAAGGTGCAGGGCACCATTTTCATTATCGGCGGACTCGGATTCATGTTCGATGCCTGGGACGTGACCCTCAACGGCGCGTTGATTCCATTGGTCGCCGAAGAGTGGGGGCTTGACCGTCCCACCGCGGCCTTGCTGGGCACTTCCAATCTGGTGGGCATGGCCCTGGGCGCCTTCCTCTGGGGCGGGATCGCCGACCGCTATGGACGCAAGAACGCCTTCAGCCTGACGCTTCTGATGTTCTCGCTATTCACCATCCTCGGCGCGCTGTCTCCGAATTTCGGCTTCTTCGTCGCCTTCCGCTTCCTGGCCGGCGTCGGCCTGGGAGGCTGCATCCCGGTGGACTATGCGCTCGTCGGCGAGTTCACCCCTGCCAAGCTGCGCGGACGCGTGCTCACCGCCATGGATGGCTGGTGGCCGGTGGGCGCGGCACTGTCCTTCTTCGTTTCGGGGTGGGTGATGGCCACCGCCGATAATTGGCGGCTGATCCTGGCAGTCATGATCCTGCCCGCGTTCATGGTGTACCTGGTACGGCGCTCCATGCCCGAATCCCCGCTGTTCTTGGCAGCCAAGGGCCGCGATGCCGAGGCCCGTGCGGTCATCGACCAGCTCGTGGAACGCACCGGGGCCACTGCGCGCGAGTACGTAATTGCACCTGTGGAATTGGAAAAGGCTCCGCGCTGGTGGGAGCAGGTCGCTTCGCTGTGGCGGTACTCCTGGAAGATCACCGCCACCAGCTGGCTGCTGTTCATGACCATTTTGCTGGTCTACTACCTGGCATTGACCTGGTTGCCATCGATTCTGACCGAGGCCGGAATGGCCCAGTCAGCGTCGTTCTTCGCTACCGCGGTGATGGCCCTGATGGGGCTGGTGGGCGTTGTTCTGGCAGCATTGCTGGTGGAGCGGGTTGGCCGTAAATGGCTGCTGGCGATCTCCGCGCCAATCTCAGGCATCGTGCTTGTGATCGTAGCCCAGAACCTGCATATCCCAGCGACCGCGATTGCCTGGGTGCTGGTCTTCGGCGTAGTGGTCCAGGTCGCTATTCCGGTGCTGTATGCCTACGTTTCCGAGCTGTACCCCACCGAATTGCGCGCCAGCGGTTTCGGCTGGGCTTCGACCATGTCCCGCTTTGCCGCCGGCTTCGGTCCCCTGCTTTTCGCGGCCCTGTGGCCAGTGGTCGGGCTGGGCTGGCTGTTTGCCGGCGCGACTGCGCTGGTGCTGGTAGCCGTCGTCTTCATGGCGCGATTCGCTCCAGAAACCCGCGGCATGAGTTTGGATTAAGAATCATCTGCCAGCGGCGAATGCCAGCACCTTCTGGTGCTGGCATTTGCTAGTCCTGCGTAGTTTGCGGGCGCAAGCCATCGCGCATGATCTGCACGATGCGGTCCTCCAAACCAGGCTGGCTCTTGCTGAAGGCCCGCGGCAGTGGACGGGTCATGGCCCCGATGGTGGCAATCAGTTCTATCTCCGTTACGTCTTTGCGGACCAAATTCGCGTTCTTGGCCAAGTCCAAGGCGGAGTGCAGGGACTGGCCGGCCTCTGCCTGGACCTCCAGAATGCCGGGGCTGATCTTCCGTGGCAATTGCAGCCCGAGCGCTTCGCTCAGTGCCCCGAGATTCTGCTGGACCAGCGTGCCAAGCAGAACTTCCCAAGCGTCCGTGTCACCGTCTTCAAGCCGCTGAACCGCTGATTGGGAAGCGATTCGGATATCCCCAAGCGTGCCGAGGGTGACTTCTTCAACCAGCGCATTCCGGTCAGCGAAGTTTCGATACAGTGTGCCGATGCCCACTCCGCTGGCCTCTGCAATAGTTTCCATCGCAATCTGGGCGCCGTGTTCTGCAAATAATTCACGAGCTGCTCGAAGAATGTTCTCACGTCGCCGAAGAGCATCTGAACGCATGAGTGGAATCCGATCTGAAGGAAATTCTGGCGCACGACTTGCCACCTGACGATTTCACGATAGCGGACAGGCAGTGCTCTGACGAAGCGGAAATCAACTTTCCAGAACGAAAAGTTTGCTCCCCGCGCCCGCGCCCAGCCATTCCGCATTTCCAGAAACCGTGCTATCCCTAGGATCTAGAACCTCAAGGCCAAGGAATCCTCGGATATGCGTTTTCAGCTCATCAGGCACGGACAAACCCCATCGAATGTTGCCGGGCAGCTTGATACCGCTTACCCGGGTGCCAGCCTCACTCCGCTGGGGAATCGCCAGGCTCGTGCCCTGCCGCAGGCATTCAGTGGCGGGCAGCTGCAGTCCATCTATGCCTCGACGCTGAACCGCACGCAGCTGACGGCCCAGCCATTGAGCGAATCCACCGGACAGAAGCTGCAGGTCATTGACGGCCTCGAGGAGATTTCAGCCGGGACCTTGGAGATGCAGGCCGACGAGGCCTCACGCTATGCCTACGGCATGTGCCTGCATTCGTGGATGCATGGCGACTGGGAGCAGAAGATGCCCGGCGGGCCGAACGGCTACGACTTCATTGAAAGATATTCCAAGGCCCTGGAAACCATCGTCCGGGCACAGGACTACTCCGGCACGGTCGCGGTATTCAGCCATGGTGCCGCCATTCGCGTTTTCAGCGCATGGGCTACGAAGATGGCGCCTGCCGATGCCGCAGAGCTGCATATCGAGAATACCGGTGGCTCCTTGCTGGAATTGGGCATCGGCGGAACGTGGGCCTTGGAACGGTGGAATCCAGAACCGCTCGGTGGCGACTTCGTTCGCGATGTTCTCACCGAGGACGTGACGGGTGGCGAGGACGGTATCCCTTGAGTACCCCGCTCCACCGGGGATCGCGAGTTGCACCAACTCAGCATCTATTTTTTTCGGTAGTCTGGCAGGGGAGCTCATTTTCCGCTGAGCGCACAAACGGAAGGCCCTCATGCACGACGACATTTCCCTGACCACCGGACGCGTCCGCCGCGTTCTGACCGAACGTATCCTTCCAGCGATATATTCAGAAACCATGCCATTGACCCTCTCCTGGCACGAATTGCCGGGAGAGCCGGTAGCTCCTGCGCAGGGCCTTGCACTGGACTACCAGCCCACAGAGGTTGGTACCCCGTGGGGCGCGGCCTGGGGCACCACATGGTTCCATTTGCAGGGCCAGGTTCCGGCGCATTGGGCCGGACGCCGGGTGGAAGCCGTGATTGATCTGGGATTTGACGTCAACATGACCGGCTTCCAGTGCGAGGGCCTGGTTTACCGGCCGGACGGCATCACCATCAAGGCGATCAACCCGCGCAACCAGTGGGTGCCCGTTGCCGGTCAGGCCGAAGGCGATGAGGTCATCGACTTGTACCTGGAAGCGGCATCCAATCCGGTGCTGCTGGACTACCACCCGTTCCTTCCCACCGAGCAGGGCGATATCCTTACCTCGTCTTCGCGCCGGCTGTACACCACCCGCCGCATGGACCTGGCGGTCTTTGAATCCGTAGTACACGAGTTGTCGCTGGATCTGGAAGTGCTGCTGGATCTGCAAGAGCAGCTGCCGGCCGGCCCGCGCAAGATGCAGATCCTGCAGGCCATGGACAACGCGTTGGACGTGCTCGACCTGCAGCGGATTACCGAGACCGCGCAGGCCGCCCGCAAGGAGCTGGCAGCGGTCCTGGCCGCCCCAGCCGAGCACAGTGCGCACCAGATTTCCGCGATTGGCCACTCGCATATCGACTCGGCCTGGCTGTGGCCGCTGCGCGAAACCATCCGCAAGGTCTCCCGCACCTGCTCCTCGATGGTGGAGCTGCTGGGCGACGAGGAAGAATTCCTCTACGGCATGTCCAGCGCCCAGCAGTACAAGTGGCTCAAGACCCATCGCCCCGAGGTCTGGGATCGGGTGAAGAAGGCCATTGCCGACGGGCGCTTCCTGCCGCTGGGCGGCATGTGGGTCGAGTCCGATACCGTGATGCCCTCGGGTGAATCGCTGGTCCGCCAGTTCCTCTACGGCCAGAAGTTCTTCCGCGACGAATTCGGCATCGCTTCAAAGGGCGTATGGCTGCCCGATTCCTTCGGATACTCCCCTGCCCTGCCCCAGCTGATGCGCCGGGCCGGCTTCGAATGGTTCTTCACCCAGAAGATCTCCTGGAACCAGCAGAACAAATTCCCGCACCACACCTTCGATTGGGAAGGCATCGACGGCTCGCGCGTATTCAGCCACTTCCCGTCGATGGACACCTACAACTCGCAGCTCTCCGGGGAGGAAGTCGCCAAGGCCTCGCGCCAGTTCCGCGAAGCCCGGCTTGCCAACAACTCCATCGCACCGGTCGGCTGGGGCGATGGCGGCGGCGGCACCACCCGGGAAATGACCGGCAAAGCCAAGCGCCTGGCCAACCTGGAAGGCAGTGCCAAAGTCCGGTGGGAACACCCGAACGACTTCTTCGACCGGGCCAAGGCCGAGCTGCCCAACCCTCCGGTATGGGTGGGAGAGCTCTACCTGGAGCTGCACCGCGCCACGCTGACCAGCCAGCACCAGACCAAGTCGGGCAACCGCCGCACCGAGCAGCTGCTGGTCGAGGCCGAACTGTGGGCAGCCACCGCAGCCATCCGCACCGGGGCCGAATACCCGTACGAGCAGCTCGACGAACTGTGGGAAACCGTGCTGCTCCACCAGTTCCATGACATCCTGCCCGGCACCTCCATCGCCTGGGTGCACCGCGAAGTGGTGGCACGCTACGCCCAGGTCATCGAGCAGGCCGAAGCGCTGATCCGCGCCGCCCAGCAGCAGCTGGCTGGCGAAGGGTCCACCCCTATTGCATTCAACGGTGCGGCGTTCACGCGCAATAACCTGGCCTTCGGCCAGGCCAGGGAAGTGGAAGCCGTTCCTGTTTCCGCGGTCAGGGCAACCGCAGCCGATGGCGGCTACATCCTGGATAACTCGGTCATCCGGGTGGCGGTCAATGCCCAGGGCCTGATTGCCTCCGCGGTGGATCTGGCTACCGGCCGTGAAACTATCGCCGAGGGCCAGGAAGCGAACCTGCTGCAATTGCACCAGGACTTCCCGAACATGTGGGACGCCTGGGACGTGGACAAGTACTACCGCAACCAGGTCACCGATCTGCGCGAGCTCGATAGCCTGGAGCTGTCTTCTCGCGAGGACGGCAGCCAGGTCATCACGATTGCCCGCAGCTTCTCCAAATCCACGCTGGTCCAGGAACTGTCGCTGGCGCCAGGCTCGCGGACCGTGCAGATCTCGCAGAGTACCGATTGGCATGAGGCAGAGAAATTCCTCAAGGTCGCCTTCCCGCTGGATATCCGTGCCGAGCATGCAATTGCCGAAACCCAGTTCGGCTACCACAAGCGCGTTACCCACGTGAATACCAGCTGGGAAGCGGCGAAGTTCGAAACTTCCATGCACCGCTTCGTGCTAGCCGAGGAACCCGGCTTCGGCGCGGCACTGGTCAATGATTCCATCTACGGATTCGATGTCACCCGCGATGCCAAGGACGCGGCCGTCACGACAACCATGCGCCTGTCATTGCTGCGCGCCCCGCGCTTCCCGGATCCTGAAACCGACCAAGGCCTGCAGGCCCACCGCTACGGTTTGGTCATCGGCGCGGACGTGGCCATGGCAACAGAAGCCGGTGCCTTGCTCAACAGCGCAGAGCGAGTCGTCCATGGCGCCCACGGCGTGGACCCGCTGGTATCGGTCACCGGTGAAGGCCTGGTGATTTCCAGCGTGAAGCTGGCTGCGGACCACTCCGGCGATTTGGTGGTGCGGGTCTATGAATCCCTGGGGCGCCGTGCCAGCGGCAGCCTGTTGGTCAACGCGCAGGCCTTGTCTGCAGCCACCGCGAGCCTGCTGGAAGATGAGCTGGCGGGGCAGGCCATCGAGCTTTCCGATGGTGCTGTGCCGCTGAAGCTGGGCGCTTTCGAAGTGCGCACCCTGCGCTTCGCCCTGGCCAGGTAACCGCGGGTTCCGGGGCTGGCCCTTCGCACGCCATGGCGTGCGAAGGTCCAGCCCCGCTGCAATCCACGGTCCTGGCTTGCGGGAATCACTGGATCAGTCTCCCGTCCGGAGCAACCGCATACCAGACCCCGCCTACGCCCTGGCCGTTGGTATCACCGGGCTTGGCGTCCTAGACGGGGAGGATTTCCGCCGATCCCTACCAGGGTGATGGCTCATAGTCCTTGAGGAAGCAGCCATACAGGTCAATGCCGCGTTCCCCGTCAACGATCGGCTGGTACACCCGGGCTGCGCCATCAATCAGGTCCAAGGGGGCGTGCCAACCGTCGGCGACTTTCCGGACCTTCGCATCATGCGGGCGCTCATCGGTGATCCACCCGGTGTCCACCGCGCTCATGAGGATCCGGTCGGTCTTCAGCATCTCTTCCGCGCTGGTGCGGGTGAGCATGTTCAGCGAGGCCTTGGCCATATTGGTGTGCGGGTGCCCGGCCCCCTTGTAGCGGCGGGAGAACTGGCCTTCCATCGCCGAGACGTTCACGATGTACTTGCGCCGGGCCCCGCTGGCGGCCAAGGCCGGGCGCAGCCGCGAAGCGAGCAGGAACGGGGCGGTGACATTGCACAGCTGCACTTCGAGCATTTCCAGGGCATCAACATCACCCAGGATCTGCGTCCAGGAATTCTCCGTCACCACGTCCGGGATCAAGCCCCCGGCATAGATTGCGGTTCCCGCTGCGATTCGTTCCAGCGATGCGGAGCCGGCCCGCATGGCCAGATCTGCCAGCTGCTGCGCATCGTAGCTTTCCGATGCCGCAGGGGCCAGCAAGGCTGATTCTTCCAGGCGGAAGGCACTGGCCAGGGCCTTGGGGTGCTCGGAGGGCGGGTTCGCTTCGCCCCACAGCTCCGGTCCCCCGTTGCCCGGCAGCAACTGCGCGGCCAGGGGCTGCTGCTCGGATTCGACCAGATGCTGGTAGGAGTTGGCCGTGCGCCGCACGGTCTGCGCGGCGTTGTTGATCAGGATATCGAGCGGACCTTCGGCAGCGACGCGGTCGGCCAGGGAGATGACCTGTGCCGGGTCGCGCAAGTCGATGCCGGCAATGCGCAGCCGGTGCATCCATTCGGCGCTGTCCTCCAGTGCCGCGAAGCGCCGTGCGGCGTCCTTGGGAAAACGCGTGGTGATGGTGGTGTGGGCTCCATCGCGCAGCAGCCGCAGCGCGATGTGCATGCCGATTTTGGCTCGCCCGCCGGTCAGCAAGGCGCGCTTGCCGCTCAGGTCCGCGCGCGCGTCCCTGCGTTCGCGTCCCTGTGCGGCGCAGTCAGGGCAGAGATAATGGTGGAAGGCATCCACGGTGGTGTAGCGCTGCTTGCAGATGTAGCAGCCACGCGGCTTGCGGAATTCCCCGGCGCTTGCGCTTCCGGTTGAACTGCTCAGGTCCAGGCCGAGGGTTTCGTCATCCAGCCGTTGCGGCGAGCCGGTGGCGGTGCGCTCGATCACGGCCCTGTCCGCGGCACTGATCTCGGCACGCTTTTGGGACTTGCGGTAGCGCTTGGCCGCCTTGAACATGTTGCTGGTGGCCCTGCGCACGGCAATGTGCCGTTCATCCTCGGGATCCAGCTGGTGCACCACCGACAGGACCTTCAAAGCGGCGGATAGTTCTGCTTCGGTAAACAGTTCGGTTTCTGGTGCCTGCAAAGGCAGCGGCGTAGGTTCAGTCATCTCCCCACCAATTTTACGCGGTGGGCAGCGCCCTATTTTCCCTTGGCGAGATCGGCGAGCGTGGCAATGAGCAGGCGGCGCTCGACGAGCTTGATGCGCTCATGCAGCGATTCCTCGGTGTCGTGCTCTTCAATCGGCACGGCTTCCTGGCGCAGGATCGGACCGGTATCAACCCCGGCATCGGCAATGTGCACGGTGCAGCCGGTGACTTTCACGCCGTAGGCCAGCGCATCGCGCACGCCGTGGGCGCCGGGGAAGGACGGCAGCAGCGCAGGGTGGGTGTTGATGTAGGTGCCGTCGAAGGCGTTGATGAATTCCTCGCCGACGATGCGCATGAAACCGGAGGAGACAACATAGTCCGGGGCGTAGGACAAGCACTTTCCGGTGAGCGCATGGTTCCATTCGCCGCGATCCGCGTAGTCCTTGAAGTTCACGACGAACGTTTCGATTCCGGCTTCAGCCGAACGCTGCACGCCGTAGGTGCCGTGCTTATCCGCTCCCACGGCCGCAATCTCGACATTGTCCAGCTGGCCGTCGGCCACTGCGTCGATGACTGCCTGGAGATTAGAACCGGTACCTGAAACCAAAACCACAATGCGCATGAATTCAATTCTACGGTTCGCCGGGTCCGGCGCTTCATCCCGGACGCAATGTTGCATGGCGTTTCGATCCGCAGGCCTTTTCCCGGCACCGTTGCCGCGCCGGCCCTAGACTGGCCGTAAGAGCGCCATTCGAAGTGGAGAAGTTGATGAGCCAGATAGTTCCCGACGGCAAGGACTGGACCGTTGTCCTGGAGGCGGTGTGCGCGCAGTGCGCCGTCGATGTGCGCGGCATCTCGCCCGGCGATGCCATGACCCAGCTTCCGGTGTGCGTGGACCGCTATATCGAGGTGCTCGCGCGCCCCGATGCCCAGACCCGCACGAACCCTGCCCGCTGGAGCGACCAGGAGTACGTGGCCCACGTCGCCGAAATGCTGCAGGTGATGAGCGGGCGCCTGGACCTGATGCTTGAGCACGATGACCCGACGTTCCCCAACTGGGACCAGGACCGGGCCGCCGATGAGGGAAACTACAATTCGCTGCCTGCAGGGCAGGTCGCCGAGCTGTTGCGAGAAAGCGCCGCCCGCTACGCCGCGAAGCTGTCGAGCATCGACCCGGCGCAGTATTCCCGCCGCGGCCTGCGCTCGAACGGTGCCGCGTTTACCATTGAAACGCTGAATCAGTATGCCTGGCATGACGTCATGCATCATCTGTGGGATCTGGCTCCGCAGACCAGCTAGGCGCGCCCGACACAAACGAAGGGGCCAAATGGCAGGTGCACTGCCCTTTGGCTAGACTTCTTGGCGTACGCGCGAAAACAGTTCTACATAAGGAGCCAGGCAGTCATGCCCAAGGCATATTTCGGGAAAATTTCTGCACTGGCTTTCACCGGGCTGCTGTCCTTGACCGCGTGTTCTGCCGGGATTCCGCAGACCGGTGAATCCGCTGCTCCAGTCCCATCGGCTGAAGAATACATGCCGCTTCTGGTGCAAACGCAGGATGATGATGACAAGCTTCCCGAAGGCTTTGAGGATACCGAGTCCTACGACGCGGAAACCCGCCACCTGCTGGCCACCTCGGACTTCGGCAGGCACTACGTTGCCGTAGGCAGCGAAGGCCAGCTGTGCATGATCGCCGTTCCCAAGCCTGTGAAAGAAGATGGCGATTACGAGATCGCCGGGACCACCTGCCCGACGATGGATTATGTGGTCCAGAACGGTATTCCGCTCAAGGTCGATGGCGGTGAAAACAGCTTCAAGACCGTCACTTACCTGATGCCGGCTGGCATCAGCGACGTGACGGTGGAGAACTCCATCTCCGAGCTTCGCGCCAAGCATCCCGAACTTGAAGCCGAGGATATCCAGGTAGTTGCCGAGAATGATTCGGTGCTGCTGGTGATGGAGGAGTCGACTGCCAGTGCGCTGGGGACGATCACCATCAACCGCCCCGATGGCGATCCGCTGGTCCTGGCCAGCCTGACCTAGGCCAACAGCGGCAAGCCTCTAGCCTTCGAGTACCGGGTCGGTCTCGAACAGCGGGGCAATCAAGTAGCCGATCGCGGTGCCCACACCGATTTGCAGTGCCAAGGCACCTGCGGTCGCCCACATGTTCGGGCCGATCTCAACCAGTCGCCCAATGGCCAGGGAGCCGGATGACAGCCAGGAACCGATCAGGCTCAGCAGCCCGCAGACAATGCCGGTGAAGACCGCCAAGGACGCGGTCGATGCCGCCAGCGACAGGGCATTGAACGGAATGCGACGGGCAAACCAGTCTTCGAGGTGGTTCTCGCCAACGCGCAAGAAGTACCAGCCGGCCACGATGCCCGCGGCCACGGGAATCAGCAGGAACAGCCATTGATGGGCCATCTCTCCTGAAGGAAGGGAAGCCAGCATCGGAATCGACGGCAGCGGACCCACCGTGGTTTCCAAGGTGGACAGGGTGCTGCCGGTACCGATGCTGAAACCGCCACCGCTGATCCAGGACAAGACCCAGAACACTGCGTTCGGGATGAAGGACAACTGCACCGTGGTCAGCGCGGCCGAGCCGATCGGGCCGGGGCGCAGCTCCTGCGACACGTTGGCGACGTCGGTCCAGTGCACGCCCAGGTTGATGGCCAGCAGCAATCCGGAGATTCCCACGGCAGCGACATAGCCGAGGAACCCGGCCACGATCACATGCCATACGTAGGATCCGGCCCAGCGGCGATGCGGTGAGATCCGCTGGATATAGGCGGCCGTATCGACACCGAAAAGGCGAGCCCAGGAGCCTGCTTCGCGCCGCGCGCCAATGATCAGGCCCACGAGCGCGATGATCAGCGGAATGAAGGTCGCCGCGATGATATTGACCCGCGCATGCGCGTTATTGGCGAGGAACCCGATACCGGTACCGATGGCCCCGTAGGCCACGAAGGCGCCGAGCAGCCCTTGCCAGAGCTGGTCGGTGTAGGAAGCGCGAGCGATGCGCCGTCCTGCACGCAAGCAGAACAAGAACGGCAACAGCGATAGTCCCAACGGGATCAGCGTGACCCATCCGGTCACTGAACTGGGGTCAGCTTCGGGGCCGAGATTCAGGATCTCCACCGGCACGCCGTGGATAAGCAGCCAAATGAGGCCGCCGAACTGCAAGATGGCCTCAAACGAGTCTTCGAGGAAGCCTCCGCTGAAATAGACGGCGACCAGCGGCAGGGTGATCAGGGCAAGGCAAAAGACCACGGATTGCAGTATCTCGAAGACCCCCTGCAACGCCAGGGGCATTGGCCAGCCGTTGCGCAGGCGCAACATCACTGCCTTCATGGGTTTCTTTTCGCGGCTCATCATCTTCAATGTTGCCATCATTGGCGCCGACCGGCCTCGATCGACGCGCAATGATGACCTGAAGGGTTGCCTAGAACACTGGGCTAATAGCTGTCCGGAGCAGCGCTTTGGGCCTCGGAATTGAAGCTTGCAGCCAGTGCTTCGGTGGCACGCGCCAGCAGTGCCACGTCGGCACCCACGCCGACGTAATCCGCGCCGGCGGCCATGTATTCGCGGGCGCTCTTCTGGTCGAAGGCGTTGACCCCGGCATACTTGCCTGCGGCCTTGGCGGCATTGATGGACTTGATCACCGCAGCGACCACGTCCGGGTGGCTCTGCTGGCCGATGACGCCCATGGAGGCGGCCAGGTCCGATGGACCGATGAAAATCCCGTCAACACCTTCGGTGGCAACGATTTCCTCGACGTTCCGCACCGCTTCATCCGCTTCGATTTGAACCATGATGGTGATGGTCTCATCAGCGCGGGTCAGGTACTCGGGGATGCGGTTCCAGCGAGCCGAGCGGGCCAGGGCGGAACCGACACCGCGTACGCCCTTGGGCGGGTACTGGCAGGAGGCGACGGCAGCGGCGGCTTGCTGGGCATCATTGACCATCGGGATGATCAGCGACTGCACGCCCAGGTCCAGGAACTGCTTGATCACCACCGGATCGTTGACCGCAGGGCGGACCACTGGAACGACCGGGTAGCTGCGCACGGCCTGCAGCTGGGCCAAAATGTTCTGCAGGTCGTTGGGCGAATGCTCGCCATCGATGAACAACCAATCGAACCCTGCACCTGCGCAGATTTCAGCGATCAGCGGGGAAGCTGAACAGACCCAGATGCCTGCCAACGAGTGGTCGGCGTCCTTGAGCGCATCCTTCAGCGACGGATCCGCTTCTACTCGAAATGACATGTCACAGTTCCTAGCGGTCCGTAATCGGCAAAGACGGTATCCCCTGCATTGACCCACATCGGGCGGGTGAAGGATCCGGCCAGGATGATTTCCCCGGCCTTGAGCTTGTCGCCGTGCGGGGCAATCTTGTTGGCGAGCCAGTACACGCCAGCGGCAGGGTGGTTCAGCACACCGGCTGCGACACCGGTTTCTTCGACGGTCTGGTTCTTGAACAAGATCCCGGAGACCCAACGCAAATCGATGTTCTCCGGCTTGACCGGGTTGCCGCCGATCACCATGGCACCCATGGCGGCGTTGTCGCTGATGGTATCCACAATGGTGCGGCCTTCCATCTCCACGCGGGCATCGAGGATTTCCAAAGCGGGGATGACGTATTCGGTAGCTTCGAGCACATCGAAAATGTTCGCCCTCGGGCCTTCGATGTCCTTCTTGAGCTTGAAGGCCAGCTCCATCTCCACGCGGGCACCGGTGAAGTCTTCCCACTTCAGCTTCGCGCCGGAGTCGTAGACCATGTCATCGAAGATGATTCCGTAGTCAGGCTCGGTGATTCCGGTAGCCATCTGCATGGCGCGGGAGGTCAGCCCGATCTTGCGGCCGACCAGCACGCGGCCAGCGGCTTCGGAGCGCTGGCGCCACAGGTTCTGGACCCGGTAGGAATCTTCTACCGTCATTTCTGGATAGCGTGCGGTCAGACGCGGCACGGGAGTCCGTGTCTCGCCGGCCTGGACCAGCTCATCGGCAATGGCCGTGATTGTTTCCTCGGATAGCATCGACGGCTACACCTTTCACTACTGTTCAAACCTCTTGGGGCTGCCGCCATCTCGAAGAGATGACTTAGCTCACGGTTCTTGATCGTACCGAGGTTCGAGATTGAAGGCACATCGTACTAACATTCTGCTCGACTTTTCGTGGTCCTTCGGGCTCCTTTTCGCAAAAGATTTGGCCCACCGCCATGCGCCCCGGTGCGGGTGCATGGCCGTGGGCGCAACCTGGCGGAACGGCCGACTCAGGATCCGGATTTGAGGTTTGCCAGCAACGCTTCGAAGGGCAGTGAGGAGAGTTCATCATCGGGGTCGGCGAATTCGCTGACCGAGGGAGCGATGGAACGGGTATCCCCCAAATCCGCATCAGCGGAGAATTCCCCTTCGTTCAGGGTCAGCGCCAGGACGACTTCTCGCGCAACCCGGCGAGCGCGATCTGCCAGTGTGCCGGTCACCCCCTGTCCCCCGAAGTCTTCCGAAGCCGCGAAAACCGTTGTCGGCATGATGTGCGCCCTGAGGTAGGAGAAGATCGGACGCATGGCGTAGTCAACCGCGAGCTGGTGCCGCTGGGTTCCCGCGGTGGCAGCGAGCACGACCGGTTTGCCGTTGAGCGATTTAGGGTCCAGGATATCGAGGAAGGACTTGAAGAGGCCTGAGACCGAGGCCGTGAAGACCGGGGTGACGGCAACGAGCACGTCGGCATTCACCACTGCGTCGATAACTTTTTGCAGGCCCGGGGCGGCGAAACCGGTCAGCATATTATTAGTGATTTCACCAGCATGCTCACGCAGTTCGATATTGCTCACGTCGGCTTGCACGCCGGCGGCAGCTAGCTGCGCGGCAATATTCTCTCCGATTTGCTGGCCCAGCAGCGAGGAGCTCGATGGGGTTCCCAGCCCACCGCTGATGACGACTACTGACTTGCTCACTGTTCTTGCCTTTCACTATTTATATGCGTATGCATGTATCAACAGCGGGGGCGCCGGACGTATTCCCGGCATCGGCAGATCTTTTCGCCTCGTCGGCTCAATTCGGTTTTTCACTATTGTGACGGTCGCAATCTTATTGATAATATCTGCATATGAGCACTCCGAAGCCACAGACCGAGAATCAGCGCGCGATTGAAGATGGCGTCCGCACTGACTTCAAAAACACGATGTCCTACGGCGGCTACCTTGATCTGGAACGCATCCTGTCAGCGCAGCATCCGGTCAGCGTTCCCGAGCACCACGATGAAATGCTCTTCATCATCCAGCACCAGACCAGCGAACTGTGGCTCAAGCTCATGCTCCATGAACTCCTCGAAGCACGCCGCCTGCTGGGCCTCGATGACTTCGGCAAGGCCCTGAAATGCCTTGCCCGTGTAAAGCACATCCAGAAGACCCTGACCGAGCAGTGGTCGGTCCTGGCGACCTTGACGCCGCGCGAATATGCACAGTTCCGCGACTTCCTCGGCTCCTCCTCCGGTTTCCAGTCCTTCCAGTACCGCGCCGTGGAGTTCATTCTGGGCAACAAGCATGAAGGCATGCTCAAGGTCCACGAGGCAGATCCAAAGGCCCACGAGCTACTGTCCAAACTGCTTCACGAGCCAGGTCTCTACGATGTGTTCCTGGCCGCCTTATCCCGCCACGGTTACGACATTCCCGAAGAAGTGCTTGCACGGGACGTCACCAAGCCTTGGGCATTCCAGGAGGCACTGGTGCCAATATTCAAGGATATCTACGAGTCCGAGGACACCCGCTGGGGCTTCTACCAAGCCTGCGAGGACCTGGTAGACGTCGAGGACAACTTCCAGGCATGGCGCTTCCGCCACATGCGCGTTGTCCAGCGCACCATCGGATTCAAGCGCGGCACCGGTGGCTCCTCGGGCGTTGACTTCCTCAAACGCGCCCTGGACCTGACCTTTTTCCCAGAGCTGTTCGCGGTGCGTACCGAAATTGGCAAGTAGCACCTCCCTCACGGCTCTGAGCCTCGATGACTTCGAGGCGAGATGCGGAAGCGCCACCTCGATTATCCGCACGATTACCGGCCTTTATATACGGCATGAGAAAACTCCGGTGGCGCGCACCAGAATAGTGGAACTGGCACATGCTGCCGGAGTTTCGGTCCCTGCGGCGCAAACCGCCATCTCCCGACTGATTGACCGGGAAGTGCTGGAAGCAGCGCAATCTTCCACCTTGCGCGTTTCGAGCGCGGCGCAACAGATGTTCGAACGTGGCACCAGAAGAATATTCACCCCGCGCCAAATGTCAGGCAGCGATCCCTGGTGCCTGGTGGCCTACTCGCTGCCGGAGACCTTGCGCTCCCTGCGCCACCAGGTACGCAAGCATTTCGTGCAGCTTGGCGGCGGCACGCTCGGCTCCGGATTATGGATTTTCCCCGAGTACCTGCGAGAGGAAGTATCGGCGGTGCTCAATGCCCTGGGAGCCAGGGAACACGCGACGCTTTTTACCGCCCAGCAACCATACTTCCCCGGAACACCGCAGCAGGCTGCCGGGCAGTGGTGGGATCTTGAGCGCCTGGGCACGTTGCATCGAGCGTTCCTGGAGAGCACCGCTTCCCTGGATTCCAGCGACATTGCTCCGCCCAGTGCTTATCGGGGGTATGTCACGATGGTCGATTCATGGCGTGCTCTGCCCTACCTTGACCCCGGCTTGCCGGAGTTCATGCTGCCCGCCCACTGGCCTGGCGATGAGAGCAGGGAACGTTTCTTGGCACTGTCCACCGCATTCCAGGAATCGGCCTTGCTCTTCGCACGCTCGCTTCTGGCTTCCTAGTTCCAGACTGGTTCATCTTCTCCATACGGAGCAGGCGGACCAGGGTAGTCCAGCCCCTGGCCTGCCATGCTGAAGGGCGGCGGGACATACTCAAGGGTGCCGAAAGTACTTTCCACCCGCTTCAGCCGCACGCCACCGTCGAATTGAGCGGGGCGTTGCGGGGCGTCGAAGGCGAACAGCGCATGAGCGGTCCGAGCCAAGGAGAATCGCACCGACCCGGTACGCCCTTGGACACTGCGCGCCCGAACCAAAGCGATGACGGCAGCAGCGAGCCCGTAGCCAGTGGCGTGGTCCAAAGCCTGCACCGGCAATGCGCCCGGTGATTGCCCGTTACCACGGTAAGCCTCCGAGATGCCGGTGGCAGCTTGCACGATACTGTCGAACCCGCGCCGTTGGGCCCAGGGTCCTTCGAAGCCCCACGCACCTAATTCAGCAACAACGAGCTGCGGGTACCGCTGGGCTAATTCATCCCCGCCAAGCCCTGCCTTGGCCAAAGCCCCGGGGCGATAGCCCAAGAGGACGGCATCAGCATCCTGCAGCAGTTCGTGGATCCGCGCCTGCCCTGCTGCGTTTTTCAAATCCAGCAGCGTGCTGCGCTTGCCGAATCCGGTATCAACATATTGCCAAGGCAATTCGGGGAGCAGCGGTCCGTCCACGCGCAAGACCTGGGCGCCAAGTGCTGCCAACGCCCTGGTTGCGGTGGGGCCAGCGATGACCCGTGTGAGGTCCAGAACCTTCAACCCTCGAAGGGGCATTGCTGCACGCGGGTCAAATTTCCAGACCGGAGCCGAACCTGTTGGGCGCATGCGGAATTGAGCCCAGTGCCCGCTGCCGGCCGCTTGGCCCTCTGCCGAGCTGAGCCACTGTTGACGGGATCGCACCTGCGCGGCTATTCCACCAGCGGCAATAATGCGTTCTTGGGCATCGTGGGCACAAAGGCTTGCCACTGCGTCGGCGATGTCAATCCCCGAAGATGTTCCCAATGCAGAGTGGAGCGAGCGTTCATGGTGAGGGTAATTCGCGTGGGTTCTGATCCAGCCGTCGGCCGTTCGGTAGAATCCCGAATATCGAGCAAAACCTTGTGGTTTCTGCCCCGCGATGCGCAAGTGGGCAGAGGACGCGAAGGCAGCTGCGATATCCGGCGTCGCCGTGGCGAGCCATGGTGAGGCAGCGGCAAGATCATTAAGGGCGGAACATACCAAGCCAACGGATCGAGCTGCGAGCTTCTCCGCGTTCAACGGACCAGCCCACCAAACCGCGGGCCCAGTAACAGGGCAATCACCTGCCGTCTCGAGCAATCGGTGTGCGGTAAACCCCGAACCCAGGATATGGCCCTCGGCCACGCGTTCATCTTCGGAATGCAGCATGAACCTCAGCCTATACGCGGAAAATCACCACTTCGATCCAGGCAGTCGGTAAACGGAAAACCCGCGTCGCGTAAAAATACACGACGCGGGTTATCTGAAGCTCTGCGGAATTAGTTGGCTGGAACGTTCAGGGTCTGCCCGACCATGATCAGGTCTGGGTTGCTCAGCTGGTCGTCATTCAAGACGAACAGGCCACGCCAGTCCTTGACGCCAAGCTGGTCGGCAACCTTAGCCAAGGTGTCGCCGGACTTGACGGTGTAGTCCTTGCCCGAATCGGTCACGTCAATGTTGAACACTGGTGCCTTTGGAGCTGGAGCTGCGTGCTTTGGAGCTGCCTGCTGCTTAGGAGCCTGCTTCTGGACCGGAGCTGCCTGCTGCTTAGGAGCGGCCTGCTGCTTAGGAGCGGCCTGCTGCTTAGGAGCGGCCTGCTGCTTAGGAGCGGCCTGCTGCTTTGGTGCTGCCTGCTGCTGAGGAGCCTGCTTCTGCGGAGTCGCGGAACCCGAAGGGGAACCGCTAATGCCCAGCTTTGCGGTACATGCTGGCCATGCGCCCCAACCCTGGGATGCCTGGACCTTGGTTGCAACGCGAATCTGCTCGGCCTTCGAAGCCTGGTGAGGCATGCCCGAACCGCCAAACGCCTTCCAAGTGGACAGCGAGAACTGCAGGCCACCGTAGTAGCCATTGCCGGTGTTGATGGACCAGTTGCCACCGGACTCGCACTGAGCCAGCTTGTCCCAGGTGCCTGCGGCATTAGCTGGTGCGGAAGCTGCAACGATTGCGGTGCCGGCAACTGCAACGGCGGCCAGCGAGGCTCCACCGCGGCGGATCAAGTTCTTGGTCTTCTGCTGGATCATGATTCTCCAGTTGCTCTTCCCGCGCTCAGGTCTTCCTAGACCATCCTCGTGCACCACTCAGCGTCGCATTTCGACTTTGATTAAATACTGCCCTGGTGAGTGGTTTGGAAGTCCCGGCAGTACCTGTTTCCCCATAACACTGCGAGTGTTATCGAAACGTTATGAATGACCATAACGCACCAACCCACCACCCTCGCAACTCAGGAAACGGTCAGAAACCCCGTAAATACAGGTCAATTGGCCAGAAAGAAATTTTGAATCGGTCGGAAAATCACCATGATCCCCATATCAAGCAACGAAAATGTTACTTTCCAAAAGTGGAGATTATTCAGCTCGCTGTGATATAGCTTGCAATACATTTCTGGGCCGTGCCCAGCTCCCTTCAAGGTTGCATTCCGCCTTCGCCAAAGCTGGAATAGCTGCGTCCTAAACCCAAGGCGTCGGGCAATCCGAAGGGGCAATTTTTCTCCGGCAGACGGCCTTTTCCTCGCTACCACCTGCAAGGCCTCCCGGGCGATGGACACACCGCGACGTTCAAGCGACAGGACAGCTGAATTGCCCTGAGGTAATTTGTTTCAAGAAGCCAGCGCTGTAGGTTTGATTTCATCAGTCAGACAGGGGAACTCAATGCCAGTACGAGGCAGCACAAGCAAAGACCGATTCATGGAATCCTTGACCTGCTACCCCCGGGCCCTGCGGGAATTCTTTCGCAACGATGGACTAGACGTTGCAGCTTCCCTGTCCTATTTCATGGTTCTTGCCATGTTCCCCGGATTACTGGCATTGATCTCGCTCCTGTCTTTGGCCGGTGCCAGCGAAAGCGGCACCAAATGGATTATGGAGCTGCTAGAGCAGAGCCTCGCCCCGAACGGACAATCTGCAAGTAGCGACTCCCAGCAATTGCTCGACACGGCCGAACAGTTGCTCGCTGGCTTGGCATCCCAAGCTAGCGGAACGTTCTGGGCAATCCTGGCCGGTTCACTCGGCGCGCTGTGGAGTACATCTGGATATGTCACGGCATTCAGCCGCGCGTTGAACCGGCTGTATGGGGCACCGGAAGGCCGCCCCCAGTGGAAACGCCGTCCTCAGATGTTCCTGATTACCGTGCTGATCATGCTGGTTGCCGTCGTGACCCTGGTGCTGCTGCTCGCTTCTGGCTCCGTCGCCCGCGGAATCGGCAATATTATTGGCATGGGCGACAGCTTTGTGCTCGTGCTGAATATCGCCAAGCCGCCATTGATGCTCATTATGCTGCTCCTGGTTCTAGCCTTGCTTTACTACTTCACCCCCAACGTCAAGCCAACGAAATTCCGCTGGTTCTCGCCCGGCACACTGACAGCTCTGGTGATCCTGGGACTGTCGGTATTCGGTTTCAGTATTTATGTTTCGCAGTTCGCCAGCTACTCCGCCACCTACGGAACCATTGGCGGCGTGATCATCTTGATTCTTGCTTGCTGGATCAGCAACATCGCTTTGCTCCTCGGAGCCTTGGTGGATATCGAATTCATCCGCCTCCGCCAGCTTCGCACGGGCATGCCTGCCATAGATGACGTACTTCTTCCACTGCGTGATGACACTTTGGTAGCCAAGCAGGAATTGGCAACATACAAGGATCTCGTCCAGGCCCAGGAAATCCGTATCAAGCACGGTGGCGACCCGCTGCAAGATATGGAGAGGGATCCATCCACGAAGCCTAAGCGCAAGACGAAATTGCTCCCCATGGGGCTGGTTGCCGTGGCGGCCTGGACCGCTAGCCGCATGAAAACCAAACGCGATCTGCGCAGGGGCTCAGAATAGTCCCGACAAGCTCTGCAGTGCCCACCACAGGCCGCCGGAACCCAGAACAAGAATCACCACAACCCACAATGAGGCGAAGGTCCGGGTAGCCTCGGCGATCAGGTACGCATCGGACTGGGCAATATCGTGGCGTCTCCAAACATGTACCGAAAGAAGCTTGACGAAGTCTTTTAGGCCAGCCAGCAGCAAGAACCCGGCGATAAGCAAAGCCAGGTACAGGTACGCTTCGACCGGCGCAAAGAAGACTACTGCCAATGCCACGAGTGCACTAATAGTGCACACAATAAAGGCCGGCCAATTTCGGACAAAGATCAGCGCCAGCAGGAACAGCAACGCGTAGATGCCGAGCGCCCGCCCGGAATAGCCCGTGGATATGCCCCACAGCATCAAAGCTGAAACCCATATCGGTGCGGGGTACCCGAAAATCCCGGAGATGATGACAGAAATCTTGCCCCGTCCAATGCTCCGCACTTCTCCGGAATGATCCCAGCCCAGCCGCAAGCCAGCCACGTATCTGCCCGTGAATAAAGCCGCGATGATATGGCCGAGCTCATGAATCAGCGTGGAGTACAAGCCGGTGATCCGCCAGACCGGACGAGGGACCACCAATAGCAGGATCAAGAACGCAACGATCAGCCACTGCCACTGGTTCAGGGCCACGTTCACCGGCTGCGAGAGCCGCTCCCAGGCCTGGGCAATATCTAGATTCATTCCTGCTCCTCATCGGCGTTCGGTATTACTCATTCTTGCAAGCCCCACCGGCCACAAAGTGACCGGCGAGTGCATTTCCCGACTTTCTGGGAAACATCACAGGTGACGGGCATAGTCTGCAAAGTGGAACACTGTGCCGTATATCTGGAGGAGTCTCATGTCTCGCATCGTTTCAACCGCCTTGGCCACCACCGGTTTAGTGGGCGGTTACGCTACCGGTCGTGCCACCAAGAAGCGCCCGCTGGCTGCCGTTGTGCTCGGTGCTGCAGGTGCCGGCGCCTTCCTGCTTTGGAAGAAAGATGCTGGAACCGCTAAAGCCATTGCCTTGATCAGCGCCTATCTCGGAGGCTTCGGCGCTTCGCATCCGCTGGCCAAGAAAATCGGTGCGTGGCCAGCGGTGAACTCGGTGACTGCCGGCGTTGCCATTCTCTCGCTCGTTCTTGGCGGCCCCAAGAAGAACAAAGACGAGCTGTCCTAAGCGGCATCAGCGAATCTGTCGGGGTCTGGTGCTACGTTGACTAGGTAGGAAACAAGTCAACGAAAGGCCCAGGCCCCGTGTTCTTTCTAGATGATGCGTTCATCTTCTCAGCGAGTGACCTGTCAGTCTCCGTTGACTGCAATTACCAGTCCCTGTACCTGCTGGACGTGAAACTCGGCCTGCGTCCCAAGCCTGACAAGGCACGAGACGAGATGCTGGAACGAACAGCGGTGCTCGGCGACGCCCATGAGCAGAACGTCCTCAAAGACCTGATAGCTGCCTATGGCGAATACGACCCGGCGACGGGAACCGGCGTCAAGCAATTCACTGATCGCCCACAGATGTCTGCGGCCGGTCTTCGGGCAGCCCACGAGGCGACCATGCACGTGCTTCGCAACGGCGCCGATGTCATTTTCCAGGCCACCTTCTTCGATGGGGCTTTCATTGGCTTTGCCGACTTCCTGGTCCGCCAGGAGGACGGCACCTGGGCCGTATGGGATACCAAGCTCGCCCGCCATGCAAGGGTCAGTGCCCTGCTCCAGATCGCAGCCTACGCGGATCAGATGCTGGCAGAAGGGCTCCCCGTGTCCACCTCGGCAACGCTGGTCCTCGGCGACGGGACGCATTCGGTGCATCGGGTTGATGAAGTGCTGCCAGTCTTCCGGGCCCAGCGTGAACGATTCGTGAAGATGGTGCAGGAACACCGTGCGGCCAACCAGCCAGTTCGGTGGAACTCCGATGAACTGCGCTTATGCGGCCGTTGCGATTATTGCGAAGAGCAGGCCCAGGAAACCCGCGACCTGCTATTGGTCGCTGGCATGTCCATGGTGCAGCGAGAAAAACTTCGCGCCCGCGGCATTTCCACCATTGACCAGCTCGCCGGGCTAGAAGCTGAACCAGGCACCTCGCTGCACCGTGCCGCGGAGCAGGCCAGAATGCAGCTGGGGCTGGCCCAGAGCGATGGCATGGTCCACGGCGTCTCCTACCGGGTGAAGAACGAAGGCCCGATCTCTTCGCTGCCGCGGCCTGATCAAGGCGACATCTTCTTCGATTTCGAGGGCGACCCGCTCTACCAGGAACCTTCCGACGGCTCCTGGGGCCTGGAATACCTCTTCGGCGTCATCGAATATGACACCGGGGTGCCGGTGTTCAAACCCTTCTGGGCGCATAGCCGCGCCGAAGAACGCCAAGCCTTCCTGGACTTCATTGCCTATGTCGAAGAACGCCGCCAGCGGTTCCCGCGCATGAAGGTCTACCACTATGCGCCCTATGAGAAAACTGCCCTGCGCAAGCTCTCGCAGGTGCATATCGCCGGTGAGGACGAAGTCGACCAGTGGCTGCGTGAGAACCTGCTTGTCGATCTCTACGAGACCGTGCGTAACGCCCTGGTGGTTTCCACCCGCTCATACTCCATCAAGAAGCTTGAACCGTTGTACATGGGAGAGCACCTTCGCTCCGGGGATGTCACCGATGCCGGAGCATCGGTGGTCGCCTATGCCCAGTACATGCTGGCGCGGGATTCGAAGAACGACGGGGCCGCTGAAGCGATCCTCGAGTCGATTGCCGATTACAACGAGTACGACTGCCTTTCCACTTTGCGCTTGCGGGATTGGCTGCTTTCGCTCAGCGATGAGGCGCCTGGCACCCTGCCGGATATGCCTGTGCCAGGCCCGGCCGCAGACGAATACGAGCCCACCGCCGAAGAGCTTCGGCTGCAAAACTACCTTGCGCAGCTTCCCCACGCCCACGCGCTGAGCAACGATGACCGCGCGATCGCGATGGTCGCCGCTGCGACCGGTTACAACCGGCGTGAAAAGAAGCAGTTCTGGTGGGAACACTTCGACCGCTTGTCCGCGCCAATGGATGATTGGAGCGACGCCCGGGGAGTGTTCATTGTGGACACTGCGGAAGTACTCGAGGATTGGCATAAGGCCACCCCTCGGGCGCGCACCTCTACGCGCGTGACGAGATTGCAGGGAACCTTGGCGGAAGGATCCCTGCTCTCCCCCGGCTCATCAGTGTTCGCCATGTTTGATGCTCCGTTGCCTGAAGGCATGGCCGTTGACGACTCCGTGCGCGGCGGCGCATTCAACGCCACCGTAGTCGAGCTCGGCCCGGGCTGGATTACCATTGCGGAGAAAACCAGCGGCAAGATCCCTGCCTACGGTGCCCATCCATGCGCATTGGCTCCGGATAAGCCGTTGGCGACGATGAGCATCGATGCAGCGCTCAAGGAGATCGCCCAGCGGGTGGGCTCCACCGTACCGGTGCTTCCGGAACGGCCGGGCATCGACATCCTGCGGCGGATTCCGCCACGCCTGAAAACCCTTGCGGCACCGGTGGATCCAGCCCTGGTTGATGGACAGGCGCAGATCTATCCTGCCGTGGTCGAGACGTTGAAGGATCTTGATAATTCCTATCTTGCGGTACAAGGCCCTCCGGGGACCGGCAAGACCTTCGTCGCTTCGCATGTGATCCGTGAACTCGTTGATTACGGATGGAAGATTGGCGTGGTTGCCCAGTCCCATGCAGTAGTTGAAAACGTCCTGCGGAAAGCGGTGGAGGCCGGGGTCGATCCCGAGGCAGTAGCCAAGGAAGTCAAGCACGATGATCCGGTCCCCTGGGCCGGCACGTCCAAGGATTCCTTGACTGAAGTTCTCCACGCATCGGGCGGCGGGCTCATTGGAGGTACTGCCTGGACGCTGACCGGTTCGAAAGTCCCCGCGGATAGCCTGGATTTGCTGGTGATCGATGAGGCCGGGCAGTTCTCACTGGCCAATACCTTGGCGGTTTCACGAGCAGCCCGCAATTTGCTGCTGCTCGGTGATCCCCAGCAGTTGCCCCAGGTAACCCAGGGCACTCATCCTCAGCCGGTGGACGAATCGGCGCTCGGCTGGCTTTCCGGCGGCGAACCCGTGCTGCCAGCCGAATTAGGGTACTTCCTGGCAGCTTCATGGCGAATGCATCCAGCGCTTTGCGCCAAGGTTTCGGCATTGAGCTATGACCACCAGCTGTTCTCGGCAGACGCCGCCGGGTTGCGGCAGCTCGAAGGCACACCGGCCGGGGTCGAGACGGTGTTCGTTGAACATCGAGGCAATACGGTCAGCAGCGCCGAAGAAGCCGGGGCTATTGTCCGATTGGTCCGCGAGCATCTGGGGATGATGTGGAGTCCGGGGGCAGGCAAGCCTGCCCGTCCTTTGGGCGCCGCTGACATCCTGGTAGTTGCTGCCTACAATGCCCAGGTAAATCTGGTGCGCGATGTCCTCGAAGCTGAAGGGCTATCGGCGGTCAAGGTGGGTACGGTTGACAAGTTCCAGGGACAGGAAGCACCAGTTGTGCTGATGACCATGGCATGTTCCAGCGCCACCGATGCATCGCGTGGCATCGAATTCCTGCTTAACCGCAATCGCATCAACGTTGCGATTTCCCGCGGCCAATGGAAGGCCATCATCGTGCGCAGCGAAAGGCTCACCGATTATCTGCCTTCCAACCCATCGGCGCTCTCGCAGCTCGGTGCCTTCATGGCTTTGTAGCTTGATGATGGATTGGCCCGGTCATTCGCGCGCCGGGTCAATCACATCCTCGACTTTGAAGAAACTTCCCAGGACTGGCCGGTCACCGCGCAGTTCCTTGGCGAACTGCAACCCATCGACATTGATGCGCATCTGCCGCTGGTACTCATCACCCTGCTGCATCCATGTGCGAGTCGTACCGTCAACGCCGTAGAAGTAATCGAACCCCTGGTCCTTGAAGAACTGGTACCGGTCCCCCGCGTAACGCTGGGTCCGGGCAATATCCGATCCAAAAGGATAGATGTAGTGCCCGGTTTTTCCCACGATCGGTTCCACTTCGGCTTTCCACAGTTTGGTGTCCCGCTTGAGCCGATCCATGCTGACCGTCCCGGTGGCAATGTGCCCCCACGAATGGGACGCGAAAACCCAACCGCTGTTCTTCATCGCTTCTGCGATCTCCGCCGCCTTCTTCTGGTCAGCTTCCAGAGTCTTGCTCTGGGGATACTGGCTGGCAGAGGTGCGGTAGCCGAATGCGCCGTTGTATCCGGTCATTGCGATCAGGCCGCGAGCGTCCCGATACGTGAAATCGGGATGTTCAGCTACGAAGTCATCGACCATCGTGGTGACGTCAAAAGCGCCAACCTGCGTTTTGCCCTCCGCATCGACGTATTCGTTGCGGACCTTGCCGTCCTTATCCAGCACCAGCTTGCTGGCGAAGCCATCACCTTCCATGTATTCGTAATAGCTCAGGTCATCGAGGGACAGCACCACTGGCTTCTTGCCCTGGGGCAGCATGATATCCCGATACTCCATCTGCCCCTGGTCGTCGAGCGAGGCGAAATCTTCCGGGTTGACCAGGACATAATCACGCGCATACAGCTCGTCGAGGATGGCTGCAAATTCCTTTTGGGTCACCATGTAGTCGGCGTACCCCTGCGAACTGCTGCCTTCGTCAAAGGCCCTGCCGGGATCGACAATCAGCGAGTGGAAGAACAGGTGAGGTATGTTCTTCGGCTCTTCCCAAGCTGAAACCTGCCCTTTCTCTTCCTCTAGGCCGCTGGCCATCTGGTTCAGCTGTTCGGCGCTGTCATTCTTGGCGAGTTTAATCGCCGCGTCATAGTCGTATCCGTCAGCTAGCCGGTTGATCTCGGCTCTCACGCCGTCCACTCGTGCTTCTTCCTGCTCAGCCTTTTCAACGGCAGCAGGATCCGGGGCCGCCGTTGGCGGCTCCTGTGCAGCACTGCACCCGGCAAGGCCCAGCGCCAACCCGAGCGAAATCACCAATCGTAGATTCTTCAATGGCTGCGACCTCCGTGACCTCCACCGTGCCCGCCAGGCCGGAAGAAAACGAGTTGTCATCTGGTTATTTCGACCCTACACAGGTAGCGCTGGAGGCAACACCCTTTCATGATGAATTACCGAACTTGAGCGATGTCTAACATTCAGCTTTTAGGGAGCTCACATTTTGGAAGGAGTCCAATGATTTAGAATTGATTGGTTAGGCGTCCCAAAGATCAAGGAAGTACATGCAGCCCTCGCACCGCGCGAATAGTTTGTGGCTTCAGTCCCAGCAGTTCAAAAGCTCGGCAGCGTATCGGCTTCTGACCGCCCAGCCGTGGGCTGTGGCCTTCATCCGCGCAGAGTTCACCGCAGACCGTTCACGGATCGCATTGGAACTTTTCCATGCCTCCTTGGATTCCTTCCTGAAGCAAGCGCGCAAGAGCGATGACCAGATTCCCGCCTCGTATTCGGCCCAGGATTTCGCCGAGACATGGGTCAAGCAGGGAATTCTGGCTCGTCCGCTGATTGATGGGCGCTTCGTGTATGAACCCAGTGCGCAGACCCTGCGCACCCTGCGCTACCTGGCGGATTTTTCCACCGACGATTCGCATTTGAACTCGTCGCGCCTGAACACGTTGCTTTCTTCCCTGGAATCGCTGGCCCACGAAACCGATCCAGACCCCGAAGCACGTATCCGTGCCCTCGAATCCCAGATCGCGCTGCGCCAAGCCCAAATCGACCAGCTGCGCAGCGGGGATGACCCGGCGGTGCTTTCTCGCACGACCGCGTTGTCGGCAACCCGTTCCGTACTCGATCTGGCATCGAGTTTGCCAGCAGATTTCCGACGCATGCGCGACGGCGTCCAGGATATGCTCCATTCATTGCGTGAAGGCATTCTGGATGCCTCCACAGCCAAGGGCGTAGCTGTGGGCCAGGTTCTTGAAGCTGACCGTCAGTTGCGTTCCACTGCCGAAGGCGAAACCTTCAGCGGATTCACTGAATTCCTGAACTCCCCGGAAGCGCAGCAGCGTTTCCGCGCCGCCTTGGCCGAAGTCCTGGACCGCGACTTCGTAGATGATCTGGAAACGCCCGAACGCCAGATCCTCACTAACCTGTTGCGTGAATTGCGCCGCCAGGCAGCTGAAGTCCATGCCTCCTATGGCAAGCTCTCTGAATCCCTGCACGCATTCGTGCAGTCCGAGGACTACAAGCAGGCCGAGCTATTGCGCCAAGCGGTCCGCGAAGCTGAACTGGCGATCAGCAAGTCCATGAGCCTGAAACCCCGCAGCGGCTTGGCCCCGATGGAGCTCTTCGCTCCGCAGTTCGTCACCCTTTCCGGTCTTGGAATCTACGACCCATCCGAGCATGTGGCTCCGCCTCCGCTGGCTCAAGCGCCAGAATTCAGCGAAGCCGACATTGTACGAAATCCCTCGACGCCCCAGGCGGACATGCCATTGCTGCGTGCATCGATCACCCGGCATCTGGGCCAGTCCAGTTCCGGCTCGATCCGGTTGGATGAAGTCTTCGAATCCTTGGATGCCGAGCAGCGGCACTTGAATTCCATTCGTGCCCTCGTGGAAATCGGGCGCACCAATGGCGAATCGCTGAACGAGAGCGATCTGCTCAGCATCCATTTCCAGCAACTCGATGGTTCGATGCGAACCGCAATCCTGCCCGCGTTAAGCTTTACGAAGGAGCCGCTATGACCAAGAGCGATTCATACGCCGCACCGATCACTGAACCGTTGTTCGAGGGCGATACCGGGAAGTTCCCGCTGCCGCTGCGCCAGCTGCTGGTCCGGTTGTTGCGCGGCCCGTACCTTGATGGGTCCATCGATGCCTCGGCTTGGCAGCTGCTGCTGGACCAGCAGCAGAGCATCAGCGATTACTTCTCCGAGATCTTCTTGGCACTGCAGCTGGACATGGACCGCAAGATCGCCATGCTTGCCCCCGTCCAGATTGAACAGGTCCACACTTCCCCTATCGCTCCGCGCCGTCCGCTGAAGCGTGATGAAACCCTGCTCGCCCTGCGGCTGCGGCTGTTGCTCGAACAGCATTCGGGCAGCGGCAGCGATGCCGTGATTTCGCGTGCGGGCATGCACGAGATCCTGGCCGAGCACCGCCAGACCTCAGACCGCGATGACAAGCGCTTTGCCGAATCCTGCGATGCTGCGGTCACCCGCCTGCAGGCTCTGCGCCTGCTGACCAGCACCGAGCTGGAGAACGAGTTCCGCATTTCCCCGGCCCTGGCGATGTCGCTGCCGATCACCAATATCCAGGACATACCACGCTACATCGCGGCAATCGACGCTAATGATCCAGCTTTCAGCCTGGGAGCCGAAGAAGCTGATGACCTCGCAGAGCAGACCCCCGAGTTGGTGCAGGAGTAACCGATGAGCATTGAAATGACTCTCCCGCTGGGCGGGGCACTCAACCCAGGCCAGCATCGTCTGAGCCGGGTCCAGATAGTTAACTGGGGAACCTTCCACGGCTTGCATGATCTGGCCGTGGACCGCGCCGGCACCTTGGTCACCGGCCATCCAGGCGTGGGCAAATCCACCTTGTTCGATGCGATGGGCCACGTCTTCTTTGCAACGCCCCGCCTGAACGAATCGGCCAATGACGCGGCGACCCGCGAAGACCGCCGCACCACGTTCTCCTACATGCGCGGGCGCAAGTTCAAAACCAGCGCCGGCACTGTCTACCAGCGCCCCGGCGCGACGTGGAGCGCCATCGTGCTCAGCTACGACGATGGCATGGGCAACACCGTTACAGCCGGCGCGGTCTTCGATCTGCCCGATGCCGGCCTGGAAGGACAGGTCTCCAAGCACTATCTGTTGTGCGAAGGCAAGGTCAATATTGCGGAGCTGGAAAACCACGGCCCGCGCCGCTTCACCGTGTCCTCGCTGTCCAAGGCCCTGGCACCGAGCGAGGCATTCGATACCCACAAGGCGTTCATCGAGCGATTGCGCCGCCGTTTAGGCGTCGAAAGCGACAAGGCCTTTGCCCTGTTGCGCACCTTGCAAAATGGCAAGGGCCTGGCCAAGGGCGTCAACCAGTTCTTCCGCCACGAAGTGCTGGAAGAACCAGCCACGTTGAAGGCCGCGTCCGCAGCAGTGGAAGACTTTGCCCATTTGCGTGGCATCTACCGCCAGCTGGATACCGCCCGCGCCCAGCGTGACGTGCTCGCGCAGGTGCCGGAGCAGGATCAGGCCTACCGTTCCTTGGCTGGACAGATCGCCACCGCCCGGCAATTGCTGGAAAGCGACGTGCACACCCTGGAAACCCAGGTCCGCCAGCTGGTGCTGCGCAATGACCTGAACTCCCACGAAACGGAACTGGCCAAGCTCAAAGCCGAAGAGGCCGAGCTGCGGCAGCGCAAGGAAAAGCTCGATGACCAGCTGGCGTCGCTGGAGGCTGCCCACGACTCTGCGGGCTCTGCTTCCCTGATGCTGCTGGAGCGCGAGGCCGATGTGGCTCGCAAGGCATTGAGCGAGAAGGAGAACGTCATCCGGACCCTGCAGCAGCAGGCCTCGGATGCTGGCTTGGCCTTCGAATTCTCAGCCACCGGCCTGGATGAGCTGCGGGCCAACGCGGCACGTACCTTGCAGCAGCTCAGCTCGATTACGCATGATGCCCAGACCGTTGAGTACGAGGCCATGGCCACCTTGGTCAACCTGCGCAAGCGCGCAGAAACGTTGGCTGACCAGATCCGCTCCTACCAGCGCCGGGCCAGCAATATCGATGACCGTTCGATTGCCGCCCGCCGTGCCATCGCTTCGGCCTGCTCACTCAAGGAAGAACAGCTTCCCTTCGCTGGCGAGCTCATGGATGTTTCGGCCGATGCCGGTACCTGGCGTTTGGCCGCTGAAAAGGCCTTGCACTCCTTGGCCCGCACGCTGCTGGTTCCCGGGGAGCTGCTCACCCAAGTCACCCACGCCATTGATCGACTCGACGGCTTGGGCCGCGTGCGGTGGAGCGACATTTCCCAGCCGCCGCGCACCGCTGAAGCCGGCCCGGCAGACCTGGTGGCCAAGCTGGACTTCGCGCCCGGCGAAGCCGGAACCTGGCTGAAGGCGAAGATCACCGCCGACTACCCATTGGCCTGTGTTGAGAACGATGCAGCCATGCATGTGCACCCCAAGGCGATAACCCCGGCCGGCACCATCAAATCCGGAACCGGAAGCTTCGAGCGCGATACCCGCACGTTGCCTGCTTCCGAGTACCTGCTGGGCTTCACCAACGAGTCGAAGATTGCCGAGTTGCAGTCCAAGGCAGCACGGCTGGATGAGAAAATCGTCCAGGCCCACCAGGCTGCCGATGAACGCAGTGCGGCGAAGAACAAGATCGTGGCCAAAACCCAGATCTTGCAGGCCCTCATTGCCGATGAGCGGACTTTTGGCCAGTTCGACGCGTCCGAGGCACTGGAAGCGTTGCGCCGCAGCGAGCAGAAGCTCGGCGATGCCTTGGCATTGTCCGGGGACTCCTCCCGGGTTCGCCAGCAAATCGAAACGGCGAAGGCCGAGGCAGAAACCCTGGTCGGGGACCTCGCACTGGTTCGTTCACGCATTGCAGATCTTGGCTTGCAGGTGCAGCGTGCACAGCAGATCCTGTCCACCAGCGATGACTTGGGGACCGGATGGGAGCAGAGCATCCCGTCCGCGCTGCGCCAGCATCAGCTGCTTGGCCCGGTTCTCCAGCAAGTGGTTGCAGGGAACTGCCCTGCCAGTGAACAAATCAGCGAAGCCTTTGCCGAGGTCAAGCTCCAGTTGGGCAGCCAGGTCAATTCCTTGCAGTCGCAGCGCCAGGAAATCGGTGGTGCACTGAGCGAAACCTTCCGTCGTTTTGCCCGTGAATTCGGCACCTCGCATGCGCAAACCCATGGCACCACCGCTGAAGCAGCTGAGCACTACGCGCAGCTGCACGACCAGATCGTGGCCGACGGCCTGCCGCACCATGAGGCGCAGTTCCGCGAATACTTCGCGAACCGTTCCTATGAACGCTTCAGCGACCTCTTGCAGTTGCTGGATGAAGAGCGCCGGATGATCTCCGAACGCATCAAGCCGCTGAACCAGATTCTGGCAGAGGTGACTTTCGAGCATGGGTCGGTCCTTCGCCTGGAAGCAGTAAATGCGATTCCAGTTGAGGCCGGTACCTTCCGCAAGGACCTGAAGGACGCATTGCAGGAGGCTTACACCACCAAGGACGAATCCACCCTGGCCAGCTCCTACCAAGCGCTGGAGGCACTGGTTACCGCACTCAGCGACCCGGCGATGGCTTCATGGCGTTCGACCGTGCTCGATGTCCGCCAGCATGTGATGATCAGCTGCAATGAGCACAAGCCCAATGGGGAGATTGAGACCGGCTTGGAACCCGGGACGCTCTCCGGCGGCGAAGGCCAGCGCTTCACATCCTTCATCATGGGTGCTGCCCTGGCCTACCAGCTGGGCTTCGCTTCAGCCGGGTTCACTTCCTACGGCACGGTGATGATCGACGAGGCGTTCATTCAAGCCAACTCCGAATATGCAGCGGCAGGCATACGCGCGTTGCAGGAGTTCGGTTTCCATCTGGTGCTCGCGGCCCCCGAGGACAAGATCGATTTGAGCCGCCATCTGGGATCCATCACGGATATCATCAAGCACCCTGGCTCCAATATCTCAGGCTTCGTGACCACCGGCCGTTCCCCGGCCATGGCCACAACGATTACCCTGCGCAGCTGAACATCCAGAACAAGGCACGAGGTCCAGAATTCGCCATAGCGAGTTCTGGACCTCGTGCCTTGGTGCTTCGCCTCTAGACCATGCTGCGCTGCACGCGTTCAGGGATCATGACCACCCGCGGGGACAGCTCTTGGGGTGCGAAGCCTGGATCGATGCACTGCTTCCAATACCTGAGGTGCACCTTGTCGATTTCATGTGCAGAGTCCTGCACCGCGGCGCCGCCCTCGCCTTGGATGCTGTGCCAGTAGAGGTAGTCGACGCCATCCAGGGTTTCGCTGAAGATCGTCTCCACGTACATCTTTTCGCCTTCCAGGGTTTCAAGCACCGCGGGCATATTGCTGTTCAGGAATTCCAGCCATTCATCAGCTAGCGCTGATTTGCCTGGCAGAACTCGGAATCGAGTGAGTTCAATTTTCATGTCTACAGCCTATGGGCTTGAGCCGCACCTGCGGAAAAGACAGTGGTCCTGAAAGCCTTGGCTTTCAGGACCACTGTCTTTGGCTGGCTACCGGCTATTCGACGGCCAATCCTTCAACCGGCGACAACTTTGCGGCGCGGCGGCCCGGAGTCACCGATGCGAAGAGCGCTGCCACGATGCTGATCAGCAGGACCAGTGCGAGCTGCCACCATGGGATCTCGTAGGTCATCGTTCCCATGGACGCGAGTGCCGAGCGGGCTCCAAGCAGGCCATAGGCCACGCCCAGCACCAAGCCGAGCAGGGCTGCGACGCCGCCAATCAGTACCGCTTCGGTTGCCAGCATGCCGCGCAGCTGCTTCTTCTTCAGGCCCAGGGCACGAAGCAGGGAATTCTCCCGGGTGCGTTCCAGGATCGAGAGGCTGAGCGTGTTGGCTACGCCGATCAGGGCGATCAGCACGGCCACTGCCAGCAAGGCAGAGACAATCATCAGCAACACGTCAATGATCTGGGAGAACATCGACTTCATCACCACACCGCCATTGATCATTGATGATTCAACGCCGGTGATGGCAGAAACCTTGGTGACCAGTTCGTTGACGCCCGCTGCATTGACGTCGGAATCCACCTTGATCAGGATCCCCGAGTACTGATTGGCTTCATCGATTTCCAGCTTGCTGAAAGTCTGCTCGGTGACGATATTTCCTGAGAGCATTGCCTCGGAATTCTTCACTGCCAGCGTTTGCCCGCCAACTTCCACCGTCGGGTTTTCGGGACTACCCAGCACATAGACGATTTCGCCATCTGCCGGCACGATATTCGGATCAAGTGCAACGTCAGCGAAGCTCGTGGGATCAACGGACATGATCTCGGCGTTGAACATTTCATCGGTTCCCATGTCCACATCCGCATATCCGGAGGTGAAGCTGGAGCTGGCGGTAATCCCGTCCACGCCATTGATTTGCTCAAGCATGCTCTTGGTCTCGGCGCCTGAAACTTGGCGGTCATAGAAGGAGACCATCATGTCGACCGGGAATTCTGCGGCCACAGCGTTGTTCAAGCTGGCCTTGGCGGTCTGGCCGCCGACCATGATCATGGACACCAAGGTCACGCCGATCAGCAGTGCCGTTGCCGTCGCGGTGGTTCGGCCCGGGTTGCGCACGGCGTTCAGGGCCGCGAGCTTTCCCGCCGTCGATTTGCCAGCCACGGCCTTGCCGATCCCGGAAACGCTGCTCGGCACGAACAGCGAAGCCAGCATCAGGATCCCCGGGAAGGAAACCAGGCCGCCCAGGAAGGCGACTACCAGATCCCCCTGGATCGCGCCGTAGGCCAGCAAGCTGGCGCCGGCCACCACGAACAGCGATCCGAAGATGATCCGGGCTTTGCCGGCACGGTTCTTCACGCTGGCAGCGTCGAAGGGGCGCAAGGCCGCCAGCGGTGCGAGTTTCATCGCCCGTCGAGCCGGCAGGCTCGCTGCGACCACAGTCATCAGCACGCCGACGAGAATTGGGATGGCCAATCCCTGCGGGGTCAGGGCCAACGCCGCATAGGACATCTCCGGCACCATCACGTGCAGCAGCTGGATCAGGCCCGCCATCAGTGCGACGGCGAGCAAGACACCGAGAATCGAGGCAAGAATGCCAATGAGCAGTGCTTCGATGAGCACCGAGCTTCGAATCTGCTTGCGCTTGGCGCCCAGGATGCGCAGCAGTGCCAGTTCGCGGGTGCGCTGGGCAATGACTACGGCAAAGGTATTGACCACAACCAGCCCGGTGACCACCAGTGCAATCAGTGCGAAGACCAGCAGGATCACGCTGAGCTGGTCGGTGCCTCCGGTGAACTGGGCGACTTCGTTCAAGACCTTCTCATCGGCGGTCGCCACCGCCATGTCAGCCATCTTCTTGCCGGCAAACAGCTTCTCCAGCTCTGCCTTCAATGACTCGTCGGAGCCGTCGCCATTGACCACGATTTCGGTGATCAGCGCTTGGCCGCCGGAAAAGTGCTGCCACGCTTTCTCGCTCATGCCGGCCAAGGCGTAGGCCGAGGTCCGCGGGTTGGTGGTCGAGCGCTGGATGCCCACGATGTTGTAGTTCGCCGGCGAGATCGCGCCATTTTCCAGAGCCACGACGTCCCCGATGGACACGCCCATTTCCTTGGCGTGGGAAGCATCAATAATGATTTCGTTGGAACCTTGGGGCGCCCGGCCCTCAATCAATTCCATGCCGCCCAGCCCCTGGTCGGGATCTACTGGCTGTGCGGACACGCCGTAGCTGTTGTCCGCCGTGCGCAGCAGGCCATCGGCGTAGGCCAGGCCATAGGCGGTGGAAACTTCAGGCAGGTTCCGGACATCTGCGATGTCCTTGAGGCTCAGCTCGGTCAATTCCTCGGCGCCGGGAACCAGGTCCCAATCGGGGTAGGCCACCAGATCGGCGTTCTTGTAGGCGTCTCCGAGCGAGTTCTTCAGTGTCGCCTGGGTGGATGAGTTCACCGAAAGCGTTGCGGCAAGAAAGGCGGTGCCGATGGCCACAGCCAGGATGACGGCGATATATCGACGTGCATAGGTCTTGATATTCGAAAGTGCTACGTGCAGCATTGCTTACTCCGCCAAGGAGGCCAGGGCCTCGGTTACGGTAGCCACGGTTGGCTCCTGGATGGATCCGACAATTGTGCCGTCCTTCATCAGCAAGACATTGTCTGCATAGGACGCGGCCACCGGGTCGTGGGTGACCATGATGATGGTCTGGCCCATTTCACGGGTGGACGTGCGCATCAAGGACAGCACTTCGGCGCCGGTACGCGAATCGAGGTTGCCGGTTGGCTCATCGCCGAAGACCACTTCCGGCCGGGTGAGCAGTGCTCGGGCTACCGCGACACGTTGCTGCTGGCCGCCGGAAAGTTCATGCGGCTTGTGGTTCAGGCGGTCGCCCAGGCCGAGCGCCTGGATGACGGTGTTGAACCAGTCGCGATCGTGCTTCTTGCCGGCCAGCGACAATGGCAGCAGGATGTTGTCCTTGGCGGTGATGGTTGGCACGAGGTTGAAAGACTGGAAGACAAAGCCGATCTGCTCGCGGCGCATCTCGGTCAGCTGGTCATCGCTCAGCTCCAGCAGGTTCTTGCCGCCGATGATGATTTCACCGGAGTCGGCGGTATCAAGTCCGGCCAGGCAGTGCATCAGCGTGGATTTTCCGGAGCCCGATGGGCCCATGATGGCGGTGAAGCGGGATCGTTCGAAGGAAACGTTTACGTCGCGAAGGGCCTCAACACGGGTGCTGTCATGCCCGTAGGTCTTGGTCAAGCCGCGGGCAGCGACCGCATTTTCGGTTTTTGGCAGAGTCTCAGAAGTCATATTAGAAATACTACAAAGCGCCTAGCCAAACCCGTATCCACCATCAGGACCTAGTTTCCCGGGGGTGCGTCATACCAAGGTATGAGCAAATCCGCGGACGCTCTGCCCCCGCAGGTTACCGATTAGCAGCCATGTTCGCGTTCGGTTTCCTGGTGCGATGCCGGCTCAATCTGGAAGGTCGAGTGCTCAACGCTCACGGTGAAATGATCTGCCACGCACTGCTGCAAATCCCGCAGCAGCCCACCGGCTACCCCAGCGGAGAACATCGAGTCCTCGACCACCACATGGGCGGTGAGCACCGGAAGGTTGGAGGCAATCTGGCTGGCGTGCAGATCGTGCACCGCAATCACCCCGGGCAATGCCTCCAAATGCGCTTTGACCCCGAGCAGGTCCAGGCCCCTAGGCGTGGATTCGAGAAGGATGTGGGTGGTTTCCCCCAGCAATTTCATGGCCCGGGGAACGATCAGGGCGCTGATCACCAGGGCGGCCACGGAATCGGCGCCCATCCATCCGGTGTAGGTGATAACCAGCGCGGCGATGATGACGGCAACCGAGCCCAACGCGTCGTTGACTACTTCCAGGAAAGCCGCACGCATATTGAGGTTGCTATTGCGCCCGGCGGAAATGATCCACATGGAGATGACGTTGCCCAATAGGCCGATGATGCCGAAGGCCAGCAGTCCCTCCGGTTGGACCTCTGCAGGGGTGAAGAGCCGCCGCACGGCGTCGATGGCCGCATAGATGCCCACAGCCAGCAGCAATGCCGATTGGAAGGTGGCGGAGAGGACTTCTGCGCGGCGGAATCCCCAGGTGCGCTTGGTCGTCGGCTTGCGCATGATCAGGTTGGCAGCGGTCAGAGCCAGCAACAGCCCCAGGGTATCGGTCAGCATATGCGCTGCGTCGACCAGCAAGGCCAGCGAGTTGGTGACGATAGCGCCAACAACCTCGGCGACGAGGATTGTAGCGGTGATGGCGAAGGCGCAGGCCAGGCGGGTTCGGTTTGCTCCGGAATGATCATGGGAGTGCCCGTGAGAGTGATCGTGTCCCAAGTTCAGCCTTTCTTCGGATCCATGCTGTGCGCTTCTTCCCAATGGTGATGGGATGCCTCTTGCGGCAGAAGCGCCGAGGCGGCAGCGGTCAATGCGTCAAGTGCTTCGCCCTGGCCCAGCGAGTAGATGCTGGCCCGGCCCTGGCTTCGGACGTGCACCAGGCCGGTGTCCTTCAGGCAGGACAGATGCGCGCTGACCGTGCTTTGGGCAAGGCCCAAATGCTCGGTCAGTTCCCTGACCTTATGCTCCCCGGTGCGCAGATGGTCCAGGATCAGCAGCCGTGCCGGGTCAGCGAGCGCGTGGAAGAGCGCAGCGAACTGCAGCTTGCCGCTGCGGATTTCCGATGCATCGATATCTGACTCTATTATCGCCATATAACGATGATAGGTGACTTTGCCGCGAAACGGAACGTTGCATGGCCAACTGCGCATCGCGATGGATGGCAAGATGAAAATATGACTGAAGATCTCATCGTTGGCGAAGACGGATTGGCGCGCCCTCGCTGGGCCGCCTCGAATGACATGCTCCGCACGTACTACGACGCCGAATGGGGCATGCCGATCACCTCCGAAGAGGGACTTTTCGAGCGGCTGAGCCTTGAGTGCTTCCAGTCAGGCCTGTCCTGGGCCATCATCCTCTCCAAGCGCGAGTCGTTCCGCCGCGCTTTCGAGCACTTCAATCCCGAGAAGGTCGCATTGTTCACCGAGGATGATTTCAATCGCCTGATGGAAGACGCCGGGATCGTGCGCAATAGGCTCAAGATCCGCGCAACGATCGCCAACGCAGAAGCGACCCTGATGCTGCGCGAAGAGGGCGGCCTCTCGGATTTCGTGTGGTCCTTCAAGCCGGAACAGACCCCGGCTCCGCGTAATTTCACTGAAGTACCCACGCAAAGCCCCGAGTCCAAGGAACTGGCCAAGGCGCTGAAGAAGCGGGGTTTCAAGTTCGTGGGCCCGACCACCATGTACGCGTTGATGGAAGCCATCGGCATGGTCGATACCCATCTGGTCGGATCGCACCGCCGCGGCACTTCCGGCATTTGGGCCTGAGGTCATGGAACTGCGCCTACCGGCAACGGGAATTCTGGACGTCGGCCACGCACTGGCAGTCCTGGAATTGCATTCGCTGCCTGCCCAGGAGCGGCTGGATGCCGCTGCGGCCCAGCTGCACCGCGTCCTGCAGCTGGACGGGAACCTGGTTGAAGTTTCATTGAGCCTGGATCCTGCAGGCGTATCGCTCACCCACGACGCCCCGACTGAATCCATTGCGCGCCTCACGGAGATCATCAACCATTGGCTTGGACTGCAGCAAGATACCACAGCTGCTTATGAAGCGCTCCAGGCCCTTCCTTGCTACCAGCCGCTCGCGATGGCTTCCCCCTCCTTGCGGCTCATCAGCTACCCGGATATTTTCGAGGCCCTGGCCACCACGATCATTGGACAGCAGGTGTCCTTGGCGGCGGCACGGACCCTCGGCGGGCGCTACGTCGGCGCATTGGGCCAGCAGCAGGGCTCGGGCCTTCGGGCTTTCCCCACAGCGGCCTCAACGGCCGCCTGCACGCCTGGGGAATTGCGCGCAATCATTCGCTGCCCGTTGCCGCGGGCAACGGCGCTGCACGCGGTAGCCGAATGGTTCGAGCACAGTGGAAAGTTCCTGCTCGGAGACGTGCCGGCATTCCTGGAGCAGCTCCAAGTGCTGCGCGGCGTGGGGCCATGGACGCGCAATTACCTTGCCCTGCGGGGTTTGCGGGATCCAGAGATCTTCCTGGAGTCGGATCTAGTAGTTCGCCGAGCCATGAGCAAGCTTCATGATCGCGGCGTCACTGTGGCGCCTCCACCGAAGGGTGCGGGCTACCTGGCCACGTTGCTGCTGTGGTCCTTCGACGCCGCCAAGCTATAGCAACGAGAAAGGGAGCTTATCAAGGTGTGCAATCCTGATAAGCTCCCTTTTCGACGAATCGGCCGACTGAGCAAGTCAGCCGATTCTCCATTCCCCTTATTCAAGCCGGCTACGCCGCTCGCTGCTTCGAGGTGAGCAGCCCCGGCAAGCAGCGAACTAGCCGATAAATATCGGTCAAGCTTGACGCTTCTCCCGACCACACACGGGAGAAGCTCTGGAATAAGCATATCCTAAGAACCAGTAATAACGTCAAGCCCTGTTTGCGTAATTTTTCGATTTATTTCTTAGGTCGCTCTAACTTGCTCGATTTTGTCCGCGCCAAAAGACTAGTCGGCGAAGATCTTGCCAACTTCCGTACGCTTCTCGGCCTGGAATGCATCTTCTGCACGGCCAAAGGCCCAGTAGGCAGAGAGCGACATGTCGCGGCGGTCCACGCCATGCTCGTCATAGAAGTATGCGCGCAGCTTCTTCATGACTTCGCGCTCACCGTGGGCAAAGACCTGCACCCGGCCCTCGGGCCATGGAATCCCCCGGACCACGGACTCCAGGATCGTGGTTTCAGGGGAGAATTCGGCACCGCGGTGAATCCAGCGAATTTCCACGCCAGCCGGCGCCTGCAATTGCATTTCGTCAGCCTCGTCGGCAACTTCGATGACCACCAGGCCCCGCATCTGCGGGGCCATGGACTCCAAGGAGGCCGCAATGGCGGGAATGGCAGTTTCATCTCCGGCAAAGAAGTGGAAATCGAATTCATCCTTGGGGACAAACATTCCGCCCGGGCCCGAGAAGCAGATCGATGAGCCGATCTGCGCGTCACGCGCCCAAGGACCTGCTAGGCCCTCATCGCCATGGACCACGAAATCGACCTCGATGGTTCCCGCCTGCATATCGCTGCGGCGCACGGTATAGGTACGGCGAACCGGCAGATCCTCAGGAGCCAGCCGCTCACGCAGCGCTTCCATGTCATAAGGCAATTCAAGGCCCAGTTCCGGCTTCGCGAACAGGAATTTCACGTAGCGGTCGGTCACCGGCTTGTCTGCGAAATCGCAGATGCCTGGACCGCCAAGGGTGAGCCGCACCAGATGAGGTGCGATATTCTCGCGCTTGAGGACCTGCAGGAGGACCTGGGGGCGCGCAGGTCGGCCTCCAGTTTGCGGGCGATCACCAGCCGGCTGGGACACAAAATCACTTCCTGTCTTAATAAGGGTAGATAGATCAATCCTAATTGACGGGAGCGCAAGTGGTTACTTCGGGAAGGTCGGAGGACCTTCATATGCACTGAGCGCCGCGCGTTCTCCGGGGCTCAAACGCTGCACCCGCGAGGACACCGGGTCGAAATAAGCCAACGTAGTGGAGGCCTTGACGCACAAATAGTCCTCCACCGGGTCACGGAACTCGTAGCAGATATCAAAGCTGGCAGGCTTGACATTGGCAACCCAGAGATCGACATTGACCGGCACGTTGCGGTATTCCAACGGGCGGGAATACCGCACCCGATGCTCGACAACGAGGATCTGGGTTCCGGCAGGCACTGCAGAGAAGATATCGGCCTGCGGCTGCGAGCCTGGCGCGCCGGTGCCACCGGGCACGCCAAAGCCGGCGATTCGCGCTTCTTCCATTAACCGGATCAGATTGACATTATTGACATGGCCGTAAGCATCCATGTCGCCCCAGCGCATAGGGACCTGCACCCGCAGAATGCTTTCTTCCATGGCTAATCTTCCTTCAGCAGGTTTGCGCCGTCATTGCCCACGATCCCCAACTTGGCCAGCTCCCGAAGGATCCGGGCTCCGTCCGGCTCGTAGACCCAACGCACCCCGGGGGTGGTTCGGCGCAGCTCATGCGAACGTCCGCCGGCTAGCACCGCTTCCGAAGGGGTCAGCTGGCGGATCACAATAGCCCGGACCAATTCGGGATAGCGGCGCGCGAACTCGGCATAAATGGCCGGATCATGCTGGCCGTCATCGCCGATGAGCACCCACGAAATGTGCGGGAACTCTTCGGCCAGGCGGCGCAGCTGGTCAACCTTGTGCTGCATTCCGCTGCGGAACCAGGAACGGTCTGTTGGCCCCCAGTCGGTGAGCAGCAACGGCCCCTTCGGGTACAGGTTGCGCGAGATGAAGCGCTGCAGGGTCTGCGCGACATTCCATGCGCCGGTGGAAAGATAGATGGTCGGCGCTCCCGGATGCTCGAGCAGCACCTTCTGGAGCATCACCGCCATCCCGGGGGTCGCCACGCGGGCATGCTCGGAGAGCACAAAGGAGTTCCACGCCGCCAGCATGGGGCGCGGCAGCGCGGTGACCACGACGGTGTCATCCACGTCGCTGATCACCCCGAACTTCTGCGCCTGGTCGATAACGAGAATCTTCGCCTGCGCGGCATCGCCGTTGTGGGCATGAAGCCGGATCTCATTCCAGCCCGCGGGCAGGTCGACTACCAGCTTCACATCGATGACGCCGCCACGGTCAGCCTGGACCTCGAAGCGCTGGTCGCCAACGTCAATGCTGACCTTGCCGCCGGGAAGGATCGGGGAAATGAAATTGCGGAAACCGCGAATGCCATCGGCAATGACCTGGGCTTGGTGCTGCCCGTCTTCAAAGGCGCCGGGCTTGGCCAGGACAACGCGGGCGAAGACGCGAATCCAGCCGCCGCTCGGTCCGGTAGAGCCATATCCCACATAGGGAAGGATTACCGCTTGGTGGCCGTTGGCCAGGGCGCGCCGTGCACGCCAACGATGCACTCCGTCTTCCATTCGCGAAGCTACATGCCGGGCATCGCCATCAGCCGAAATATGACTCATAGCCCCAGTCTTTCATGTCGACCGCCAAGCACGGGAAAACGACAACTTGTGTCTCGAGCCCTTGCCTTTTTCTACAAAGAGTAGAAAGCTGGTGCTATGAAATTCGAACACGAGCTCAATAGTCCGGTCCTGGTATTGGATGAGGACCAATCGTGGCAGCTGCTCTCGCACAGCTCCCACGGACGCGTAGCAACTTCGGTTGCAGGGTTGATCGATATTGTTCCGGTGAACTACGCGGTGCACAACGGGAAGCTGTTCTTGCGCACCTCGCCCGGAAATAAGCTTGCGGCCATGGCGATCAATGAAAAGATCGCTTTCGAGGTCGACGGCATCCTTTCCGATGAAGCTTGGTCCGTTGTCGTGCACGGCAGCGCCGAAGTATTGGAGCATGAGGCCGATATCAAGGAGGCTCGCGAAAGCGGCGTCACTCCCTGGATCCCCACCCAGAAGGATTTCTGGATTCGGGTCAACATTGATTCGGTCTCCGGGCGCCACTTCGAGCTCGGCGAGCAACCAGAGGTCGCTGAATAGTTCTCTGCGATCTGCACGGCAAACGCCGCCGCCCGCCCAATGGCCATCGGGCTGGCAGCGGCGTTTCCAGCTTTAAGCAGATGCCTGGGAATAAGGGTAGAACCCTTCTCCGCTCTTGCGTCCGAGCTTGCCCGCAGCCACCTTTTCAGTGATCATCGGGTGCGGCTGGTCGGCCTCGTCACCGGTCTCGGCGTAGGTCGCCTGGGCGATGAAATCGATAACATCAAGGCCCACCATGTCCATCAGCTCGAACGGACCCATGGGGTGGCCCAAAGCGGTCTTCGCGGTGGTATCGATATCCTCGATGCTTGCGATTCCCTGGTGAGCCAGGTTCAGCGCCTCGGCGTTGATCGCACCCATCATGCGGTTGGCAATGAAACCCGGAATCTCCTTGTTCACCAGCACCGGGTTCTTCCCCAGCTGGTTGGCTACCTCGGTAACAGCCTGAATCGTGGCATCGCTGGTCTGCCCATGGCGGACTATTTCAACGCACTTCATGACCAATGCAGGGTTGAAGAAGTGCATATTGCACACCTGCGCTGGACGGCCGCTGGCCTGGGCCAGCTTCGAGGAGGGCAGCGTCGAGGAGTTCGTCGCCAGGATGGCGTGGGCCGGTGCATGCTCGCCCAGTTGGGCGAAGATCTGCTCCTTGATGTCCAGGCGCTCCACAGCAGCCTCGATCACCAAGTCGGCTGCGGAAGCAGCCTGGTTCAAGTCGGTGTTCTGGCTCAAGCGCCCCAGCGCCGCAGCTGCCGCGGGCTGGTCGAGTTTGCCTTTGGCCACGCGGCCGGCAGCCCAGGACTCCAGCTCGGTGCGTGCTGCGCCCAACGCGTCGGCAGAGATATCCTGCAGCACGGTGGCGTAGCCGCCCAGCGCGCAGCTCATCGCGATCTGCCGGCCCATCGTGCCGGCACCGATCACCAAAATACGTTCAATCCTCATTGACCATTCTTTCTCTGGAGTCCTGGCCTGCGCCTTTTAGCCGCGCAGGTAGGTCGTCGTGGTGTGCGTGTAGAACTCGCGAGCTGCTGCCCCCTGTTCCTTCGGTCCGTAGCCCGAAGCTTTCGCACCGCCGAAAGGCACGTGCGGGTCAGCTCCGGCTGACTCCGAATTTACATGCAGAATACCCACGTCGAGAGTTTGTTGCGCCTCCAGGGCCAGCGCAAGATTCGAGGTGAACAATGCCAGGCTCAAACCGTATTCCGAGTCTTCTGCAGCCTCGAAAGCTTCCTTCCACCCGTTGACTCGGCGGACGGACACGATGGGCGCGAAGAATTCTTCCTGCCATGCGCAGTTGGCTCGCCCGGCTTCCCCCTCCGGAAGTTCCAGAATGGTAGGTGCCAGGAAGCTGCCGGTTTCCGGGGCCAGCCCGCGATAGCGCAGTGTTGCGCCCTGTGCCAGCGACCGGTCGATCCCCTGTGCCGCCGAGTTCGCCGCTTTGGCATCCACCAGCGGTCCCATATGCACTGATGGGTCCAGCGGGTCCCCGGTCACCCACTGCTCCAGCCTTTCGGTGAGCTTGGCCAAGAATGCGTCGGCGATGGACTCGTCGAGGATCAGCCGGCTGGTGGCCGTGCACTTCTGGCCGGTGGAGCGGAAGGCCCCGAAAAGCACCTGCTCGCTGGCCAGGTCCAGGTTTGCGTCGGCCAGCACTACCGAAGCATTCTTGCCGCCCATTTCGGCCTGCACCGGAATCCCCCGGGCCGCACCTGCCGCGCAGAGTTTGCGCCCGACGCCGGTGGAACCGGTAAAGGTCAGCCCGTCCAAATGCTCATTGGCGATGAAAGCATCACCCAGCGCGCCCGGGCCGATGACCAGGTTCAGTACGCCAGCGGGCAGCCCTCCGTGCTCCAGGGCCTGCACAAAGCGCATGGCCAGCAACGGCACCAGGCTGGCCGGCTTGAACACCACGGTATTGCCGAAAACCAGCGCCGGGGCGATCTTCCAAGCCGGAATCCCGATCGGGAAGTTGAACGGGGTGATCACCCCGATCACCCCCAGCGGCTTGTGGGTAACCAGAATCTGTTCCCCGGCGCGCGGGGATTGGAAGACGGTGTCGGCAGCGCGCTCCGCTTCGCCGGAATAGTAGGCCAGGATCTGTGCGGCCCGCAGCACCTCGCCGATTCCCTCGGCTCTGGTCTTGCCCTCTTCGGCGGCCAGTTCCGCTCCGAAGTCCTCCGCATGCTCCTTCAGGTATCCGGCGGCCTTGGCCAGAATCGCCCCGCGGGCGGCCATCGGAGTGGACGCCCAGGATTTCTTGGCCCGGTGGGCGGCGCCGAAAGCGGCGTCCACCTGGTCCACGCTGGCCGCGGTGCCCTCCGCGAGCACGATGGATTCGTCGGCGGCCGCCTTCGAATCGATGCGGCGGCCTTCGCCAGGCACCCATGCGCCATTGATGCAGTGCTCCAGGGTGGCAAGTGTTGTGGAAAGGTTCATTTGCTTGGTTCTCCCGTCTTCCTTGGCTTCGCGGCTTAGCGGAAGGCCGGCACGCCGGTGAGCTTGTTGCCCAGGATCAGCGTGTGCACCTCGTCGGTGCCCTCGTAGGTGCGCACCGATTCCAGGTTGTTGGCGTGGCGCAATGGCGAGTAATCCAGCGTGATGCCGTTGCCTCCCAGGATGGTGCGTGCTTCGCGGCAGATCGCGATGGCTTCACGGCAGTTGTTCAGCTTCCCTACCGAGATCATATGCAGGTCCAAATTCCCGGCATCCTTCAACCGGCCGATGTGCAGGGCCAGCAGGAAGCCCTTGTTGATTTCCAGGGCCATGTCCACCAGCTTCTGCTGGGTCATCTGGTATCCGGCCAGCGGCTTGTCGAACTGCAGGCGTTCCTGCGAGTAGGCCAATGCCACCTCGAATGAATCGCGGGCGGCCCCCATGGAACCCCACAAGATGCCGTAGCGGGCTTCGTTCAGGCAGGAGAACGGCCCCTTCAGGCCCTTGGCATTCGGCAATACCGCCGAACCAGGCAGGCGCACATCGACCAGATCGATTTCGCACTGGATGGAGGCGCGCATGGACAGCTTCTGCTCGATCGGGGTGGCGGTGAAGCCCGGGGTGCTGGTTGGCACGACGAAGCCGCGGATGCCCTCATCGGTCTGTGCCCAGATCACCGCCACTTGCGCCACATTGGCCAGCCCGATCCAGCGCTTGGAACCGTTGATCACCCAGTCATCGCCGTCGCGGCGGGCGAAGGTCTTCATGCTCGACGGGTCGGAACCTGCCGTTGGTTCGGTCAGGCCAAAGCAGCCAATGGCTTCGCCGGCGGCCATCTTGGGCAGCCATTGCTGCTTCTGCTCCTCGGAGCCGTGCTTGTAGATGGCGCTCATGGCCAACGATCCCTGGACCGAAACGAAGGTGCGCAGCCCCGAATCGCCGGCTTCCAGCTCGGCGCCGGCAATGCCGTATTCCACGGCCGAGCGGCCGGCGCAGCCGTAGCCTTCCAGGTGCATGCCCAGCAGGCCCAGCTTGGCCATCTCCGGAACGATCTCCAGCGGGAAGACTGCGTCGTTGTACCACTTGGCGATATTCGGCTTGATGTTCTCGTTGACGAAACCGCGCACGGTATCGCGCAGGGCCAGTTCCTCCGCCGAGAGCAGCGAATCGAAATTGATCAGGTCGGCCGGATCCAGAAGGCGTTCTGCGGTGCTCATATTAAGTCTCCTTGAAAGTTCTTGCGATTAGCTATTTGCCAGGGTGCCCAGAAGCGCTTGGTGCTCCCCGTGGGCCGGCGGGATGGTGCGGTATTGGGCGCCGGTGCGCGAGAGCCCGATGGGGCTGGCGATCTGCTCGGTCGCTTCCCCGGTGTCCGGATCGGTGATCAGCGCGACGGGATCCAGGCCAAGTTCCTTGGCGAAGTCGATGGCCTCGGCGATGGAGTTGACTTTTCCGGCGGGCACTCCCGCGGACATCAGCGCATTCGCCCAGTGCGCGGCAGTGGCTGAGGCGGTGGCCGCTTCGATGATTGCCTTGAGTTCTTCGCGGTGGGCCACCCGTGCGCTATTGCTGCTGAAGCGCGGATCCTGGGCTAGGTCCGGCTGGCCAAGATGCTTGGCCAAGGCAGCGAACTGGCGGTCATTGCCCACGGCGATGGCCACCACGCCGTCGTTGGCCGCGAAGGTTTCATAGGGGGCAATGCTCGGGTGCGCGTTGCCCATGCGTTCCGGGGATTTTCCGGTAGCCAGCGTGCTGCTGGACTGGTTGGTCAGTCCGGCCAGCAGCGAGCCGAGCAAGTTGACGGTCACCCGCTGGCCGATACCGCTGGCATCGCGTTCGCGCATGGCCAGCAGGATGCCGGCAACCGCATTCTGCGCCGCCAATACGTCCACCAGGGCAACGCCGGCCTTGCTCGGAGGCCCGTCTGGTTCTCCAGTGATGCTCATCAGTCCGCCCACTGCCTGCACCAGCAGGTCGAAGCCGGGCAAGGTTGCACCCTGCTTTTCGCCGAAGCCCGAGATGGAGCAATAGACCAGTGCCGGGTTCAGCTCGCGCAGGCTCTCGTAGTCCAGCCCGAATTTGGCCAGGACGCCGGGGCGGAAATTCTCCACCAGCACGTCAGCGTCGCGGATCAATCCGCGCAGGGCCTGCAACTGGGTCGCGTCCGCGAAGTCGGCGACTACTGCCTGCTTGTTGCGGTTCACCGACCAGTAGTAGGTGCTGATGCCTTGGGCATTGACCGGAGGCTTCCAGCTGCGGGTCTCATCGCCAGCAGCGTTCTCCACCTTGAGAACTTCGGCTCCGAAGTCGGCCAGGGTCATGGAGCACAGCGGCCCGGCCAAGATGCGCGAGAGGTCGATGACCTTGACCCCTTCAAGCGGTTGGCTCATTTGCTTCCACACCTTCAATCCGCACAGAATTGCTTAGTTACATGTTGCATGCAACTCTATGTTGTCCGGATCACCCTTGGCAAGGATTTTCAGGATGTTTCGCTTCTTGGGTCTGCAGGGGGCGCGGAATGCCCTAGGAAATCAAGGCGTCCAGCCGCTCCAGGAACGGTTCTGCGTCCAGTCCCGGGGTCCGCGAACACACCGAGCGGATCAGCATCTGCGCGGTGCGCATGACGTGGCCCCGAACGGCCAGCGCGGCGGCGTCGGGGTCCTTAGCCAGAATCGCCTCCATGATCTCCTCGCGGTCCCCGGCCAGGTCCTGGCTGGAGCGGGCGAAGGGCACGGTGGTCTGCCCGTGGGCCAGGACAAGGTTGCGCAGCTCCCCCACCACGCTGTCGAGTTTCGCATTTCCGGCCAGCCCCAGAAGGCACAGGTGGAATTCCTTGTCCGCTTCCAGCGTCGCCCGGCCATCACCGGTTTCGCCGATTGCGAGCATTCGCTGGTGCAACGACTTCAGCTGGTTGATATCAGCCTCGGTCGCGTTCCGCACGCCACGTGCGGCAGCTGGAGGCTCGATAGCCAAACGCAGCTGGAAGACTTCGACAATGTCCTCCAATGAAATCTGGTTGACGCGCACCCCGCGGTTTTTCGCCACGGTAACGATTCCCTCTTTTTCCAGCAGCTGCAAGGCCTCGCGCACCGGAGTTCGCGAGACGCCGAGCTTTTCCGAGATGCCAATGGCCGAGTAGTGCTCCCCCGGAGCCATCTCACCGGCAACGATGGCGGCACGGATCATCGTGGTCACCTGCTCGGTAAGAGATACCTTCGGCTTAATCGGTTGCATGCTACTCATGGTCTGAAGCTTATCCTGATTCGACCCGGCGGCAAGGCCAGGTACTAGATCGTCTTGCGCAATGGCACTTCCTTGATGAGCAATACGCAGAAGAAGGCAACCACGGCTACGGCCGCCGAGACGATGAAGACGATCCCTGTCGCCTCGCCATACGCCGATTCCACCACCTGCCGTAACGCATCTGGCATCCCGGAAAGATTCAAGGAATCCCCGGTGGCCGGGGCTGAGGACAGCTGCCCCTTGGCCGCTAATGATTCGGTAATAAGATCTGCCACATTGCGCGAAAGCAGCGCGCCGAGCACCGCCACACCTGCTGAGCCGCCTACAGAACGGAAAAACGCCACCGAAGAACTTGCCGCCCCGATATCGGTAACTTTCACCGTGTTCTGCACCGAGAGCACCAAGTTCTGCAGCATGAATCCCATGCCCACGCCGTTGAGGAACATGCCACAGGCCAAGAGCCAGTATTCGGTATCCTGGCGCATCAGCCCGAGCAGGCCGAGTCCGGCGATGTTCAGGACCGAACCGATGAGCAGATAGATCTTCCAACGGCCGAAGCGGGTAATCATCTGCCCGGAGAAGACGGACCCGAAGTAGTTGCCCGCGATCATTGGCAAGGTCATGAGGCCGGCCATGGTCGGTGTCGCTTCGCGGGCGATCTGGAAGTACTGGCCGATGAATGCGCCGGTGCCGAACATCCCCACGCCAATCGAGATCGAGGCGAGAATCGCCAGCGACGTTGTTCGGGTGCAAATGATCTTCAGCGGAATGATCGGTTCACGAACCCGTGATTCAACAAGCAGCAACGCGGCAACCAGCAATAGGAACATCGAGACCATCGTGTAGGTCTGCCACGAATTCCAGCCGAAATAGTCGGCTTTGCCTACATAGGAGACCCAGATCAGCAGGATCGAGACGGCGGTGGTCAACAGGACCGCGCCGACCCAATCGATATGCACCGGACGCTTGAGGTGCTTCAGGTGCAGGGTCCGGTGGATCAAGAGCATGGAGAGCAGGCTGATCGGGATGCCGAAGAAGAAGCACCAGCGCCAGCCCAGGGGCGAGTCCACGATGAATCCGCCGAGCAGCGGTCCTGCTGCGGTAGATACAGCCATGACGGCACCGAAATATCCCGAATAGCGTCCACGTTCCCGTGGCGGGATGACCGTGCCGATGACTGCCATGCCCATGGCGGTCAGCCCGCCCATGCCGATGCCCTGGATGACCCGGGCGAACAGCAGAACGGGTATGGACCACGCGAGTCCGGCCAGCAACGAGCCGAGCACGAACACCAGAATTCCGGCTTGCAGCAGCTTCTTCTTGTCGAAGAGATCCGCCATTTTCCCCCAGATGGGAGTGGTGGCGGCATTAGCCAGCAGCGTGGTGCTCAAAACCCAGTTGAAGTCGGTTTGCGAGCCGCCCAGGACATCCATGATGGTCGGCAGCGCAATAGACACAATGGTCGCCGCCAGCATGGCAGCGAAGAAGGATGCCAGGACGCCAGCGATGGATTTGAGCACCTCGCGTTGATTCATCTGCGGCTGGTCTGCCGCTGTCTCGGTGAGGTCAGTGGGACGTTCCTTTTCCGGCATGCTCTTATCCAAGGTCGGAATTCTCCGCATTGCCGAACTGCTCGGTCCGTTGGGATTGGATGCCGCGGATCATCGTCGCGTTCAATTCGCTCAGCGCGTGCGCGACGCTGGCCAAGCGCTCGGCATCCCAGTCCGGAAGGACATCCCGCATTCGCTCCAGGCGCAAGCGGTCGCGGAATTCAAGCCGCTCGCAACCCGCCTCGGTCACCCAGAGCACGTGGCGGCGGGCGTCGATCTTGCTGGGCTGCTTGGCTACCAGGCCCATTTGCTCCAGTTCCGCCAAATGCCGGCTCATCGCCGCGGTGCCGATCCCCAAGGACTGCGCAAGGTCGGCAGCATGCGTGGGTTCACGGGTTTTCAACGTCTTGAGCACGTGATGGGAGGCGTTTGATACCTCGGGGTCAGTCTGATCCATATGCGAAAACACGCGAAGGATCCTGGAACTGCGGGCCAACTCGTCGAGCAGGATTTTGAGTTCAGAATCCGAAGGGCTATCTGGAGACTTGTCCACGATCTATCGGCTGCCTATCTATTGTGTTTCCACCAATGTAAGTTCGAATCGTTGCTCCAGTCAACGTTTTTGCCTGTTGCCACGGCGGTAAGCTGGTGTTGTGAATGATCAGCGAGTCCAAGCCAGCACGCAATACGCCGAAGAATTACGTCTTTCCGCGCTGAAGGCAGCTCGCCAGTCCGCCGAGCTGCTGCGCGCTTCCTTCCGCGGCAACGTGGTAGCCGAGCATAAAACCAACACCCATGACCTGGTCACCGACATCGACCGGCAGAGCCAGCGGCTCATCACTGCCTCACTGCTATCGGCCCACCCGGATTCCTGGGTTCTCGGCGAAGAGCAGGTCTCTGGCGATCAAGGACGGCAGGCCGCCGGGAAGGTGCAGTGGATTGTCGATCCGATTGACGGCACCAGCAACTTCGTCCACGGCGTGGCATTCTTCTGCATCTCGATTGCCGCAGCCATCGATGGAGAACTGATGGCCGCCGCAATCCTCGATCCGGTTTCTGGTGATGAATTCAGCGCCAATTCGACTGCCGCGTTCCTCAACGGGCAGGTCCTTGAGCCCGGTTCCCGTCCCGAGCAGTCCCGCGCCAACCTGATGACGGATTACCCGGGAGCAGAATCCATGCTCAAGGACGGGGATCTGTCCTTGGAACTCTTTGGCCAGTGGATCCAGGACTTCGCCACGGTACGCCGCAAGGTCTGCGCGGCGCTGGCCTTAGCCCATGTTGCCGCAGGCTGGTGCGACGCCACCATCGGGTTCGATACCAAGGTGTGGGATGTGGCTGCCGGAGCGCATCTGGTGCGCATGGCCCAGGGCACGTTCCGCGGCTTGTCCTACGGACAGGCAGGACTCGCCGACCACTACTGCCCCGGTTTCATCGCGCAAGGGCCCGGCGCCGATTATCCTTCCTTGGCAACCGCAGCCGAGCGGATCCATCAGCTGCGCACGGGCCGCTGAGCCAACAAATCTGACAATATCGAAGTAGTTGGCCCTGCCCCTCGGCTTTGGCCGCTTTCGGACGTACCATGGCGGCATGGAACCACGATTTCAACGGACCGCGCACTCCGCCGCGCGGCACCATGGAGGCGGAGGTGTGATCCTGGGAGGAATCGGAGCAATTCTGCTTTTCGCTTCCTTCGCAGTGATGTTGGCAGCTCAATCCCTGGATTGGGAGCCACTGCTCATCGGCATTAGCTTGGGCATCTCGACAGTGCTTTTCGGTGTGGTGTTCCATTTCACCCACTGACCCGCACTTTTCCTCATCCACTAATCGCAACGGCCCCGGATCCATCGCTCGTGGGAGCAACAGGTCCGAGGCCGTGCGTGCGTTCGGGCGCTTTACAGGTGGGTAGGCGCAAACATCTTCAGCAGGGTCCGGACCACAATGACATTGGGGCCATCTGCTTCCAAGGCGTCGGCGAGCGCCGAACCGATGCCTTCGGGATCGACCGCTTGGGCGGGGATGCCAAAGGAATGCGCAAGGGCCACGAAGTCCGGCCGGGCCAGTTCGGTGGCGGTGGCTTTTCCGAAGGCTCCCTCCATGTATTCGCGCAGGATGCCATATCCCCCGTCGTCGACGATCAACCAGGTGACCGGCGCATGGTGCTGCTTGGCGGTGGCCAGTTCGGCAATGGAGTACATCGATGAACCGTCGCCGCTGACTGCCAGCACGCGCTGCTTGGAGCCGATGGCGCCACCGATCGCGGCGGGGAAGCCGAAGCCGAGGCCGCCTGCACCCTGCGCGGAATGGAATTCGCCCTCCTTGGCGTCCCAGCAGCTCCAGCCCCAGTAGGCAGCGATGGTCATATCCCAGAAGGTCTGCATGCTTGCCGGGACTGCGGCGCGTATATCCGCCATGAACTTCCGTTCCTTGCCAAGGTCCTGGGCATCCAGGCGCGCCTGCACCTTTGCCAGGGTCTGGGCCACCACCTGTTGCGGGGTGCTTCCGTGCCATGATGCCTGGGCCTTGAAGCCTGTCTCGCGCATTTCTTCGTCCAGGAATTTCAAGGCTTCACGAGCATCGGCGCGGATACCCAGGGCCGGGGTGTTGGACTCGAGCACGCGCGGCTCGGCATCAATCTGGATCATCTTGCCGCGGGGTTCGAGCGTGAAGTAGTTGCTGGTGACCTCGCCGAGGGCCGAACCGATCACCACCAGCACGTCGGCATCTTCCATGACGTCCGAGACATAGCGGTCTTCCGCCCACGACTGCAAGGACAGCTCATGGTTCCAGCCAAAGGCTCCGTTGCCGCCGGGGCTGCACAGCACGGGGGCCTGCAGTTTTTCGGCTACGGCCAGCAATTCAGCCTGCGCCCCCGCCCGGCGCACACCGCCGCCGGCGATGATGGCCGGGCGCTTGGCTTCGGCCAGCCAGCGCATGGCTTCGCGAATCAGCTCTTCGCGCGGGGGATGCTCGTAGGCTTCGGCCAGGGCATCCTGTACCGGTGGCACCATCACCGGGGCGAGCAGGACATCCTGCGGCACCTCAACCCACACCGGCCCCATCGGCACGGTAATGGCCCGGGCCCACGCGTCCTGGATCGCCGAGGGGATGCCCGATGCATGATGCACGGTCTGCTGGAACTTGGTGACGTTGGCGGCCGAGGCCTTCTGGTCATCGAGCTGATGCAGCATCCCCTTGCGGCGGGCTCCCAGGCCGTCCAGCGGAATCTGGCTGGCCACCACGACCATGGGCACGCCGGTGGCGTAGGCCTCCTGCAGACCCGCTAGCGAGGTCAGCGCGCCCGGGCCGGTGGAGAGGAACAGCACGCCCACTTCCCCGGTAGCGCGGGAGTAGCCATCGGCGGCGAAGGCGGAGTTGTTCTCCACTCGTGAGGAGATGAACTCCAAGCTTGAGCGCGAGAGGGCGTCGAAGAGTCCCAGGGCGTGCTGCCCGGGGATCCCGAATACGGTCTTGGCACCGAGCGCGGTGAGGGTCTCGATGACCAGATCGCCGCCGTTGCGTTGCGGTTGCTCGTTCATTAGCTATTCATCCCCTTGCTGGCGCGGAAGTCGCTGATCAGGCTGATCAAATCATAGGTGACATGCGAGGCGGCCACGCCGGTCAGCTCCGCATGGTCGTAGGCGGGGGCGACTTCGACAATATCCGCGCCGATGATGTTCAACCCGCGCAAACCGCGCAGGATTTCAAGCAGTTCACGGCTGGTGATGCCGCCGGCCTCCGGGGTTCCGGTACCCGGGGCGTGGGCTGGGTCCAGCACGTCGATGTCCACCGAGATGTACAGCGGGCGGTTGCCGATGCGGTCGCGCAGCTTGTGCACGATTTCGCGGACGCCCTGGTAGTAGACATCCGAGCTGGTGACGATGCCGAAGCCGAAGCGCTGGTCGTCTTCCAGGTCCTTCTTGCCATAGAGCGGACCGCGGGTGCCGACGTGGCAGATCGCCTCGGTATCCAGGATTCCCTCCTCGACCGCACGGCGGAACGGGGTGCCGTGGGTGTATTCGGCACCGAAGTAGGTGTCCCAGGTGTCCAGGTGCGCGTCGAAGTGCAGCATCGCTACCGGAGCACCGGCTCGTTGCGAGGCGGCACGCAGCAATGGCAGCGCGATGGTATGGTCTCCGCCCACGGTGACCAGGGTGGAGCCGTCACTGGTCAGCTCCAGTGCGTTGTGCTCGATGGTCTCAATAGCCTCGTTGATGTTGAACGGGTTGACCGCCATGTCCCCCGCGTCAGCCACCTGGCTCTGCGCAAACGGCGAGGTGTCGGTGGCTGGGTTGTAGGGGCGGATCAGGCGCGAGGATTCGCGCACGTGGTTGGCGCCAAAGCGGGCGCCGGGCCGGTAGGAGACACCGGTGTCGAAAGGCACGCCAACAATCTTGATGTCGGCCTTCTCCACCTGCTCCAGTCGCGGCAGCCGGGCGTAGGTGCCACCACCTGCATAGCGTGGAATCACCGCGGCATTAATGGGTCCCAGATGCCCGTTTTCCTCGATGCGGATTTCCTTCATCGCAACTTCCTCCCCAGACATCCAAGAACGAAAGTCCAAGTTGTCTAATATGAAACTTCAGTTTTCCATTATGCTATTTTGTCTGCTGGGTCACGTCAAGATTCACTTATCGCGCAGCCCGGGAATCCAGGCAGAAATAGCCCATGCCACAACCCGCGAACGGGCTGCGGCATGGGCCGAAACTGCAGCAGGGCGATCAGCTGGCGACGCTGCGAATCTGCTGGGCAAGCACCTCTAATCCATCGCGCAGCAGTGCTTCGCCGATCACCAGCGGCGGCAGCAGGCGCAGCACATTGCCGTGCGTACCGCAGGTCAGGGTCAGCACCCCGGCTCGATGGCAGGCCTTGGAAACCGCCGCGGCTGCATCGGCGCGCGGCGCCAAGCTGCCCCGGTCGGCGAACTCGATAGCCAGCATGGCTCCGCGGCCGCGGACGTCGGCAACCACCGGGCTCTGCTGCATCAGTGGTTCAAGAACCTCGCGGCACACCCGCTCGATGAGCTGGGCGTTATCCAGAAGCATCCCATCCTCGAACTGCTCGAATACAGCCAGCGCCGCTTCGCAAGCCAGCGGGTTGCCAGCATAGGTGCCGCCCAGGCCGCCAGCGTGCGGGGCATTCATCAGCTCGGCGCGCCCAGTCACCGCGGACAGCGGAACTCCGTTGGCCAGGGCCTTGGCCGTGAGGATCAGGTCACCTGCCACGCCTTCGTGCTCCGAAGCGAATAGCTTCCCGGTGCGCCCCATGCCGGCCTGGATCTCGTCGATGACCAGCACAATACCGTGCTTGTCGGCCAGCTTGCGCAGCCCCGGGATGAACCCGGCCATCGGGACAACGAAACCTCCTTCGCCCTGAATCGGCTCGATCACCATCGCGGCGAAAGTCTGGGGGCCGTAGTCCATCAAGGTCTGCTCGACGGACGCCAGGACCGCTTCGACGGTGGCCGCTCCCCCAGAGGGCCGCAACGGGTTGGCCGAGGCGGCGCGCACGATATGCTCGGGCATCGGGCCGAAATTCATCTTGTACGGATTGATCTTGGCAGTCATGCCCATGGTCAGCAGCGAACGGCCGTGGTAGGCCTCGTCGAAGACCAGCACGTTAGCGCGTCCGGTGGCAGCACGGGCGATCTTGACCGCGTTCTCCACGGCCTCGGCCCCGGTGGAGAACAGCGCTGTGCGCTTCTCGAACTCGCCGGGGGTGTGCTGGTTCAACCAGCTGCACACCTGGGTGAAGGATTCGTACTCGGTGACCATGAAGCAGGTATGGGTGAAGTCCGCCAGCTGCTTGGCCACGCGTTCGGCCACGCGGCGGTTCGCGGCACCCAGTGAAGTCACGGCAATCCCCGAGGCGAAGTCGATCAGGCGATTTCCGTCGACGTCTTCGATAATCCCGCCATCGGCGCGGCTGACGAAGACCGGCAAGGTGACGCCAAAACCGCTACTGACCTGTTGCACCCGCTGCTCATGGAGGGCCGCAGAGCGCGGGCCGGGGATGCTGGTGGCAAGGTGCCTGGTCTGGGACAAGGTTGGGGCGTCGGTGGAAGCAAGGGTTTCAGTCATGGCTCAAGCCTAGAAATCCCCGTGACACGCGTCATTGGTCATTGCATCCAAGTCCAGCATCTTTCTTGGATAATTTACCCAATGATTACGCTTTTGCAGCTGGGCGCGGAGTTGGGCACCGAGTTCTTCCCTGCCAGCACCGGAACCTTCCGTGCCCAGCCGGTCAGCGGGGTGCATGTCTCTGAGTTGGAAGATCCCACCACCTATCTGGACGGCGGCGAGCTGCTGCTGACCACCGGCATGCCATTCGCCGCGAGCGAGGAAGCTTCCCGCGCATACATGCGCCGGCTGCAGGACAAAAAGGTCTGCGCCCTGGGGCTGGGGCTGGGTCCATGGCTTCGCACGGTGCCCGAGCACGTCATCGCCGCCTGCGACGCTGCCGGCATAGAGCTGGGGATCGTCCCGGACCAGGTGCCCTTCCAGAACATTTCACGGGCATACTGGCGCCTGGCCTCACGTGATCAGGCTTCGAACCTGATGGGTTCCTTGGGCACGCAGACTGCCTTGGCGCGTGCCGCCGTACGCCCGGATGCCATCAATGCAGTCGTGCGGGGCTTGGCTGAGGCAGTGAACGGCTGGGCCGCCTATCTTTCCGTCGATTCCCGGCCGGCGGCCTGCTACCCGGCATCCGCCGAAGCGTTCCTGGGCGAACTCCGCCACGAGTCCATGCGCTTTCGGCGCAATGGCATGCCCTCGGCGTCCACCTTCGAGGTCCAGGGCCACGAAGTTGCGCTCTATCCCATCCTGTCCGGAACCACGATCCACGGATATCTCGGAGTTTCCGCCGGGCGCAGGCCGACCAAGGCCGACCGGCAGATCATCATGACGGCCTGCACGTTGCTCTCCTTGCGCGCCAGGCAACGGGAATTGGCTGCCAGCACGAATAACGCGCTCAGCTCGGCCACCGCAAAATTGTTGCTGCATGGCCAGCCCGAGGCGGCACGCCTGGTCGGGGAAGAAGCCGGATTGGGCAGAATACCTGTTCGTGTGCGAATCCTGCTGTACCGGGCAGGTGCCGATACCGATGCAGCAACCGCACTTCATGCGCTGCCCTCGCTGGCGCGCCCCGCCGCCTTGCCCGATGTCGCCGCAGCGGTACGCGAGTGCCAGCTTCACTATGAGGACGGCGCCGAACATTATTTGATACTTCCCGAACCCGCAGACAGTTCCGGCAATGGCGAGGCAGTGGCACCGCAGGCTGCAACCGCAACGGGCCCGATGGCGTGCGGGCGATTTGATTCCCCCGCACCCGAAGTCCACGCCGTACTCTCCCAACCATTGAACTTGGCCGAGATCCCTGCCAATTTGCCTGCCCTGCGCCAAACGCTGGACGCTGTCCCGTTCGGGACCATGGCCTGCGGCGCCCCGGGCTTCGATGCCAGCGCAGAGACCTGGGTCAAGGCCCTCGCAGCGTACGCGCGCGCCGATCTGCTCTCCGCGGTCACCTCCTACCTGCGCCATCGCGGCCATTGGGAAGAAGCCTCCCGCGAATTGGGCATCCACCGAAATTCCTTGCGCCACCGCATCACCGTGGCCCAGGAATTGCTTGGCGCCAATCTCGATGATCCGGATGCCGCCGCCTCGCTCTGGCTGGCCCTGCGCCGGGCACAGAAATAGGCACGCCGCAGTCTCTGCAATAGCCAGATCCCGCGGCGTGCCCTAGGTACAGCCGTCAGCCCTTGAGCCGAGTCCGGCTATCGTGCGGCGCACTGGCGCGTCGCGTTGCTGCGGCGTCCGGGCCGGTGGCACCGAGCTTGGCTTGCTGGCGGATGCTCAGCTTCTGCAGCAATTCCTCTTCCGCGAATTCGCCCGGCGCAATCCCGCGTGGCACCCGCAGCAAGAAGGCCATGCCCAGGATCCACCAAGCGGCGAAGAGCAGCCACGGCTGCCACCCGATGGCCGCCGGCATTCCCGGAAGATACAGCGAAATCAGGCCGGCGCAGAAGACCACCGACAGTACGCCGATGACCTTGCCGCCGTTTCCCGCACCGCCCACGCGCAGCGGGCGTTGCATCTGCGGTTCGCGCTGGCGCAGAATCAAGAACGCCACGCCCACCAGCAGGTAGGCGATCACGATCGACGGCGAACCGGAATCCACCAACCATCCGAGCATGGCGGTGCCGAAGAATGGAGCCAGAATGGAGAGGCCGCCAATGAACAGCAGTGCATGGCTCGGTGTGCGGTGCTTCGGATGCAGGTAGGCAAACCAGCGTGGCAGCATCCCGGAACTGGCCATCGCGTACATCAGTCGCGAAGCACCCATCAGCAACGAATTCCACGAGGTGAGGATGCCGGCAATGCCGCCGGCGATCAGCACCTTTGACATGATTTCGGAATTGAACAGTGCCCCCATCGCGTCGGCAGTGGCAAGTTCGGATCCGGAAAGCGCCGAAGCGCCCATTCCCGAGGCGGTGGCCAGGATGATCCCCACATACCAGGCGGTGGCGATCAGCACCGAAATCACCACGTACTTGCCAATTTTTCGCGGGGCGATGTCGCATTCCTCGGCGGACTGCGGGATCACGTCGAAGCCGACGAACATGAACGGCACCACGATCATCACGCCGAAGAAGCCGGCCACCCCGTTTTCGAAGAATGGTTCCATATTCCTGCTCTCGCCCCCGGTGAATGCGCCAGCAAGCAGCATTGCGCCGATGACGAAGAGGAAGAGCACCACGAAGGTCTGCACTACACCGGCGGTCTTGATGCCCCGGATGTTAATCCAGGTGATCGCTATCGCACCGGCGACACCGACCAGCGCCCAAGTCAAGTAGACCTCTGAGCCAGCGATCTCCCATAATCTGATCTGCGAAAGCTCCGGGAAGAGATAGAGCACGGATTTGGGCAGTGCCACTGCTTCAAAGGCCACGATCGCAATGTAGCCGCCGACGATGGCCCACGAACCGGCAAAAGACCAGCGGGCGCCCATGGCGCGCAGCAAGTAGTTGTGCTCACCGCCTGCTTTCGGCATGGCCGCAACGAGTTCGGCATAGGTCAGGCCAACTACCGCCATGATGCCACCGCCAACCAGCATAGCCAGCGTGGCTCCCAGCGGACCGGCGGTGGTAATCCAGTCGCCGGTGAGCACGACCCAGCCAAAGCCGATCATCGCGCCAACGCCTATGGCCAAGGCATCCCAGCGGCCGAGGACCTTCTTGAGGCCTGGTTCTGCGGTGTGGTTCTTCGCGGTTTTTCCTGACATGGCAACCCCTTCTGGAAAGTTGATCAGGATCACACTATGCAAAATCGCGCCAAAGGGTATTGGATGTTTTGACTACATTTCAGGCTATTCCGCCCAAATCGGAAGGCTAGGCCTCACCGGAGCGCTTCTTGCTGGCTTTCACCAGCGCGCGATCGACCTCATGAATGCCCAGGCAGAAGCCTGCGGACATTACCAGCGATTTGATCGTCAGTTCAGAAAGGTCATCGGCTACGTACACCAGCTGGATCGGTCCGGCCAGGATGAGCAGGACACCGGTCCACAGCACATACACCCACGAGGTGCGCGCCTGCGCCATCAGCGGGAAGCGTGCACGTCGGCGAATCGTTCGCACGCCAATGGTGACAATGACGACGGCCAGAATCGCTGCGCCAATGAAGAAGAAATTGCGTTGGGTGCGGATCCAGGTCAAGGTGGTGCCAATAAGAACGCCGAAAAGTATCGAAGCCCACCAGCTGATACTGCGCAGTTGATCTTGCGCAGCGGTTGGTTCGCCTGTCCTCACGCCTCTCCCATCACTCATCGTTCCGAGCGCCCCGAAACAACGCATCGTTCCTAGAATACGCGGTTCATCTCCCCGCAGACGAACGCGCAGCCGCACCGCTCATGCCGTGCCCTGGCAGCAGGCGCATGGGCTTGGCGTCATGAGAGGATCAGCGTCCAGGTAACCACAGCTACCTCATCAGAATCGTTTTCCCAGCTATGCGGTTCACGCCCGGGGAAGGTTATCGTATCGCCTGCTTCGAGGTCTACGCGCTGATCTGGCAATACCAGGATGAATTTTCCCGCGATCACGTGCAGCACTTCCAGCTCGCAATCCACCGAATACAGTTCTGCTTCACCGGTGCCCTTGGGCGCAATCTCAGCGCGAATCATCTGCACCCGCTTCTCGCTGCGTGGCGTAACCAGCTGCTCCGTGATGCCGTCGCCGCCCAGGGAAACACGGGGAGCCTGCTCCAGGCGGACCAGTTTCGTTTCTGGAACCTCGAAGAGGGTACCTACTTCCATGCCCAGCACTTCGCACAACCGCAAAAGGGTCGAAACCGAAGGGCTGGTCAGGTCGCGCTCGACACGTGAGAGGAAACCTTTGGTCAGTCCGGATAGCTCGGCGACCTGGTCAATGGTCATGCGCTGGGTCTGGCGCACCCCGCGCAGCCTCGCACCGATGTTGATCGCAGCACCGGTTGGTTCAACTGGCAAGGTTTTCATCGTTTGGCTCCATCGACGTTTTTTGCAGCAACTACAACCGCAACCACTTTGGCTTCAAGGCCTGCGGGGCAAGTTTACCAATGGTAAACACACGGCGCCCCTACCGCGGACCCACCACGGTCACTAGACTCTGTCCATGGACAGCACCAAGGACAAGCTCTGCGGGTACCTGAACGACGCACGCGAGAATGCGATCTTCAAGGCAGAAGGCCTCGCCGAGCACCTGGCCCGCACCCCGCTCACCCCTACGGGCACCCATATTCTGGGTGTACTGCACCATTTGGCGATCAATGAATACGAATATTTCGGCACCTGCCTCAAGCGCAAGGCCAATGACCGCTACGTTCGCGAGTTCATAGCTCCGCATGATCCCGACGCGGATTTCCTTCCGCCAGCAGACATGCGCGCGCAACAGCTGATCGGCCTCTATCGGAAAGCCATCGCCTTCGCCGATGAGGCCATCAGCACCCTGCCCCTGGACAGCCCCGTAGAGGTACCGTGGTGGGGGCCAGCCGGGAATACCACATTGGATCACCTGCTCATCCATGCGCTCGCCGAGACCTCCCGCCATGCAGGGCATTTGGACATTATTCGCGAGCAGCTCGATGGCCGTGCTGGCTGGACCGCGCAACTGGATTTGCTGCCCGATTACACCGCTGGGCAATGGGCGGAACAACGCGAGAAGCTGCAGCAACTGGCCGATGCCTTTGCCCCGGGCAGCTGACCCGCAGTCATATTACGCATTCTGACTTCACCGGGCCCTGCCGCCGGCGGTACCATCGGAAATGTTGCTTCACGAGACGCGGCGCCAAGCTCCGACTGGCCGCGCACCAACCCCAAGTTCATGGGTGGTTCGGATGAGGAAGCGGTCCGCGCATCAACAGGTGCACGGGCAAGAGCTCGCAAGAGAGTTGACGTCCCATGGCATATCCGATTCTGCCCGTCATCGACCGCCAGACCGGCCAAGTGCAGTTCAAGGCCGAAGGCCGCTGGCGCACCCGCTACGTTGCAGATCCGCTCAGGCTCGAACAGCTCATTGCTCGTTGTGCCCGCCGGCCGACCTTCGATCCGGCCACATCTGAATTGCTGCTGGTGGTGCCAGTCGCCGGAGATCCTGCGGGCAAGCGATTTGCTTTTAGTCTTGCCAAATTCCCAAGTGCAGGAGCCCTGACTAAACTGGGTAGTTGATCCGATCCACGGGTTTCATTGGGAAACTCCATGTTCCAGGAGAGTCATCTTCGCGATGCCACAGCACTCAGCAACCGAACCTACCAAAGCGCAGATCCAGCGATGGCGCAAGTATCTCGCTGATGAAGTCGCAGAAGGCTCCATCTACCGGGCCCTCGCGGAAAAGAAAACCGGGCAGGAACGGCAAATCCTGCTGGGCCTGGCAGAGGCGGAAGCACGCCACGAATCCCACTGGCGCGTCCTGCTCGGCGAACATGTCAAGGAAGTCCGCCCGTCGCTGCGCCGCACCATGCTGCGTTTCCTGGCATTGCATTTCGGTTCGGTCTTCGTCCTGGCCATGGCCCAGCGCTCCGAGAGCAGTTCGCCCTACCGCGATGACAAGGACGCCACCGCGCAGATGGCGGCCGACGAACAGGTCCACGAAGAAGTCGTTCGCGCGCTTGCTACAGCAGGCCGTGCGCGCCTTTCGGGCAACTTCCGTGCTGCGGTCTTCGGCGCCAACGACGGGCTGGTTTCCAATCTCGCTTTGATCATGGGCATCGGTGCGACCGGTGTTTCAGCGACCTTCGTGCTGTTCTCCGGCATTGCCGGCTTGCTGGCCGGTGCACTGTCCATGGCAGCTGGCGAATACGTTTCGGTGCGTTCCCAGCGCGAGCTGCTGACAGCTTCACGCCCAACCCAGGTCACGCTGACAGCGGCCCCGAACCTTGATCTGGACGCCAACGAGCTGCTGCTAATCTATAAGGCCCGCGGCATGAGCGATGAAGATGCCGAGCACCGGGCCGCCGAACGCATGGGCCTGTTCACCTGCGATTGCAACCCCGACTTCTCGCTGAACCCAGAGGGTCGCGGCGAAGAACTTGAGAAGGAGCACCAGGAGCTGGGTTCGGCCACCGGTGCGGCGGCCACCTCGTTCTTCCTCTTTGCTTCCGGTGCTGTGGTGCCGATCCTGCCGTATATCCTTGGCCTGTCCGGCATGACCGCGATCATCGTCTCGGTAGTCCTGGTGGGCGTGGCCCTGATGATCACCGGAGGGATCGTGGGACTGCTTTCCGGGGCCTCCCCGCTCAAGCGCGGCCTGCGCCAGCTAGCCATCGGCTGGGGCGCAGCGGCCATAACCTACTGCTTGGGCCTGATCTTCGACGTCAGCATCGGATAGCAGCCTGCTGCGAATCGAATGCCGGTACAGCTTTGGCTGTACCGGCATTTTCCATGCCGTGCTCTAGCTGTTCTCCGGCCGCCGGGTACGCCGGCGCAGGGTTTGCATGCTCTGGATGAACTCCATCGCTTCTTCGGCGGTTTCCACCAGAGCAATCTTCTGTTCCATGACACGGTCCTTGGCCAGGGCCTGAAGCAGCGGCCAAGCAGGCAGATCCCTAGTCCAATAGTCCTTGCCGATCAGCACCATCGGCACCACGCGAGCACCGGTAGCGTAGTAATTTTCGCAGGCATCCTGGAAGATTTCCTGCACCGTGCCGGCGGCCCCGGGCAGAACTATCAGCCCGCCGTTGGACTGCTCCAGCAGAATCGCTTCACGAATGGAATTGGTGAAGAACTTGGCAATCTGGGTGGCAAACAGATTCGGCGGCTCATGGCCGTAGAACCAGGTTGGCACGCCCAGGGACTGCCGCTGGCTCGGGAAACGCTCCTTGACCATCAGCGCAGTTCTCGCCCAGCCGGTGCGCTGATGGATCGCATCTGGCGCTTCGGCCAGCATCTGCAATGCCGTAGCGACATCTTCTGGTCCGTAATCGGCCAGCCACGCACCGGCATTGGCGGCTTCCATTGCGCCGGGGCCTCCACCGGTGGCGACCGCGTAGCCGGCCCGGGTAATCATGCGCCCAAGCTCCAAAGCTTGCGCATACTGCGCAGTGCCCCGGCTCATCGCATGCCCGCCCATCACCCCGATAATCGGGGTTTCCTTGAACGTGCCCTCGTACACCGCCGAGACCAGCGCCTGGCCAATGTGGTGATCATGCAGGGTTCTTGCCAGCGCATTGCTATCGCTATCGGAATTCACCGCTGCATGCTGCTGGGAGTACGCGTAGATCTTGGCATCAGGCACATGCTCGTAGGTCTGCGTCCGGATCCCCGAGTACAACTCATGCGGCGAATACAAGCCGCGAGCCACCGTCTCGAAGGGAAGCTCCTCCCCCGAGCTCATGCACAGCCCGCCAGTGGCTTGCACGATCTGCGCTCCTTGCGCGGAATACTGGCAATCGATGAATAGCGCTTCGGAAAGATCCAAGGATTCCAGCACGGTATCCCGTTCGCGCAGATCAACACGGTGCACTCGCCAGCCTTTTCCGCGTGCGCGGTGGGAAGCCAGCGCTTCGGCTGCGAGACGGTCGAATTCAACGAGCGTCGTTATGTTCACTGCGCGTGCTGGAAGGTAGGGCCACACTTGGGACATGCGTCAACGCTACGTCATAGATAGTGATTATTCACAGAAAGGCCCTTCAACTTTCGCGAAGGCCCGGAACGTGAAACGATGAGAGGATGATTGAATCTGTTCCACCAACCATTGATGCCCGCCACTTATTGGCTTTTCTGGGCAACGTTCCTTTCTTCTATGGAAAGAACCTGGCTGCAGAAGCAAATTCCGTGGTTGACGTGGAATTCGACGAAAGCACCCACCAGATCGAAGGCACCGTCACCGATTCTGGCGAAGAATATTCTCCGATGATCCAGGTCCTCATGGACGGTGGAGAGTGGAAGATCGAATCGTGCGAGTGCACCTGCGACGCACCGGGCATCTGCTCGCACATCGCGGCACTGGCTATTGTCTCCAACAAGATCGCTTCCCAGCCACGCCCCGTGCCTGCCCGGGAAGAGAAGCCGAACACAGTTTGGTCGCAGCAAATCGATTCATGGTTTGAAGAGTCCGAGCCGGGCCCGGCCGATGGCCTGCTTGGTTCGCAGCACGATCCGGTAGTGCCGATGGCGCTTCAGTTCCTGCTCTTCGATTCGAAGGACGCCACCCAGCAGCAACAATGGATGCCGACCGGAACCATCCCGCACCCGACCCGTAATAAGCGCTTCCGCTTGGGAGTGCGCCCTATGGTTCGCAACACCGAAGGCCGTTGGGTTCGTGGCCAGCTTCGCTGGACCACCCTGGGCTTCAAGACCTACGGCTGGAACCTGCTGCGGGCGCAGCACCACTGGTTTACCCGCTTTGCCTCCATGGCGCGCAGCGACAGCCAGCTGCAGTTCAAGGTGGATGAAGACTGGCTGTTCCTGGACGAGTACGCTTCCGAGCTGCTCTGGCCACTGCTTGACCAAGCTGATGAGCTGGGAATTCCGCTGATCACGACCCGATCCGAGCAGCGCGTGCGCATCGTTGCTCCAGCCAGCTTCAGCATGCAGGCCTCCCTGGATGAGCAACGGCTGCAATTGGACGGTGTCCTGCACATTGCAAACCAGGATCTCATTCTCGATCCGGAGGCACCAAGCGGTGTCATCGCCGAGCATGGTTTCTATGCCCAGTTGGCTCAGCCTGATGAGATTTGGCTCGCGCCAAGTGTTGAGCCGATTCCTGACGCGCACCGCCGCTGGTATGTTGACCGCCGTCCGGTCACCGTGCCTAGGCCGGAGATCAACGATTTCTTTGAATCCTCCTACCCGCGTTTGGCCCGCCGTTTCGAGCTGCGTAGCGTTAGCGACGAGCTGGAATTGCCTGCTTTGAAACCGCCCTATGTGCAGGCGACCGTGGTCTACAAGCGCGAATTCAACGAGAATAACGAACCGAACGACACCGCCGCGCTGGACTTCCAGATCCTCTACCCGGGGATCCCTGGCGACCAGGAAGTGTATGACCTTGAGGCCGAGGAACTGCTTCAGGCCGCAGTGCATGAAGTTTTCCTGGTCCATGAAGAAAGCGGCAATCCCAACTTGTCGCCGAAGTTCTACGCCCGCGATGACACCATCGATTTCGTCACCGAGATCCTCCCCGCGCTGGAACGCATTCCTGAAGTCAAGCTGGTTGAGAAGGGTACCCGGCCGAAATTCCGTCAGCTGCGTGAACTTCCTCAGCTGAAGATCAATGCCGTGAATCATGAACGGACCGACTGGCTGGACCTTGGCTTGCTGATCACCGTGGGCAACCACGAGGTTCCTTTCTCGCAGATCGTCGAGGCCATGAGCAATGGCCAGATGAAGCTGCGCCTGCCGGATAACACTTGGTTCTCGTTGAACCACCCCATGTTCGCCAAGCTCAAGGCGCTCGTTGACGAGGCGCAGGCAATGAATGACAAGCCGAAGGAGGGAGACCTGAAGCTTACGGTCTTCCAAATCTCATTGTTCGAAGAACTTGATGAGATGGCTGAAGGCATTGACGGCGCGGACTTGTTTATCGCACGCATGCGTTCACTGCTCAAGGTCGCTGAAGCCCACCACGCGCAGGTGCCGAACACGCTGAACGCCCAATTGCGCCCTTACCAGGTTGAAGGGTTCCACTGGCTCTCTCGCCTGTACGAAGGCGGATTCGGCGGAATCCTCGCCGATGACATGGGCTTGGGCAAGACCTTGCAAACGATTGCCCTGATTCTCCATGCCCACAAGCTCTGGGCCGATCCGCAGGCATGTGCTCAGCTGCCCGCAACCCAGCGCACCCGTCTGCCGTTCTTGGTCGTCGCCCCGAGCTCGGTGGTTTCCAACTGGGAAATGGAAATCAACAAGTTCGCCCCATCCTTGCGGGTAGTCAGCGTCGAGGGCACCTTGCCTTCGCCACGGCAGCTGAGGGAACTGGCCGAGAATTACGATGTCATTCTCACGACCTATACCCTGTTGCGTCTGAACGACGAGATTTACGAGGCGCAGCGCTTTGCCGGCTTGATCCTCGATGAGGCGCAGTTCGTGAAGAACAAATCCACCAAGGCCCACCGCACCGCGGTGAACCTGCAGACCAATTTCAAATTGGCTGTCACTGGTACCCCGATGGAAAACAACCTTTCCGAGCTCGGTGCTTTGCTGTCGCTGGTTGCTCCGGCATTGTTCCTGAACACAACACGCTTTAATCGCCAATTCGCCCGCCCTATCGAAGTGCTGGGCGACAAGGACACCCTTGCATTGCTGCAGCGTCGCATCAAGCCATTCATGCTGCGCCGCACCAAGGAATCCGTGGTGCTGGATCTTCCGGCCAAGCAGGAGCAACAGCTTCTGGTGCGCCTTTCCGAAGAGCACCAGCATGTCTACGACACCCATCTGAACCGCGAACGCCAGAAAATCTTGCACCTGGTTGAAGATCTGGATCGCAACCGCTTCACCATTTTCCAGTCGCTGACCCATCTGCGCATGCTGGCCCTGGAGCCTTCATTAGTGGATCCAGCGCTGTCGGACGTACCTGGTTCAAAGCTGGAAGCACTCTTCGACCAGCTCGATGATGTGGTGGGCGAAGGCCACCGTGCGCTGATCTTCAGCCAGTTCACCTCGTATTTGAAGGTGCTGGCCGACAAGCTGACCGAGCGTGGCGTGAAGTTCGTTTACCTGGACGGCAATACCCGCAACCGCGCCAAGGTCATCGAGCAGTTCAAGGAAGGCGAAGCGCCGCTGTTCTTGATCTCCTTGAAGGCCGGCGGATTCGGCTTGAACCTGACCGAAGCGGACTACTGCTTCTTGCTGGATCCATGGTGGAACCCAGCCGTGGAAGCCCAGGCTATCGACCGTACGCACCGCATCGGCCAGACGCGACAGGTGATGGTGTACCGAATGATTTCGCAGGGCACCATCGAAGAGAAGGTTGTGGCGCTGCAGGAAAGCAAACGCAAGCTTATCTCGACGGTGATGGATGAAGCCGATGGATTCTCCAAGGCCTTGACCGCCCAAGATATCCGAGGACTGCTTGAGTAACAGGTTGATTAAATCCGCCGTATTAGCAGGCGGCGCTCAGTAAAACCCTGTATATTCGAAGTGACCGATGATGTGCGCTACGCCACACATAGTGCGTTCATCGGACAAGCGCCCAGACGGATCCTCGTCCGGGCGATACGAACGACAAAGGCGGTAATAACCGTGTCCCTGATTAAATCGGAGACTCTCAGTACCCCCGATGATGACTGGATGAGTGCATCGGTGAGTATCAACAACGATCGTGTGGTGATTGAAACCGAACAGGAACGCCTGTCCCTGGAAAACGACCGGCTCCTGGAAAAGATTCGCAGAGTTCTGGCGTCTCCGCTCGAAGAGATTTTCTATAACCCGAAGCACCGAATGCTCCTGATTCCGGGCGCGTTCGCTGCCATCGGCTCTTCATTCCTGAGAGTTGATACTGAAGCTGCTGCCGGCCTCCGCGGCTAGCCTGCTTCGACTACATGCCCCAAGCTGCCCACCAGCAATCTTGGGGCATTTTTATGCCCTGTGGACTGAGCGCCAACCGCTGCTGAACAGCGTGCGTTTTTTACCGTCGGAAGCCCCCATTTGCCACCGGATTCAGGACCTTCAAGGGCACCGTTTTCGCGTTGTTTCGCTGTTTTCCAACCCCTGACGCTCCGAGTCCTTCGACACAATTTCGGCTTTTCGCGCACCTCGATCCACAACTTGGCCAATGGCTCGTTTGCCCCATGCTTCCGTGGGTATTCGGCGGTAGGTCCACGCAGGATTCGACTGCTCCCATGGGCACGCATACGCCCCTGGAGAGCCCCTCGATCAGGGAATTAATCCAATTTTTGGTAAACTTAATGATTGTCCGCTTAAGCGTTTCATCGCTCAATGCCGGTTTTTCGCCGGATTTTTGAGTAGAAATCTATCGATTTCGACGAGTCACACGGCGACCGCAACCAGCTCAAGGAGCAGCTATTTCGCTCCTCATTCTTGTGGATGAATATGGTCGCCGGCACCGGGACAAGATCAAGAAAGATATGAGGAGTGAAACTATGGAAGCAAAAAACACACGGAAGCAGCGATTCCTGAGGAAACGCCGCCTGAAGGTAGAAGACGTCAACGTCGTCGATAATTCGATGCTCAAGAAAGCCATCGGCGGTACCGTCGTTGGCAATTTGATGGAATGGTACGACGTAGGTGTCTACGGCTATCTTGCAGTAATTATCGGCAAGCTCTTCATGCCCGACACCGTCGAGCCTGCAATCCAAACCCTGTTCAGCCTAGGCGTATTCGCTGTCACCTTCGTCGCGCGCCCGCTTGGTGGCGTGATCTTGGGCCAGCTGGGTGACCGAGTAGGACGCCAGAAGATTCTGGTCTTCACCCTGCTCATGATGGCAGCGGCCACGTTTGGCATCGGAATCCTCCCGGATTACTCGGTATGGGGTGTAGCAGCACCAATTCTCCTGGTCGTGTTGAAGCTTGCCCAGGGCTTCTCCACTGGCGGCGAGTACGCCGGTGCTACTACGTTCATTACCGAATACGCCCCGGACAAGCGGCGTGGATTCTTCGCCTCGCTGCTGGATCTAGGTTCCTACATGGGCTTCGCCCTGGGTGCCGCCTTCGTCTCCATCCTCCAGCTGACCCTGAGCGACGACGTCATGGAAGGCTTCGCATGGCGCATTCCATTCCTGGTGGCCCTTCCACTGGGTGTTATCGCACTGTGGTTCCGCGCCAAGATCGAAGACACTCCAGCCTTCAAGGAAGCCCAGGAAGCCGCTAACCGCGCTAGCGAGGACGCACGGAGCGCTGCTGATGCCCCGAAGGGCGTCATCGACCTGGTGAAGACCTACTGGCGCGAATTGCTCACCGGCTTCGTACTGGTATCGGCGGCCAACACCGCCGGTTACGCACTGACCAGCTACATGCCTACCTACCTCACCGAGACGCTGGAATACGATCCGGTGCACGGCAATCTGCTGACCCTGCCGATCCTGGTGGGCATGTCCTTGTGCATCCCCTTGGCGGGCAAGCTTTCCGATAGCGTGGGCCGTCGCAAGGTCCTGTTCATTGGTTCGGTTTCGGCCATCGTCCTGGCTATCCCTGCCTTCCTGTTCATGATGCATGGCCAGATCTGGTCCACCCTGCTTGGCCTTGCGCTACTGGCAGTCCCGGTAGTCTTCTACGTTGCCAATCTGGCTTCGTCGTTGCCAGCGCTGTTCCCAACCGCCTCGCGTTACGGTGGCATGGGCATCTCGTACAACTTCGCCGTAGCCATCTTTGGTGGCTTCGCGCCGTTCATCATGCAGGCGTTGGTGACCCTGACCAAATCCTCCCTGGCTCCGGCTTTCTGGGTTATGGGCACCTCGGTCGCGGGTTTCATTGCGGTCTGCTACCTGCGCGAATCCGCTCGCAAGCCATTGCCCGGCTCGCTGCCTTCGGTCGCGTCGGAAGCGGAAGCCATTGAGCTAGTTGAAACCCAGGACGAGAACCCTGACCTCGATGTCGAAGCGCTCTTCGAGCAGGTTCCTGAATTGGAAATGAACTACCAGCAGGAGATTGCAGACGCCGAGGCGGAGCAGTCCCAAGCTAGATAGCCTCGCAATAGGGTTAAGCGATGGCGGAGCCGGTTCCAAGCGGAACCAGCCCCGCCATTGTTGTATCCGGCTCAACGGCTAGGAGGATTGGCAGTAGGATTCATAGGCTGCTTGCGCAGCCCATTGAGCCATCGCATCCAGCCTCAGCTTGCAGTCAAGGATTCCGAATTCGGAGTCGGACCAGGTCTCGTAGACCAGCGTGTAGCGGCTCTGCTGCTCGTTGAGGCATTGAACGCTATACGTGTGGGTCACGGGACGCGCTGCCCAGTAGCCTAGAAGCCCCGCAGACTGGTCGGAGCTTCTGATCAACGATTCCAGCCCGTCACTGGCATCGTAGGACTCTTCGGCGACAGTGGTTTCGGAGACGGCGCTGGCTGCCATGAGCACTTCATTGACGTTGTCCCACTTGGGACGAGGGCTGAAGCTGATAGTCGAGCCGACGGGTGCGTCGATCAGAGTTTGGCGCATCTGCTGATCATGGAACCGGTCGACCCGGATCAGCTGCGGTGCACCACGCAACTGACCGCCACTGGCAATGTACGGTCGATCGCAGGAACTTGCCTTTTCGGGGCTCAAAGGCAACGGCCCCGCACTTTCGCCGGCCTCCGGGCTCGTGCATGATGCCAATGCCAGGGATAAGCACGCTAGTGTTGCCCAGTAGCTTCTCCGCATCATCGGCAATCCTTTTTCAAGACCCTGGAACCATATATTCTAATCAGCTTATGAGTGCATCAGCGATTTGACTAGAAGTTTCAATTGAATGCGAAACGGTCGCCGCTTCTCCTGAAGATTCAGGAGAAGCGGCGACCGTTCGTTTCCGGCGTATGCTCCAGGGCGTCAGCCCTGGTTCAGCGTCAGCTTAGAGAGCTGCGTAAACTTCGCGCAGCAGCACAGCAGTCTCCGAAGGAGTCTTGCCGACCTTGACGCCTGCAGCTTCCAGTGCTTCCTTCTTCGCCTGGGCGGTGCCAGCCGAACCGGAAACGATGGCGCCTGCGTGGCCCATGGTCTTGCCCTCAGGAGCGGTGAAGCCAGCCACGTAGCCAACAACTGGCTTGGTGACGTTGGCCTTGATGTAATCAGCAGCGCGCTCTTCAGCGTCGCCACCGATTTCACCGATCATGACGATGGCTTTGGTTTCTGGATCAGCTTCGAAAGCAGCCAGGGCATCGATGTGGGTGGTGCCGATGACTGGGTCGCCGCCGATGCCGATTGCGGTCGAGAAGCCCAAGTCGCGCAGTTCGTACATCATCTGATAGGTCAGGGTACCTGACTTGGAAACCAAGCCGATTGGGCCCTTGCCGGTGATGTTGTTCGGGGTGATGCCAACCAGTGCTTCACCTGGGGTGATGATGCCTGGGCAGTTAGGGCCGATGATGCGGGTGATCTGGTTGCCGTCGGCGTCAACCTTCGACTGTGCCAGAGCCCAGAACTCAGCGGAGTCCTGTACTGGAACACCTTCGGTGATGACTACAACGAGGCCAACTTCGGCCTCGATAGCCTCAACGACTGCGTCCTTGGTGAACTTAGGTGGGACGAAGACGATCGATACGTCTGCGCCGGTCTCGGCCTTGGCCTCAGCCACGGTGCCGAAAACCTTGATGTCCTTGTCACCGTGGGTCACGGTGGTGCCGGCCTTGCGGGCGTTAACGCCGCCAACAATGTTGGTGCCAGCCTTGAGCATCAGGGCGGTGTGCTTGGTGCCTTCGCCGCCGGTGATGCCCTGGACGATGACCTTGGAGTCCTTGTTCAGGTAAATGCTCATTGTTCGCTTATCCCTCTTACTTCGCTGCGTTGGCGAGCTCGGCAGCCTTGTCGGCGCCCTCATCCATGGTTGCTGCCAGGGTGACCAACGGGTGGTTGGCCTCGGCCAAGATGGCGCGACCCTCTTCAACGTTGTTGCCGTCCAGGCGGACAACCAGTGGCTTGTTCGCTGCGTCACCCAGGGTGTTCAGCGCGCCAACGATGCCGTTTGCGACAGCGTCACATGCGGTGATGCCACCGAAGACGTTGACGAAGACCGACTTGACTTGTGGGTCATTCAGGATGACGTCAAGGCCGTTAGCCATGACCTCAGCCGATGCGCCACCGCCAATGTCAAGGAAGTTAGCAGGCTTGACCGAACCGTGGTTCTCGCCAGCGTAGGCAACAACGTCCAGGGTCGACATGACCAGGCCAGCACCGTTGCCGATGATGCCCACTTCGCCGTCCAGCTTGACGTAGTTCAGGCCAGCGGCCTTTGCCTTGGCTTCCAGCGGATCGGCTGCGCCCTTGTCCTCGAGCTCTTCGTGAGCCGGGTGGCGAACCTCAGATGCGTTGTCGTCCAGGGAAACCTTGCCATCCAGTGCAACGATGTCACCGGCACCGGTCTTCACCAGTGGGTTTACCTCTACGAGGGTGGCGTCTTCTTCCTTGAATACAACCCAGAGCTTCTGGATGGTGTCTGCAACCTTTGCGCGCAGCTCTTCAGGGAAGTTAGCTGCCTCAACGATTTCAGCGGCCTTCGCGGCATCAATGCCGACGATTGGGTCAACGGCAACCTTCGCCAGAGCATCCGGGCGCTCAACTGCGAGCACCTCGATCTCCATGCCACCTTCTACCGAGCACATGGCCAGGTAGTTGCGGTTTGCACGGTCCAGCAGTACGGAGAAGTAGAATTCCTCAGCAATGTCGGCGCCCTGAGCGATCATGACCTTGTTTACGGTGTGGCCCTTGATGTCCATACCGAGGATGTTGGAAGCGTGCTCGAAAGCTTCGTCGGCGGTCTTAGCGACCTTGACGCCGCCAGCCTTGCCACGGCCACCAACCTTGACCTGTGCCTTTACTACAACAACGCCGCCGATCTTCTCAGCTGCGGCTTTTGCTTCTTCCGGGGTGTAAGCGACGATACCGGCAAGCACGGGAACGCCGTGTGCCTCGAATAGATCGCGCGCCTGGTACTCATACAGGTCCACGGGTTTGTGTCCTTCGTTCGAAGTTCATGCTGACTCGCGGCACGGCCACAGACCGAAATCCATGCCATGCCAAAGAGAGCGCACCGCAACTACCGGGACGTCGTTAGGCGCCGTAGCCCGTGCGCACCTCTCAGACTATCCCGACTTTCGCAAACTTCCCACTTTTACAACACGTAGAGAAACTCGCGGGTCCTGCATCAAAGCAGCCGAAGGTGACGCAGGAAACACGGAGGGCCCGTCGGCTAGTCCACGATTTCTAGCGGTGCATAGCGCAGCAATAGCCTCTTCTCGGAGTCCGGGAACTGCACCTTGGCCACCGTCTTGTCGCCTGCGCCTTCTAAAGCAATAACAGTGCCCAAGCCAAACGAGGAATGCTTAACATTCTGCCCGACTTCAGGGATGGTAATGTCCTTATTCTGCACAACTCGCGTCTTGGAAATAGGGGCGGCGTTGTGCCCTCGCACCGGTTGCGCCGATGCCGAACCTGCACCCCAGTGGCTGCCACGTTCATATCTGCTCGTGGCGAAATTCACCGCTGCGTTACCGAAACCGAAGCCCATTCCACCGCCAGAGCCCTCGCTCTTCCAGTCGATCAGCTCGCCCGGAACCTCTTCCAGGAACTGGCTCGCAGGGTTGTACTGGGCCTGCCCCCAGAGGCTGCGCTGTTCGGCACGGGTCAGGTACAGGCGTTCACGGGCACGGGTCAGTCCGACATAGGCCAGGCGGCGTTCCTCGGCCAGTTCCTTTTCGTCGGTCATGGAACGCTGGTGCGGGAAGACACCATGCTCCATGCCCGTCAGGAAGACCACCGGGAATTCCAAGCCCTTGGCAGTATGCAGGGTCATCAAGGTGACCACGCCTTCCTGCACGGCCATTGCTGCTCCCTCATCATCGCTGGGAGCCTCTGGAATCTGGTCGGCATCGGCTACGAGCGCCACGCGCTCCAGGAACCCTTCGAGACCGCCTTCCGGTTCTTCGTTCACGTAGTCCCGGACCACGGCGACCAATTCGGCGAGGTTCTCCACCCGCGACTCATCCTGCGGATCCGAGGAGAGCCGAAGGGTCTCCAGGTATCCGGTCTGCTCCAGCACTGCTTCAAGGGCCTCTGCCGGCCCTGAGCCTTCCGCCACGGTCTTCAAGTCATCCATCATGGAGACAAACGCAGCAGTCATCTTGATTCCGCGGGTTCCCAAGCCTGGTGCTTCATCCGAACGGCGCAATGCGTCCATGAAGGAAACGCGATCCCGTTCAGCCAACGCTGCCACGGCGCCTTCGGCACGGTCGCCGATGCCGCGCTTGGGCTCGTTGAGGATTCGGCGGACGTTGATGTCATCATCCGGGTTCACCAAGGCGCGCAGGTAGGCCAGTGCGTCCTTGATTTCCTTGCGGTCGTAGAACCTGGTGCCGCCGACTACGCGGTACTTCAGGTCCACGCGCATCAGCTGTTCTTCCAGTGCACGCGATTGGGCGTTAGTGCGGTAGAAGATCGCCACGTCGCCCGGGCGGACATCCTCGTCATCGTTCAAGCGAAGTATTTCTTCGGCAATCCAGCGTGCTTCGTCGGATTCTGACTCCCCAACATAACCGGTGATCTTCTCGCCGTCGCCGCTGGCAGTCCACAGCTTCTTGTCATTGCGGTCGGGGTTTCGCTTGATGACCTCGTTGGCCGCGGACAGAATCGTCTGGGTGGAACGATAGTTCTGTTCCAGCTTGATGGTTGCCGCGTTCGGATAGTCCTTTTCGAAGTCGACGATGTTGCGGATATCGGCACCGCGGAAAGCGTAAATCGACTGGTCGGAGTCGCCGACAACGGTCAGTTCGCCTGGGACGGTATCACCTTCGGCACCGGTGAGTTCACGCACCAGCGAGTACTGGGCGTGGTTAGTATCCTGGTATTCGTCAATAAGCACATGGCGGAACCGGCGGCGGTAGTTATCGGCCACTCGCGGGAACGCACGGAACATGTAGACGACCTGTCCAATCAGGTCGTCGAAGTCCATGGCGTTGGCAGCGCGCAGGCGGCGGGTGTAACCGCGGTAGACCTCGGAAACGGCTCGCGAGAACGGATCATTGGTATTGATCGTCGCCGCGTAGTCTTCATCATCTATCAGCTCATTTTTCAACGAGGAGATCTTGTGGGCAATTGCCTTGGGCGTGAAACGCTTCGGGTCGATCTCCAAAGATTTGGCGACTAAGGTGATCAGGCGCAAGGAATCCGTGGAGTCGTAGATTGAGAAGTTGGATTTCATTCCAATGGTGGCCGCCTCGCGACGCAAAATACGCACGCATGAGGAGTGGAAAGTAGAGATCCACATCTTCTTCGCTTGCTCGTCGCCAATAAGCTCAGCGGCTCGTTCGCGCATTTCGGCAGCGGCCTTGTTGGTGAAGGTGATCGCCAGGATTTCGTGCGGCCGAGCACGTCCGGTCGCCAGGAGGTAGGCAATGCGGTGCGTGAGCACACGGGTCTTTCCTGAACCAGCGCCGGCCACGATCAGCAACGGACCCCCAGCATAACGAACTGCTTCTTCCTGCTGCGGGTTCATGCCGACCAAAAGCTCCTCAGCAGTGGGCATGACCTGCTGTGCGGTATCCGGGGCGAAATCGTCAAAAAGGAAATCCATGATGTAGCCAGTCTACGTGGAGCGCCGGACACTTTCAGTGTGAGCGGGAAAGCCCACGCTATTGGCCGGGCATAATAGAAGATATGGCAAAGAAGGTCAGGAAAACCAAGGAATACCGCAAGCCCCAGCAGTTCGCCCAGGCGCCGAACGCGCCGCGCGGCATGAACATGGGGCCAGGCAAGGTGCAAAGCACCTCCCACGAGAACAGTTCGAACCCGATGCTGCTGATCTCGGTGGGCTTGATCATATGCGCTGCGCTATTCGCGTACTACCATCTGCTCACGATGGTGCAGATGCAGGACCTCAGCGATTCCCTGGCGATGCCCGATCAGCGTATTTTCGGCTACACCGTAAGCGACATAGAAGCATTGCGTGGCGCCATGGATGAAGATGCTGTTGGCCAGCTCAACTACTTGCACAAGACCGCTGGTTTCCTCTTCCCGATGTTTACTGCGGTCTTCTCCATGCTGTTGTTCATCCGCTGGATTCCTCACCGCCAGACGCGTTGGCTGGCTTGGGTTGCCCCGCTGGGCTTCGCGGCAATCGATATTTGGGAGAACTTCGCAATTGATGCCCTGTTCACTGGAGACCTCAGTGAAGGAGCTGTCGTTTTGGCATCGATCCTCACGACCATCCGCTGGGCACTGCTGATCATCACTGCGGGTCTTGTTGTGGGTCTTGGCGCTATCCGTGCCAATCGTGCGCTCAAGGCAAAGATGCTCGCAATTCGTGAGGGTACTGCCTAAGCCAGTGCGTGGGAATTACACCCGGGACATCCTAGTAAGATAGTGTTGTTGGTGTTTTCACGCCCATGCCCCTGTAGCTCAGTAGGATAGAGCGACCCTCTCCTAAAGGGTAGGCCGTCGGTTCGATTCCGGCCAGGGGCACAACTAGAGCCTTGTTTCCAGTCCTCGGACGGGAAACAAGGCTCTTGTCGTTACTACGGCGTTAAGCACTGCGGGTACGTTCCATCTGGAACGTACCCGCAGTGCTTAGTATGAGTCTCGATTAACGCAGCAGCAATGCGGTCGCCTTTGGCGACAGCGAAGCGTCCATGACCACGCAAGCGCCACCGATGGCGCCGACGTTGGAGCCGAGCTCGGAGGTGCGGGTTTCGATTTCATGCACTCCGCGCAGGGCGAAGCGGCGGCCAATGGCGTCGCGGACTTGATCGTCGACCAGTTCGGATACCTTTTCCCACTGTGGACCGCCGAAGACGACTTCGCGAACGTCCAGCGAGTTGGCAAGCTGGCCGGCAACTTCGCCAACCTTGATCATGGCTTCGGTGACCAGTTCCTTGGCGACCTTGTTTCCTTCGTGAGCCAGCTCGTAGAGGCGGTTCATTCCGGCAGCCCGCTGTTCCGGGCCAACGATTTCGTAGCTTGGCAGTTCCAGCCCGCGTTCCTTGGCCTGCGCGGCGATGAATTCGTAGGAGGTGCCGGAAGCGAGGCAATCCTCCGCACCGCATTGTTCGCAGGCCACAGATTTGTAACCGGTTGAGTAGTGGCCGATTTCGCCAGCGTTGTTGCTTGCACCGTGGTGGACATCGCCGTTGAATACAAGGCCAGCGCCGAAGCCGTGACCGCAGTAAATGAAGACGAAGTCGTTGTTCTTCTCTTCCTTGGACTGCCACAGTTCGCCAACTGCTGAAGCGATGGTGTCCTTTTCGATGATGACCTGCAGGCGCAAGAGCTTGCGCAGCGGGTTCACCAGTTCAACATCTGCCCAGCCATCGAGCAGTGGCGGGTTCAGCACCACTCCTTCTTCGACGTTTACTGGACCCGGAACAGCAATGCCGACACCGACGATGTGCTTCTTCGGCACGCGGATCTCGGCAATGAGTTCCTTAACGGTAGTTGCCATGAGCTGGACAGTTTCGGTAGCTACTTCGAGGTTGGGAACTTCGATGCGGCGTTCGCGCAGGACCTCGCCGCGCAGGTTCATTGCGACGAAGGTCAGCACGCTGGGGTCTAGGTGGATGCCAATGGAAACGAGACGGTTGCCTTCGAGCTCCAGAACGGTGCGAGGCTTGCCTGGTCCGGAGACGATCGTGCGGTCTTCTCGGACGATTCCGTCATCCAGCAAGCGGCGGACAACGTTGGAAATGGTCTGTGGCGACAGACCAGTCGAACCGGCCAGTTCAACGCGGCTAATTCCCTCTGGTGCCCGTCGAATTGACTCAAGAATTACGGCTTGGTTGAAGTCTCCCAAGCGTCCTAGATTTGTACCCCGTCGCATTTATTGCTCCATAGATCTGTAAAGTTGATGGATCGATCTTTCAATTCCAACGTTTTCGGTAGTCATCAATACTTCGGTTAGATACTGCGAGTAAAGTAACCATGGTGAACTAGAACTAAAACCGTTGGAGATCCAATTAAGCACGTTACCATCTCTAACTCCTGTAAACACGCGATATTGTGTTTTAGTGAAGAAAAATTTGACGATCTCAGCGGCGTGTTTAATCAACAACCAAGGAGAAATTCTCCTGGTTCGCAAGCGTGGAACGACGAAGTTCATGCAACCTGGCGGCAAACCCGAAGCCGGGGAAACAGCGTTACAAACTATCATTCGAGAAATTCGTGAAGAATTGGGCCTCAGCTTCACCGCTGACGAGCTGCAATACGACGGCGAATGGATCGGACCGGCTGCCAACGAGGCGGAGACGATGATCCGCGCCTCTTTATACAGCGCAGCCTTCGATGGCGAACTCGTCCCGTTAGCGGAATTGGAGGAGCTGCTGTGGATCGACCCGCAGGTGGCCCTGGAACGCGACGATCTAGCTCCGTTGCTTCGCGACCGCGTCCTGCCGCTAGCCATTGAACGCAGCAAGAAATAGGCGCCGCTGGGTTCCTCCCAGCAGCATCAGGCCAGCGGCTAGCTTGCGTGCAAGTATTCGTCCCATGCCGCATCAACGTGCTGCAGTCCCGAAACCAGATGGCCAGCAACGCGTGGACGATGAGGTGTAATACGCAGTTGCCAGCCCAGTTGCGAGAGCATCTTGTCCGCTTTGCGGCTATTGCATAGCAGGCAAGCGGCCACGAGGTTCTCCCAGGTGTTCTGACCTCCCCTGCTGCGGGGAATCACGTGGTCAATCGTATTGGCAGCTTTGCCGCAATACGCGCAGGTAAAAGCGTCTCTACGCAGAACGCCCCTACGAGTGACATGTTGCATGTCCCTGTAGGGGCGTCGTACATAGCGTTTCAGAACGATGACAGTTGGCCGAGGTAGATCTCCATGAGAACTGCGGATGGGGGCGAGATCATCTTGGAGAACGATGCTCGCTTTTTCGGTCATGACTAGCACTAGTGCTCGACGGAACGTCACAACTGCTAGTGGTTCGTATCCTGCGTTTAATACCAAAGTTCGCATTGCTCGTACTACCTTCATGAACCGATGGCCACCATCTGGCATTGATGGAGCTCGCGTTCTGCTCGGAGTGTCTCTAAGCGCTAGCCTATGCGATGCTTCGGATTATTGGTGGGTACCTAACCAAGAAATTGTCTTCTTTTCATCGTTCTGATGCCCGGAGTTCAACTGGTTAAACGAACATAGGCCATCGGATGTCTTTCTCATCCGATGGCCTATGAAAAGCTTTGAAGCTTAGCCAGCTAGGGTGTAGTAGCCGTACAGCGGGTTGCGCGAAACCGAGTGGATCATGGTGTCCACGGTTGGGTTCTGCGCGCCGATCATCTGGCCGCCGCCCAGGTAGATGCCGACGTGGCCGCCACCGTTCTGGAATACCAAGTCGCCTGGCTTAGGGTTGCTGGTGCGGACGAACTGGCCGGATCCGAGGATGGCCGAGGTGCCTCGAGCAATGTTGATGCCGTGCTGCGCGTAGACGTACTTGACGAAGCCGGAGCAATCCCAGCCGCTTGGACCGTTGCCACCCCATACGTATGGAACGCCCACGTACTTGGCAGCGGTGCCTGCGATGCCGGAAAGGTTGGAGGTCTGAACAGGAGTTTCAGCCTTTGGCTGAGCCTTCTGCTGCGGAGCCGATTCCTGTCCACCCGAACGGCTCTGACGAGTCATCGGGGCCATCGAATCAGAGTTACCCGAGTTGCTGCTGCGGGTAGTTGGGGTGATGTCATTCGAAACTGCAATGACAACAGGCTCTGGCTTCTCTTCAGCGGTGAAGCTGGCGCGCTCGATTGCGACATCAGCCTTCTTGTCAGCAGCTACCTTTACTGCCTTGACTGCAACACGCTCTGGATTGATGGTGTCAACAGGCGATGCAGAAACGTCACGTGGTGCAGTTGCCTGGCCAGGCACGCCCAGAGTGACGATCAAGCCGGATGCTGCAGCTACAACGGCGGCCTGGCGGCCTACCGAGCCAGCGTTGGATGCTACGGCCTGCGAAATCGCCTGTAGCGAGTTGGTGCGTGGAACGTCGGCGCGGCGACGTCCGCGTGCATGACTCTTGGTCAAAATATTGCCTCTCCTTGATACCTACGAGGTAAGCTGTCGGGTTCGAAGTGGAGTTACCTCGGTGGATTCGAAGTTGCCTTCTCTATCCACTTCACCCCTAGGGTTGTTAGCCAAAACTAACGACCCGATATTGGTTCCCCCGCCACTGCCGTACGAGTTGTGTATAACTACTCATTGCGTGTTGGCAGTGCTCGGTTCTCACGCAATGATGCCCAGGGATCCCCATGGCACGCATACAAGACTATAGGAAGTTTTTTGAAATGTCACGTTTTGATCACGGAATGGTGACGAACGTCGTTATAACCAACCTGCTGGGTCTTTGAACTGACCGTCAACGATCACTTCGAAGTGCACGTGAGGACCGGTTGAGTTGCCAGTGCTGCCGGCCAACGCAACAACGTCACCGCGCTTAACTTTCTGGCCAACCTTCACAACCAGCTGGCTGTTGTGGCTGTAACCGGTCTCCAGGCCGTTGCCGTGGTCAAGGGTGATGCGGTTACCGGAGTGCCCAGCCCAACCCGAGACAGTCACAACACCGTCAGCTGCCGCGTAGACCTTGGTACCGCTTGGCACACCGTAGTCGGTGCCGCTGTGGATCATGAAACCTGGACCGGTTGGATTCTTGCGGTGCCCGAACGTGGAGGTGATGCGCTTCGTGGTGACCGGTGCGCCGAGCAATCCCGAGGTGTCCTTGATGGCCGTGACGCTACCGCCCGAAGCGGTCATGATCTCGGCGAACTTCTCTTCCTTGGCAACTTCGGTGTTCAGCTCGGAGGTCAAAGCGGCACGCTCCACGGACAGTTCCGCATTGCCGGTTGGTGCAGTTACATCTACAACTGCGGAAGTGGCGGTGCGCTGAGCTGCGACCTCAACGGCCTTGTTCTCCTCCGCGCTGCCGGAGAGCTGTGGAGTTACGGCGGCAAGCGCCAAACCCGAAACGGCGGCTACGGCTGCCACCTTGTGGGCGAATCCACGGTGGGTGGGTTTCTGAACCTTGGACTTGAGGCTCGAAATGAACTCGACATTGCCTGCTGCTTCGATCGGGGCAGGCTTGCTGGCAGGGGCTTGAACAGCTCCTGGCAATGCAACGACGTTGCTCGCGGTATCCTTGCCAGCCAGCAGGGTCTGGTTAGGAGCAACACCGTAGCGCTGCATGGAGTCGAATCGTCGACCAACGAAATCTTCATGTACCGGCTTGACCGGTGCAATCATCGGGACGGTGGCAGCAGCACGTGCTGCTCGGCGCCCGCCGTTACGCTCAGCAGTCGAAGCGGTGACTTCTGCAATCACATCTACTTCGACGCCGGCAGCGCGGCGACGTCCCGCAGTCTTGGTTTCTACCAAAACATTCCTCTCACTGTTGCGCCTACGAAGTTAGCTGTCGGGTTCGGCTATTGAGAATCAGCCGGCCTGCTTGTCGCAGAACTTCACCCCAAGGCGTTTGCACGCCGGAAAGTGGGTCCCCCGTTATTGCCCTCAAGATTTGGTGACCGTTTCTGGCGCAGGGCAACACTAGGCGGTCGCACCAAAAATGGATAGAGCTAACTAGATCGCTAGCTCCAAGGCTTAACGCTACCTGTCAACGCCGAAAGTTACAATTTCGTTATCTTTTCTGAGACTTTACAAATACGTGTGCGCTGACCTCGACCGGCAGCTCCAGGGCGCCTTCGATGCCGTCCACGCGCACTACAACGTAGTCGTCGGCGCGCTCCAAGGTGACAATCGCACCTGGGCGGATTCCACCTTCGTTCAGTTGTCCGAGCAGGATTGGGTCCGTTTGGATAGGTTCGGCCAGGCGCTCAATTGCCACCGGGCCGATGTTTCCGGACAGCAGGGCATCATCCAAGTTCTCTACTTCATGTGAGATTTCGCCCACATTGGGGCCACCGAGGACTTCCAGGCCCGGAATTGGGTTGCCGTAGGGCGACACTGTTGGCTTGCCCAGAAGATCAAAGAGCCGACGCTCGACGCGTTCGCTCATCACGTGTTCCCAGCGGCACGCTTCATCGTGCACGTACTCCCAGTCCAACCCGATGATGTCCGACAACAGGCGCTCCGCCAAGCGGTGCTTGCGCATCACGCCCGTAGCCAGCTCGTGACCTTTTTCGGTCAAAGCAAGGTGGCGATCGGTCGATACGATAACCAGGCCGTCTCGTTCCATGCGAGCAACCGTCTGCGACACGGTTGGGCCCGAGTGGCCAAGACGCTCTGCAATTCGGGCGCGCAATGCCACGATTTCCTCTTCTTGAAGCTCAAGAATGGTACGCAGATACATCTCGGTTGTATCGATAAGATCAGACACGGCAGTCGCTCCTGGAAGTCACAACAATTAAGTTCGCTCGAAATTTACGTGGCGTCGATATCCCACTCTACTTGGTCGGAGCTGCAGAAAGCCCTGTAACCCGCCAAGCCCTCGGCGTAACCGACCGACGCGCTTTTCTCACGACACCCCGCTATTTGCGAAGATATCTATTGAAACGCCAAGGCTATCTGTCAATATTCCAAACCATGGGTAATGGTGGCCGTTATGGCACTTCAATCTATCGCTACAAGAGGAGCGCGATGAGCACGGATATCAACATTCCAGAAAACCTTCTGCCCGCCGATGGTCGATTCGGTGCAGGACCTTCCAAGGTTCGCGCAGAACAGATCCAGGCCATCGTCGATGCCGGCGCCGAACTGCTGGGCACCTCCCACCGCCAGGCTCCGGTCAAGAACCTCGTAGCTTCGGTTCAGGACGGCCTGAAGGAAATGTTCAGCGCACCAGAGGGTTACGAAGTTCTTCTCGGCGTGGGTGGATCCACCGCGTTCTGGGATGCCGCTGCATTCAGCCTGGTCCGTTCCAAGGCGCAGCACCTGTCCTTCGGCGAATTCGGCTCGAAGTTCGCCAAAGCCACCGACAAGGCTCCATTCCTGGAACCTTCCTCCATCATTGTCGGCGAGCCGGGCACCGTACCTGAACCCGTAGCCGAAGCCGGCGTAGACCTCTACGCGTGGCCGCACAATGAGACCTCAACCGGTGCCGCGGCGCCGATCAAGCGCGTTGCTGGCGCCAACGACGATGCACTGGTAGTCATTGACGCCACCAGCGCCGCCGGAGGCCTGGACGTGGATCTGTCCGAGACCGACGTGTACTACTTCGCTCCGCAGAAGAACTTCGCTTCCGACGGCGGCCTGTGGCTGGCCTTCGTTTCTCCCGCCGCGATTGCCCGCATCGAGGAAATTGCAGCAACCGACCGCTGGATCCCCGACTTCTTGAACCTGGCGACCGCGCTGGATAACTCCTTGAAGAACCAGACCTACAACACGCCATCGCTGACCACTCTTGTGGGCCTGGATGCGCAGATCAAGTGGATCAATGCCAACGGCGGCCTGAAGTGGGCGGCAGCGCGCACGGCACAGTCCGCAGGGATGATCCGGGCTTGGGCCGAGGCTTCCGAAATCGCTTCCCCTTATGTGGCCGACCCAGCGCACCGCTCGAACGTCATCTCCACCATTGACTTCGATGACTCGGTCGATGCCTCGGCAATTGCCAAGGCACTGCGCGCTAACGGCGTTGTCGACGTGGAACCATACCGCAAGCTGGGCCGCAACCAGCTGCGGATCGCCACCTTCGTTGCGATCGAGCCAAGCGACGTCGAAGCACTGCTCAAGTGCATCGACTACGTGATCGAGCAGCTCTAAGAACCCTCGATTAAAGCCAAAGACCTTCGCACAACGATTCATCATCGTTGTGCGAAGGTCTTTGCCGCTATTGCCTAGTTTTCCTTGCGCGTGCGATTACGCTGCGCTGCCCGGCGACGGGCTGCGGTGCGCTGCGCCGTGCGACGGCGCCGTACCTGGCGACGTGCCGGCGACTTATGCTGCTGCACAGCGTCATCGTCATTTTCGGCGCCGTCCGCTTCGACTTCGGCCTGCGGATCCTGAGCCTCGGCGCCTGGATCCGATGGATCCGGCTCCTTCGCTGGCTCCGTGGCTTCAGGACCGTCGGCTTCCCCGCCGGTCCCGGCCAAGTCCTCTGCGGCTTCGGCGGCCTTGGCCGCTTCAATCTCTTCCTTTGCCAGGCGGTCGGCCCATGGCACCCATGCCGGAGCGAGCAATGACTGCTCCCCTGCAATAATGCCTACTTCGCAAACCGTCAGGTCCTTGGATTTTGCCCGTGAGACCCGCGCAAGCGTGGCGAACCAGGTCCATCCTTGATATCCCGACTTATGGGAGACAAAACGATGGGTGACAAGTCGCTCACCTTCCGCCGTGACGCCTAGGTGTTCGCCGATTTCTGACGCACCGGCAATTTCTGCGAGCGCGCCGCGAGCAGTATCCACTGCCTCGGCGAGGATGGTGTCCAACTTGGGTTTACGGGCCATTATTTATGCGTCCAGATCGTCGGCTACCGCACGAAGTACGGTAGCAACCTTCTTGCCATATGCCTGTTCAGGATAACGCCCATTGCGCAAGCTATTGGAAACGTTGTCGAGCAGCTTAATAAGATCTTCGATCAGCACTGCCTCGTCTTCGGGCTTCTTGCGCTTGGCGCGTGCGACCGATGGAGCGGCTTCGAGCAAGCGCAGGCTCAGTGCCTGTGGACCGCGGCGGCCTTCGGCAACGCCGAATTCCAGGCGGGTTCCGGGGCGCAGGTCATGCACGCCTTCGGGCAATGCCGCGGCATTGACGTAGATCTCTTTGCCATCTTCGGCGGTGATGAAGCCGAAGCCCTTGGCCTTTTCGTACCACTTAACCTTGCCGCTAGGCATGATCATTTACCTCGTTCGTTCTTGTAGCTAAGCTGCATGGCCGAGGCCTGCTCAGCGCCATGCATATTCATATGTGCGATCCGGCGGAGCCACTGCCGGAATTCTTCTCTGCTTCTTGCCGGGTGCTCAATCTGCTGGATCGCTTCAAGTCCTTTATCTAAGATTATGTCATCTCTCGTGCGGTGAATTCATCTTTGCCCGGCAATCTTCGCATTCCGCCTGTCGCCCATGGCTCCGGGGCTAAACTTGGTAGCGTGAGCGATTCATCCAAAACCATGACTGCACTTTCCCGATTGGCGATCATCATCGCCATCCTTTCCGCCTTGGCGCTGGTCGGAACCCTCGTCTTCTACTTCCAGGAGATCGCCATCCCGCCGCTGCTGATGCTCTTTGCGCGCTTGGGCTTGCCAACGGCATTCATTCTGGCCGCCATCGTGGTCTTCGGAAACGTCGCCAGGCGCCGAAAAAGCTAGCCACTCGCTTCAGCATTCACTCAGCGGACTCCCAGACTTCTTCGGCACACTGTAATCCATGAGTCCAAAAACTGCTGAGGCAAAACTTCTCGTTGTCGATGACGAGCCGAATATCCGCGAACTGCTCTCCACTTCCCTGCGCTTTGCAGGCTTCGAAGTTGTCGCTGCTGCCAACGGACGCGAAGCCCTCGCAGCCGTTGAAGCCGAAGAACCGGACCTGGCCGTCCTGGACGTCATGCTTCCGGACATGGACGGTTTCACCATCACCCGTAAACTGCGCGCCGCTGGCCGCCACTTCCCGGTGCTGTTCCTGACCGCGCGCGACGACACCAGCGACAAGGTCACCGGCTTGACCGTCGGCGGCGACGACTACGTCACCAAGCCATTCAGCCTGGATGAAGTCGTCGCCCGCATCCGTGCCGTCCTGCGCCGTACCGCCAATGGCGAGGACGAGAACGCGACCATCATCGTGGCCGACCTTGAGCTGGATGACGACGCCCACGAGGTGCGCCGTGCCGGGGAGATCATTGACCTGTCCCCCACCGAGTTCAAGCTGCTGCGCTACCTGATGATGAACCCGAACCGCGTACTGTCCAAGTCGCAGATCTTGGACCATGTCTGGGAATACGACTTCAACGGCGATGCCTCGATCGTGGAATCCTACATTTCCTACCTGCGTCGCAAGGTCGACCGCCCGGAATGGCCTGCACTGATCCAGACCAAGCGCGGCGTGGGCTACCTGATGCGCACCCCAGACCGCCGCTAACGGCACACGTAACGGTCCGCGCCAATAATTGAAGGCCTTGTAAAGTCAGCATATGAAGTCATTTCGAGCCCAGTGGCGTCGCACCTCGTTGCGGACCAAACTGGTCGCGGTCATGTTTGGACTGATGATCGTCGCGATCTTCGCTACCGCTATCGGTTCAGCGCATACGCTGAGGATCGCGATGACCAGCCAGATCGACAAGCAGCTGAACGTGTCCAAGTCGACGATGGCCTACGGGCTCAACAAGGCCTACCTCTACTCCTTGAACGAGGACAACGGCAGCCACGACGCCTTGGATGTCGATGCCACGCTGCTCGGGCTCAGCAGCGCCTACGCTGACATTCGCGACCAGGACGGCGAGATCGTCTACGTGATGCCGCGTTCGCGGGTCGGTCCTTCCAACGGCACGGACCTGCCGCTGCTTAATATGGAACAGATCCAGCAGCTGGCAGCCCACCCGAACTCCCCTGCCACGGTCCCCGGCGCCTTCCCCACCTCCGCTGGTTGGCGTACGGTGATGATCCCGTTGAAGAGCAGCGAGCTGAACCTGTTCTTGTCCATGCCGCTGGATAATGTGAACCGTACCGTCAGCCAAACTGCGGTGCTGGTGCTCTCCACCGGCACGCTTGCGGCCCTGCTGATGTCGATGATCGCCTACGGGCTCACCGGGCGTTCGCTCAAGCCGCTGATCAATGTGGAGCGCACTGCGTCGATGATCGCCGATGGCGATCTGTCCCAGCGCGTGAAGGACTATCCCGCTGAGACCGAAGTGGGCAGGCTCTCGCGCTCGCTCAACGCCATGCTGGCCCAAATTGAAAAAGCGTTCAACGACCGCGAGGCTTCCGAGCAGAAGATGCGCCGTTTCATCCAGGACGCCTCGCATGAGCTGCGTACCCCGCTGGTCACCATCCAGGGCTACTCGGAGTTCTACCGCTACGGCGGGCTGGCGGATCCGGAGGCCATGGACTCGGCGATGGGCCGCATCGAAAGCGAATCCAAGCGCATGGCCCGCCTGGTTGAGGACCTCTTGATGCTCGCCCGCCTGGACGAGCAACGCCCCATGGAAAAGCAGCCAGTGGATTTGCTGGTCCTGGGCCAGGACGCGGTGGAAGACACCAAGGTCCGTGCACCGGACCGTACCGTCAAACTTGTGGGGCTCGTGTCCGAACGCCCCAGCCCAGCGAGCACCGTCGGTGATGATGCCCGCATCCGGCAGATCATCGCCAACCTGCTCACCAACGCGCTGCGCTACACCCCGGAAGGTTCCCCCTTGGAAATTGCCGTCGGCGTGCGTTCATTGGTGGCTGGAACGCTGGACGCCGTCGTTGAAATCCGCGACCACGGCCCGGGCATCCCGGCCGAGGATTCCAAGCGCATTTTTGAACGCTTCTACCGCTCCGATAGCTCGCGCCAACGCGAGACCGGCGGTTCCGGCCTGGGCTTGGCCATTGTTGCGGCCATCGTCCAGCAGCACGGAGGTTCGGTGGCGTTGGCAGATACCCCTGGCGGTGGCGCCACGATGTCCATCTCCATGCCCTACGTGCCGCTGCGCGAACCGAAAGCACCGGAAGTCGACGATACGGAAGACTAGCGCCGATGGCTTTCTCCACACCCCGTGCCGGTTTTGCCCGGCACGGGGTGTGGTGTTTCTAAGGTGAGTGCATCAGTGATCAAACCGCTCATTCCAGAAAGGACGATTCCAGTGAGTACGTTCTCCACCAACACCGGCGAGATGCAGGTTAAATCCCAGGCCGTCATGAACACCATTGACCGGCTACGCAATGAGGTCTCGACCATGCAAATGAACTTGGACCAGTTGCAAAGCACCTGGCAGGGTTCCGCCGCGGCCTCCTTCCAGTCGATCGTGGCCGAATGGCGCTCAACCCATGTGCAGATCGAAGAGGCGCTGAGCAGCATTGCCACGGCCTTGAACCATGCCTCCATGCAGTACGAAGAGGTCGAGCAGGTCAACACCTCGCTGTTCCGTTACTGAAAACCGCAGACGCGACGGCCGGTTGATCAGTAGGCTTAGCCTTATGAGCATTCTGATCGACCCGCCGCGCTGGCCTGCCCACGGCACGCTCTTTGCCCACTTGGTGTCGGATACTTCATTGGCTGAACTCCATGAGTTCGCCGGGCAGCAAGAAATCTCCCGCCGCGCTTTCGACCGGGATCACTACGATGTGCCTCGCGAACGCTACGATCGGCTCGTGGCAGCTGGCGCCCTTGAAGTCTCCGGATCCGAACTGGTCCGCGCACTGGTCAAGTCCGGGATTCGGATACCAGCCAAATACCGTCCGGAGAAGCTGGGCACCGTCCTCACCCGGCGTTGGTCCCGCACCTTGCCCACCGAGCCTCAGCTCGGAACCGAGCTGTTAGGCTATTGGTCCGAGAGCCATCGCCACTACCACGACCGGGTGCATCTGCTCTCGGTGCTCGAAGCCATCGACTGGCTGGCTGAAGGCCAGGCCGATCCCGAAGAGCTCATGCTGCTCCAACTCGCTGCGTGGTTCCACGACGCCGTCTACGCTGGAACCAGCGAGGACGAGTTCAAGTCGGCCACCTTGGCCCGTGAACGGCTGTGGGGAGTCCTCTCCCCTGGTGCCGTCTCGAAGGTCAGCGGGCTGGTCATGCTCACCGCCAAGCATGCCCCGGCAGAAACCGATCGCCTGGGCCATATCCTCTGCGATGCCGATCTGGAGGTCCTGGCCCGCCCCGCTCCGGCCTACCAGCGCTACGCCGAGGCGATCTACAAGGAGTACGGGCATCTTCCCCGCCATGTGCTTGCTTCCGGGCGCAGCAAGATCCTCAGCGGCCTGTTGGAGAAAGAACTGATCTACGGCACCGAAGCCGGATCCCGGCGCTGGGAGCAGCGCGCGCGGAATAATTTGGGCGCCGAGCTGGAGCTGTTGCACAGCTGGCTGTAGTGCAACGCTTGTCCCACGTTAAACGGCCGATGGCCCGGATTCTTCGAAAGGATCCGGGCCATCGGCGCGATTACTGCGTGCTTAGTGCGTGCTTGGTGCATGCGGGAAGCTTAGAAGCCGCCCATTCCGCCCATGCCGCCCATGTCGTCGCCACCGGCTGGGGCAGAGCCAGCAGGAGCTGGCTTTTCTGCGACAACAGCCTCGGTGGTCAGGAACAGGCCAGCGATCGATGCTGCGTTCTGCAGTGCCGAACGGGTCACCTTCACGGGGTCGTTGACACCAGCTTCGAGCAGGTTCACGTATTCGCCGGTTGCAGCGTTCAGGCCGTGGCCTGCAGGCAGGCCCTTGACCTTGTCAGCGACAACGCCTGGCTCCATGCCAGCGTTCAGTGCAATCTGCTTCAGTGGGGCTTCGATGCCAACGCGAACGATGTTCGCACCGGTCGCTTCGTCGCCTTCCAGAACCAGCTTCTCGAATGCTGCAGCGCCAGCCTGGATCAGTGCAACGCCACCACCGGCGACGATGCCTTCTTCAACAGCTGCCTTGGCGTTACGCACGGCATCTTCGATGCGGTGCTTGCGCTCCTTGAGCTCGACCTCGGTAGCAGCGCCGGCCTTCAGCACAGCGACACCGCCGGAGAGCTTTGCGTGGCGCTCCTGCAGCTTCTCGCGGTCGTAGTCCGAGTCGGTGTTCTTGATCTCGGCTGCGATCTGGGCCTTGCGTCCCTCGATGGCGTCGGCTTCGCCGCCACCTTCAACGATGGTGGTCTCGTCCTTGGTGATAACGACCTTGCGGGCGGTACCGAGGACTTCCAGGCCTACGTTATCCAGGGACAGGCCGATTTCCTCGGAAACAACCTGGCCGCCGGTGAGGATAGCGATGTCGGTCAGCATGGCCTTGCGACGGTCGCCGAAGCCCGGAGCCTTGACAGCAACGGACTTGAACAGGCCGCGGATCTTGTTCAGGATCAGGGTAGCCAGGGCTTCGCCCTCGACATCTTCGGCGATGATCAGCAGCGACTTGTTCGACTGCATGACCTTCTCCAGCAAGGTCACCATGTCCTTGACCGAGGAGATCTTCGAGTTCACGATGAGGACGTAAGGGTCCTCGAGAACGGTTTCCTGGCGCTCAGCGTCGGTGACGAAGTAAGCGGAGATGTAGCCCTTGTCGAAGCGCATGCCCTCTGCCAGCTCCAGCTCCAGGCCGAAGGTGTTGGATTCTTCAACGGTGATAACGCCCTGCTCGCCGACCTTGTCGAGAGCTTCAGCGATCAGTGCGCCGATTTCCGGATCGCCAGCAGAGATCGAAGCGGTAGCAGCGATCTGATCCTTGGACTCGACCTTCTTCGCAGCGGCGAACAGTTCAGCGGTAACAGCTTCTACGGCCTTGTCGATACCGCGGCGCAGTGCGATTGGGTCAGCACCTGCGGCAACGTTGCGCAGGCCTTCCTTGACCAGTGCCTGTGCCAGCACGGTTGCGGTGGTGGTACCGTCGCCAGCGACGTCGTCGGTCTTCTTGGCAACTTCCTTGACCAGCTCTGCGCCGATCTTCTCGTAAGGCTCTTCGAGGTCGATTTCCTTAGCGATGGACACGCCGTCGTTGGTGATAGTAGGAGCGCCCCACTTCTTTTCCAGAACAACGTTGCGGCCGCGTGGGCCCAGGGTGACCTTCACCGCGTCAGCAAGGGTGTTCAGGCCGCGCTCAAGTCCGCGGCGTGCTTCCTCGTCAAATGCAATCATCTTAGCCATTGTGGCGTACGGTCCTTTCGGGACGATTTTGCGAAAATGCAACCGACAGACAGCGCCCGCGACGGACGAGTGGACCGGTGCGGCATCGGGCCAGCAACCGTTCCAGCTCTCGCTATCTGAGGTATTTTCCACGCCCACGCCCTGCATCCGCTGTCCGGTGCTTCATGGAGTTCTTGGAGAACGCAAAAGCCGACCGGCGTTAGCAGTCGCAACGCATGAGTGCTAATACAAATATTGGCACTCTCGCATGGCGAGTGCAAGCCGATCGGCTCTGAGCGAATGGAATTTTGAACGAATTATTCGTTTAGCCCCAGGGTGTCATCGGAGCCCAGAACCACGGTGACCCGGTTCGGAATGTTGCTGGTCTGCAGAACTTCGTCGATATTCAGGATTTCTGCAGCTTTTTCAGCGGTAGTGCGGTAGGACTCGGACATGTAATAAACCGTGGAGACTTCTGCGGGCCTGGTCCAGTTGTCGGCCACAATGCTGGTGAACCCGGCTTCGGCCATGGCGTCTTCGCCTTCATTAGCCAGACCGGCAACACTTGCCGCGTTGTACACGCCAATCAGCTGGCCGTAGAGCACGTCTTCGTCATCGATGGTGCTCGTTGGCGATGCGGATTCACTAGGTGTGGGTTCCACGGAGGGCTCGGCGGTGACTTCCTGGGTTTGCGAGGTGTCGCTTCCCGTGGAAGTCGCGAGGGTCTCCTTGAGCTGAGGGCCGAAGATGAAGGACAAGGCACCGATCACCAGCACGAGTACAGCGGTCAGCACTACCCAGCGCAATTTCCCACCGGTTGACTTCGACGCGGCGGACTGCGCCCATCCGTGGGCGTGGTGCGAACCCACACGGGTGCTGAACTCCGGAACGCGATCAAATTCGTCACGCGGGTAGTTGGTCATTCTTGTCCTTGCTCGAGGTCTGATTGGTCACGGCAGGCAGGGTTATCGTCCCGTGCCGACCTTACCGCCCACGCGACGTTTTGTGGAACGTGCTCTGCGCAGGCGCTTGACCAACATCGGGTCGTAGGCCAGTGCCGCGTCGGTTTCAATCAGCTGGTTCAGCAGCTGGTAATAATTCGTCGGCGACATCGAAAACTGCTTGGTAATGGCTTGTTCCTTGGCCCCGGCATACTTCCACCACAACTTTTCCAGGTTGAGGATCTGTTGCGAACGCTCGTCCAATTCCGAATCCGGGTTCATGACGAAATCCACCAGCAATTCATTCTCAGCCATACGTTCTCACCTCTGTCCTTGGACCAGTTTTCTCAGGTTTCGGTTTTGCATGTAATCCACCATCGGTAGACATACCACCGATATTCTAACCAATCTGCTTGCCTAACACCGTGTGGCCGAGCACAGGCACGCCAGAAAAACGGCACAATTACCCCTATGGACGATTTGCAGCCAGCACTTTTCGATGCACCCCAGCCAGCTCGGACACCAGTGTACGAAGCGGCTGATTTCCCGTTCTACCATGGTGCCCAATCCATGGCCGACCACGGGTTTATCGCTGCAGACTGGGTACCGGCACTCTGCGAGCAGGACTCGCTGCTGCGTTCCCTGGCCACCGATTTGGCGGCCCGTTCGGCGGCCGGTGAACAGATCCTGCCGGCACCGGAGGTGATGTTCCGCGCACTGAGCCTGCCATTGTCCGAAGTCAAGGTCCTAATTGTTGGCCAAGACCCATATCCGACACCCGGCCACGCAAACGGTTTGGCCTTCGCGGCCAACAAGCAGGTGCGTCCGCTGCCGCGCTCCTTGGCCAATATCTACAAGGAATTGCAGTCCGATCTGGGGCTGGAGCCGGTCGCGCATCCAGACCTCAGTCCATGGCTTTCCGAAGGCGTCTTGCTGCTGAACCAGGTGCTCTCCGTAGCCGCTGGCAATGCCGGCTCGCATCAGAAGCTGGGTTGGGCGCCAATTCTGCATGCCATCCTCACCGCGCTCAATGACCGTCCGCGGCCTCCGGCGGCTTTGCTCTGGGGCAAGCATGCGCAGAAACTCTCCGAGTCCCTGTCCAACGCCGTGCAGCTGCAAAGCTCCCACCCCTCGCCGCTCTCAGCCTCGCGCGGGTTCTTCGGCTCCAAGCCCTTCTCAAGCATCAATCGGCTCCTGTCGGACAGCGGACAGAAGCCGATTGACTGGTCGTTGCCGAAAGCCTAGCGTCGGCGGATCCGCCGGCGCTCACGCCGGGCGCTGGAGGTCAATGGACGGCACAGCGTATCGCCGAAGACGACGCCGCCAGCGATGGAGAGCATGATCGCCATGGCGTTGAACATCTCCACCAGTCCCGTGGCGGTGTCATTGACATTGATGACGATGCCGTACATTGCGCGGAAGATCATCAGGCCCGGAAGCAGGAACATGACCGCAGGAGCCGCTAGCACCAGCTGCGGCGAGCGGAGTTTGTCCGCTGCCAGCCGCGCGGCGAAACCGATCACCGTGGCGACCAGCGCCGGGGTGGCCCGGTCTCCGAGTCCAATGCTTTCGGCCAGCAGCTGCACCAGGTAGCCGCCGACCGCAATGCCGGCGGTAGGCAGCAGCAGGCGCAGCGCGCTCTGCTCGGTGACCGCACCGGCGACAATGGCCACGCCCACCAAGACCACCAGCAGCCAGGCCGGATAGTCGGTTTGGACGATCTGGTGAACGTCGACCTTCTCTCCCCCGAGCAGATCCGAGATCACCAGGGCCGTAGCAATTCCGCAGAGGATCGCCCCGTAGATCAGGCTGGCCGAGAACAACCGGCCTACCGCTGTCACCGGGAAGCCGTTGATGGCATCCTGCAATGCCGAAACGAATCTGCCCGACGGAAGCAGCAGCAAGATGCCGCCAGAGACCACCAGCGCCGGATCCAGCGGAGCGTGGAATTGATGCCCCAGCAAGGCAATGCCGGTGACCACCAATGTCGAGGCCGCGATAGTGAAGAACTCGGGCACTCTCCAGCGCGAGCCGTATCGGCCGATCTGCGTCACGAGGCTCGAGGACAGCATCGCCACCAGCGCACCAGCCCACGAGCCGCCAATGAAGAGCACGAACGCGGCCGCGAACACGGCCCGGCCGCAGGCGACGATCCAGCGCGGGAACGGCTTGGGCTGCCGCGTGATGTCCTTCAGCCGCTTCGCTGAAACGGATCGCGATACGCCGCCGGCAATGATATCCGAGACGAGTTCGTGCACCAGCACCATGCCGGCGTAGTTCGAGGTGTAGGAGCGGACCACACGCAGCACCGAGTAGCTTTCGGCGTCCGGCGGGCTGTAGTTCAAATGCAGGGACTGGTTGGTGATGTCCACATCCAAGTGGCTCAAGCCCAGTGCCGCGGTCACTGCGATCACGCTGGTTTCCACTTCCAAGGCGCCTGCGCCGTAGCGGATCAAGGTCTCGCCCAAATCCAGCGCGAACTCCATGGTGCGCCGGTTGGACGCGTCCTGGTCCACATTGACCTTGGGGTTGGCGTAGGGGGTGCCCTGCAGGCGCTCAACGATGTTCAGCGCCTCGGTGGGAGGGGTATCCGAGATCCACATTTTCGCCAGCAGCCGACGGGCCACCGGGTTGGCGCGGGTAGGCATGAGGGTAATGCCCTCATCGGTGGTGTGGACCTGGCCGGTGCGCCACTCGATATCCGAGACATCGGCAGCCGCCACGTTGGCGCTGACCGCCGTATTGAGCGGTAGTTCAGATGCCGTTGCCGGCTCTTCGGCGGGCTCTGCAGGATGGAAGCCCATGTTGATCTCACTAGTGGCAATGCGGGGCAAGACGCCAGCTAGCGGAGCCGGATCCTCGCCGACGGCATTCGACGAGGCGGCCTGTTCCTCGCTAGATCGATGCGCCACGAATCATGCCCCCTCATCCAAAGTTTTTCCCATGGGATTCACCATACAACCCGTGCATGAAAAGTTGTCGGGAACGTGGCGAATTCGGGAGGTATCGCCGAACACATTTAAGGGTATTTTCGGCCACTGGAATACCGGCGCTCGGCAGTTGGTTGCACCATGCAGAAGTTAGATGTGTTTGCATATAATCCGGAGGATCCAATGAATACGCAGTTCCCATTGCCAGAAATCGGAGCCGAGACCTTCGGCGACATCACCGAGGATGACCAGGGCAACCCGCTGAGCCACGCCCAGGTGATCCGCAATGTCATCGCCGAGGGGCAGCAGGCCGAAGCATCGGGCCTTGATTTCTTCGGCGTCGGCGAGCACCACCGCGATGACTATGCCATCTCCTCCCCCGAAATCGTTCTGGCCGCCCTGGCCAGCACTACCCAGCGCATCAAGCTCGGCACCGCGGTGACCGTGCTCTCCAGCGACGACCCGGTGCGCGTCTACGAACACTTTGCCACCTTGGACGCGATCTCCAACGGGCGAGTCGAGATCATCGCAGGCCGGGGCTCCTTCATCGAATCCTTCCCGCTCTTCGGCCTGGATCTTGAAGACTACGAGGACCTGTTCGAAGAGAAGCTGCATCTGCTGGCCAAGCTCCGCCACGGCACGCCGGTTTCATGGCAGGGCAAGCACCGCGCCGCCTTGCGCAACCAGCAGATCTACCCGCTGCTGGAAGACCAGCCCTTGACCACCTGGGTGGGTGTGGGTGGCAGCCCGCAGTCGGTCACCCGCGCGGCCCGGCATGGCTTGCCGTTGTGCTTGGCCATTATCGGCGGCCAGCCCTCGGCCTTCGAAGGCTTGGCCACTCTCTACCGCCGTGCGCTGAAGGAGTTCGGCCATGGAGAATTGCCGGTCTCGGCGCACTTCCATGGCTTGGTGGCTTCCACCGACCAGGAGGCCCTGGAAACCCTCTGGCCGCATTACCAGCGCACCATGAATCGGCTGGGCGCCGAACGAGGCTGGCCGCCGGCCAGCAAGATGCGCTTGCAGGCTTCCATGGGGCCCGAGGGAGCCATGATGGCCGGCAGCCCGGAAACTGTGGCACGGAAGATGGCCAAGGTGGCCCAGCAGCTGGGCTTGTCGCGCGTTGACATCAAGTACTCTGCCGGTTCCTTGCCGCACGAGGCGATGATGAACAGCATCAAGTTGCTCGGAGAAGAGGTCAAGCCCATGGTGCACCAGCTGCTTGGCGCCTAGGATCCTGGCTGTCCCGGAAACAGCGAAAGCCACCGCATTGCGGTGGCTTTCGTTCTTGGTGGATCTTACTGGACTCGAACCAGCGACCTTTCGCGTGTGAGGCGAACGCTCTAACCAACTGAGCTAAAGATCCATCTGCGCCCTGACTTGCAAGCCAAGCGCATAAGCAATCCTACCGGGCCGTGGACCTCACTCCAAATCGGCCACCGGTTCCAGCGCCCGGAATCCGTCCCCGGAACACGCCGAAATGCCGCTTCCAGCGCAGGTTCAAACAGTCGCGGTTCAGGCAATGAGTAGAGCAGAAAAACAGCGCCGAATAGTTTATTTGCGATTCACCTAAAAGTACCCATTTCCACTTGTCAAAAAGGGACTTTAGACTCCATAATTTTTCTAGCTCATCGAGCTCAAACTGGACCCTACAAGGAAGTTGCCGGAAGCCGCCGGCATCGGTCCCCTCAAGGCCAACGAAACCGCGCAGTGGATTTTTCCACCGCGCAAAAGCCTCATCTTTCGTTCGTTCTTAGAATTTAGGACCGTACCCAGTGTTTGAAAACCTGAACTTTTCCTTGTCATCCCTATGCGTTCAGCCGGCCCAGCGCGCCGAATTAGCGACCCTTTACCCCCTGGTCGACCAGCGTTGGAACCAGAAGTTCGACCGGCTCTCGCTGCTTGTGACCGTGCGCGACCAGGGCACCTTGGTTGCCGCAGGCCTCGTGCATGATTCCATCATTGCCCCGACTTCTTCGATGAACGCCGTGGAGCTCGGTTGCATGGCCGTGCGCCCGGACTACCGCCGCCTGGGCATCCGCCAGCATGCGACGTCGCTGCGCCTTGCCCACGCGCTGCGTTCGGGCAAAACTCCGATCAGCGTCATCGATTCGCAGAACCCGGCATCCTGGGCCTTCTACGAGCGCTCGGAACTGTGGCAGCGCGAGCGCAGCTTCGAGCACGATGGGCAGCTGAAGTTCATCTACCGGGCCACCGAGGCCGCATGGCAGTGGGCCGCGCAATTGCCGCAGGCCTCCGAGGACCACGTGGCCATCCACCTTCCCGAAAGTGCGATGCCAGCCCCGAGCCTCATGGCCGGCCCGGCCCCGGTCCAGGGATTCGCCGCGCAGTTCGGATCCGATGATCCGGCCTCCGCCGTGCCGGTGATGTGACCGCCTAGAACAGGGCGTCCTGCTGTTCGTCCACGGAGCCGTGGCCCGGCAGCGGGGCAACTTCTCCGGCCCGGCGAGCGCGAGCGGCCTCGTGCAGGTCAATCGGGGTGACCTTCAGGACCGCATCGACCATGGCGTTGAGGAACTGCGGCGCGGCAATATCCGCGGGCACCGGAGCGTGGACGCATTTCACTTCGGGATGCTCCGCGCTCTCATCCCAATCCACCAGCAGCAGGCCGGTGGCGGTGTACCCGAAGCCGTCGCCGAAGTCGCGCAGCTTGCGGATCATGTCCACGGTGCGGCGGAAGGCGGCTGGCTCGGATTCCAGGATCGTGGCACGCTGCACGAAGAAGAACCCGACGGCTGCCAGCGGGTAGCGGGCCCGCAGGTTAGCCGCATCCCCATAGGCCTCTTCATAGCGGTTGGCCAGGTTCTTGCCGAAGGATGAGGTCATCGCCTTGGTGCTGAGCAGCAGCTCGGGACCGGTGGACCAATGGGTCATCACCACGTCGGTTTGCTTCATGTAGGCGCGGCCCAGGATGCGCGCGTCGATGCTGCCCGCCTTGCCCGCCATGATGGACTCGTGCACCTCGTCGGCCAGCCGCTCCGGCAGCTTGCGCAGCAGTTCCAGGATGTCGCTGGACAAGACCCGGGGCGCCTCGGGACGCGGCCACACCAGATCCGCATCGAATCCGGCACGGCGCAATTCATGGGCCAGCCATGCGTCCACGCCCTGGGCAAAGCGGCCCGATCGGGTGACCGCCTTGTTGCGGACCGGGATGCTCAGCAGGCGTTCGAGCACCGGGAAGGACGGGTTGAATTCCTCGGTTACCGCGCCGTTGCCCAGCCAGGGCGAATCCTTCGCCGCTGACATCAAGGTGGTATCGAATTCGGCAAAGGCCAAGGTCTTTTCGATCGCAGGATTGGCCACGTTCATCCCCTCACGGCTTTGCTTCTGGCCTTGCGGCGTTCGAGCATATTCATTCGCGCTGTGCGGACCGCCTCCAGCGCATCCGGCTCCAAGCCGAGCAGCTGCTCGAGCACCACGCTGTCCACCAGGTCGGTGGCCTCTTGCTTGCGCCCCTGCACCAGCAGTTCACGCACCGCCGGCTTGATGGCACGCAATTGCCGGGCATAGCGCTGCACCATGCCGATCGCCGGGACCGGCAGCTGGTCGGCTTCACGCGGTTCCAGCTTCAGGATGCCGCCGCCGTAGGAGCGGCCCACCATTTCGGCTCCGAGCATGGTCAGGGTATTGAGCGATGCCACCGGGAGCAGCTCGCGGCCCAGCTCGCGCGCATCGGCGCCGAGGTACACCCCATGGATCGAGTTGATGTGGTGCACCGCGGCCTCGTTGGCGGTCAACCGCGGGGTGTCGGCGTTCATGTAGGTCATGAACAGATCCGGCACCGAGAGCACCGGCACCCGCCACCACGGCGAGCGCACCTTGCACTTGTAGGCCTGGTCGACGTTCTGCAGTTCACCGCTGGCCACAAAGCGCGCACCAGCACCGCTGGGTTCCGCGCCGGGGCGGAACATGTAGGCAGCTGCCCCGTGCTCGGCGAGCTTTTCCCAGCCGTCCTCGCTCAATTCCAGCCCGCGCAGGTGGCGCGAGCCCGGAGGCGAGATCCGGATCAGGTCCTCGCGGGCCAGCCCCAGGTCCTGGATCTGCTGGGCCGAGAGGGTGAACCACTTATTATTGCCGGTGACCGCGCCCAGCGAGGTTTCGCCCCAGGACTGCAGCGGCGCCATCCGGCCGGCGGCCAGTGCCGCCGACAAGATCCCCTGGGCTTCGAGGCCGACCAGGGAACCGGTCCAGCGCTCGTTCATGCGCACCGGGGTGTGGCGGGTGCCTTCGCCCAGGGCTTGCAGATCCAGCGCATTGCGGAATTGGTGCAGGTTGAAGGAACCGCTAGCCCCTTCGCGGAAGCCCTCGGCCAGCAGCAGCACCACTTCTTCCTGCGCGTCGGCGAACAAGCGCTCTTCGAAGACGGCCAGGTGCACGCTGGCGAAGCGTTCAAGCAGCATCTGGCGGACAGGCCCGGCATAGTTCACGAACATCAGCTCTGCCGGAAGCACCAGGGCCAGGCGCCCGCCGACGGCAAGGAAGCTGGTGGCATGCACGACGAAAGCGGCCCAGATGCTGGCAAGTTCATTCAGTTCCACGCCCGAGGCTTTGGCCGCGGCGCGCGAGAGCTGCCGGTCAGCCCCGCGGTGCAGCTGGTAGCGCACGTAGGGAGGGTTGCCGATGACAGCGTCGTACTCGGCGTAGCCGGTGACCTCGAAGAAGTTGGCGTGCTCGATGCGCGCGTCGATCCCGGCGGCGCTCATCCGTTCACGGGCGGCCTGCACCGATGGTTCGTGCAGTTCCAGGCCCACCAGCTCGACCCGGTCTCGGCCATCTGCGAGCACCGGATGGGCAGCGGCAAGGAATTGCGCTTCACCGCAGGAGGGTTCCAGGACCTTGGATCCTTGCTCCCCCAGCGCCCACTGCGCCATGAAGCTGGCAACGGGTTCCGGGGTGAAGTAGGCTCCGCGCGCATGGCGGGCGGTGGCCTGATCTGTCAATTCTCTACTCAACACGCATCGATCTTTCCACGTAGGCCAGACAGTTGGGCTGGACCGGTAGACCGAGTCCGGGCGGCAACTTCTCTATTCTACGTGCGCGGGCATCTGGCTGATTCCTGTTCCTAGTGGTCTGCTTCGGCTTTGCCCTTGTGGCGCAGCTTCTGGAGGCCCAGGATGATGACGGTAATCACGGTACCCATGATGAAACCGGCAAGGCAGGAGAAGGCGGTGTTCACCAGCCAGCCCAGCACGGCGCCGGCCTGGCCGGTCGCGTCGTGGACCAGCAGTTCCACGTGGTGCACGAAGCCGTACGGTGCGTGCCAGCCCAGTTCGTCCATGCCGACCAGCAGCAGGTGCCCGCCGACCCAGAGCATCGCGATCACGCCGACCTTGCTCAGGATGGACATCACGATGGGCATCGCCTTGACCAGGCCGCGCCCGATCTTCTGCGTGAGCTGGCGCGGCTTGGCGGCCATGTGCAGTCCGATGTCGTCCATTTTGACGATCAAGCCCACGGCGCCATAGACCACGACGGTCATCAGGATGGCGATCACAATCAGGATCAGCGCGCGATTCAAGAATGGCTCGTGGGACACCTCGTTCAGCGAGATGACCATGATCTCCGCGGAAAGCACGAGGTCTGTGCGCACTGCCGATCCGATGATCGCTTTCTCGTCGCGCACTCCCTCCTTGCCGCCCGGAGCGTGGTGCTTGATCGCGCCCATCGCCTCAAGCAGCTTCTCGGCGCCTTCGAAAACCAGATAGGCGCCACCGATCATCAGGATCGGGGTCAGAGCCCATGGAGCGAACTGCGATAGGATCAGCGCCACCGGAAGGATGAACAGCATCTTGTTCCGGATAGACCCAACGGCGATCTTCCAGATGATTGGAAGCTCGCGCTTGGGCGAGAGCCCGGCCACGTACTGCGGGGTGACTGCCGCATCGTCGATGACGACGCCTAGCGATTTGGTGCTGGCCTTGCCAGCGCCCAGCGCGATGTCATCAAGCGATGCCGCGGTGACTTTCACCAGCGCCGCCACGTCGTCCAATAGTGCTGCAAGGCCTCCGGCCATGGTCGGCTCCTCAAATATAGGTTCTGCGCAAAATTCTACCGGCGGGATCTTTGAGCCTGCCATAGGCGCGACGCTGGCTCGGGCATGATCTGGGGCTAAAAAAAGAAACCGCGCCACGAAGATTCATGGACACGGTTCCCGTTGCTGGTCCAGGACCAGGTCAGAGCCCCCTACCGGATTCGAACCGGTGACCTTCAGTTTACAAGGTGATCGTTACCGACCCTTGTCACTCGTGGCTTAATTCGTTGAAAATTAAACCATGTCATCACTCGAAATAATATTGGACTGGTCAGCCTGGCAACGGGGAACGGGGTTGGCGGATCGAACTGTGAGAGAGCGTCAATATACGTTGTCTCACTTTTTTAGTCTCACGAACTCGGAGCCCCTCACGTTCACAGACCGCGACGTAATTAGATACCTCGGCCGCGAGGGTGTCGCCCCGAGCTCCAAGGCGAGCTATCACAGCATCTTGCGCTCGTTCGCGGCGTGGCTAATCAAGACTGGCCAGCGGGTCGATGATCCATTGCGCACTATCCCGGCCGTCAAGCGGCCTCGGAGTCTGCCAAGGCCGGTCACTGATGCCGATTTGAGATCGACCATTGAGCACGCTTCACGCTGGCATACTCGCACTAAGATCATGCTCGCGGCGCTCCAGGGGCTCAGAGTCCACGAGATAGCCAAGATTGCCGGTGAGGATTTCGACCTTGACGCCAAGACGCTACGGGTTACCGGCAAGGGTAGTAAAACGGCCGTCTTGCCGATTCACGCGGATCTCGTGGAAGTGGCCCTAGCGTATCCCCGGCAAGGCTTTTGGTATCCCTCGGATCAAACCGGATCGGGGCATGTGACCGGCCAGAGCGTTTCGACGGCGATACGGCGGGCCATGGATCGGGCCGGGGTTAGCGCCACGCCTCACCAGTTGCGCCATTGGTACGGCACGAGCCTCTTGCACGAGTCGGGCGATGTTCGCATAGTCCAGGAACTCATGCGACACGAGAATATCCAGAGCACACAGATTTACACAAAAGTCGATCCAGAGCGGCAACGTGACACGTTGAATAACATCTCGCTCCCCGCAGCAGCTTAACGCCCAGGGGCCCGGCCCCGTAATCGGGGCCGGGCTTTCTCGTGCCTAGCTAGGCCACGAGCACCAGAAGCAGGGCCGCGCCGGAGATGATCGGCGAGATGATTTGAGCCATGCGCCCACCAAGGCCGGATTGCGATTTTTCCAGCACCTCGATCCGCCTGTCATAGTCCAGGTGTGCCCGCGTGAGCATGCCCTTGATTTCCGCTAGCTGCAAGCGGACGCCCACCACGTCGTTATCGGGCAACATGATCCCCGCCCCCTGTAGGCTTCGAGATCTTGCCACCGAGCAAACCGCCAAGCACGGTGAGCACGAGGCCTAGGGCAGCTTGAATCGGGGAGGCGTCAATAAGCATCGGCGGCTGCGCGAGCCCCCAAACGACGATTTCAGCGACGGCATAACCGACACCAGCGCCCGCCGCAGCGGACTTGGACACGGGGCCGATAACTCTTTTCTCGCTCATGGTTCCTAACCTCTCTAGAGTGATGGATGCTTACGCATTCCAAGCATTTTGCACATGACCGGCCCGGCGATTCGATCCACCTTGCGGCCCCCGGCGCGGCGATATGCGCCGCTCTTGTTGCGGGTCTGGATCTCCCGCACCTTGGCCCCGGTTTTCCCGGAGTAATCGCCGTCGATCACCAGGTCAGGGAGATCGGATTTCCATTTGTTCAGCTCGCGCTGTAGATCCTCTACCCATGCTTTATGCGCCTTGTTGCGCGGGCCGTCGATGCCGTCGTGCAACATGTTCGGGTAATAGATCTGCCGATCTTGGTATTTCTTCACGGCCGGGTCATATTCGGCGGGGCGGGCGGTTTCTTTCTCGGGGGCGGCGTTGTCCACGTCGGGTTTGGCGCCTACCTTGATCCCGTATTTCTTGAAGCACTTCACCGGGTCGTAAAGATTCCCGTTAGCATCCCAGGTTTCAAGGTGCAAGTGCCGCCCGGTCTGGTTGCCGGAGTCATCCAGGCGGCCGATCACGTCACCAGCGGCCACCACGTCGCCCACATTCACCGAGGGGTAAACGTGGTTATAGAGCTGGATCTCTCGATCACCGCTAGATCCCTTGCCGGTGTTGCGGATGCGGATGCCGTTGCCAGTGCGCCCAGGATGGATGCCCGTATCCCGGTCGCCGGGGTCTTGGCCCCGCTCTACGTCGATCACCGTACCGGCGAACATGGCGCGGACGGCGGCGGCGGCCCCTCGGCGCTGTGGTGCGATATCCTGCCCGGCGTGATCGGGGCGGGCGCGTGTCTTGAATCCAGAGGTTGCCCGGCCCTCTAGTGGGCTTACCATGCTTGACATGTTGGATTTCCTATCTGTTTACCATTGCGGGGTGAAAGATTCCACGGGGGCGGGATCGGTGTAGAGCTCGGCCTGTATGTCGATCTCGTCGGTAATGAGATCCATCTGGATTTTGGCGATAAGCCAAGTGCGGCCGTCATAGGTCAGCCGGTCGCCTACCTTGATCCAGGGCATGCCCACAGCCTTGATTAGGAGCAGTTCAGCACGGCGCGTGAGCGCCTTGAGCATGTTCACCGCTGCCGCCTGTGCTTCTGCCAGGGTCGGGCCGCCGCTGATTTCTTCGATGTATTGCTTGTTACCCGCGTTGCTTGAGTGCATGTCGCCGGAGGCCACGCGAGCACAGCCGAACACTTGGTAACTTGTATCGCCGTTGCTCCACCAGTAGCGCAAAGCGACTTCGTTATACCACCGTTCGCGGTCGGCCTCGATGGAAATATCTTTCACGAGTCGCTTGGCCCCAGGATTGATGTAAGTCGAGCTAATCACGTTGGACACGCCCGATTCCTTGCGGGGCGCTATGACGCCTTGGCCGTTGCGGTTGACGTAGTATTTCGCGTCGAACCGCTGCAAGAGGTTGTCAACGTGCGTTGCGTAGCTCGTGCCGAACAGACCGCGCCGGGCGTCAACTGGCATAGCGGTTTCGGGGATCGAGGTTTCATAGATCGGCGTCAGCGATACCCCCGAGATCCCGCCACGCGTGATGATGAACTCGATCCAGGATTTATAAGTCCAGCCCGAGCCGTTATGGTCATCCTTTAGAAACTTTTCATCGGTCAGGAAACAATCAGCGGTAAAGAGCCGCAGAATTGTCGTATCCGACAAGTCATCGTATTTCTGGTTGCGCACGTAGTACCGGCCCAGCGCCTCGGTATCCACTACAGCGCCGCCGATGGCCACATATTCGGCGGTGATCGTCACGTAATCCGCGGAATAGGGCGAGGCCGGGATCTTCCCGGCAAGGCGTATATCCACCTGCCCGCGCGTCTCGAAATGCATATCTTCTACGAGGTTCATCCCGAGCAGGGGCATCGCGTCCGCTTGATAAGTAACCCCGGCGAGGTATCCCGAACACTTATAGACGATTTGCCCGCCGTTGTCGCGGTGGGCCAGCTTCTCGGAGGTTGTCAGCGCCACTTAGACCACCTCGGCGAGTGTCAGCTTGGCGATCCATTGCGTGGCGTCTTGGTTCATCGGATCGGGTTCGGCGTGATCCAGTACGTAGGACATGACCGCCGCGATGATGTCAGGCTGTGAGAGGCTCGGGCGGCGGATCACCAGAGCGCCCAGGCCGTTGAGCTTGTCCTCAAAGTCGCCCAGGCCGCCCTCGGGCGAGCCGATCAGGATTTCAGCCGACGCGGGCCGGGAGTCGCCGGGCATGTACTTGACCAGGGGCGGGCCCGAGCGGTAAGGGATCTGATGCACGACGTGGAGATGGTTCATGGTGCGGCTGTACTTGAGCAGGGCGGCGACGTTGACCGCGCGGAGGTTACTGCCCTCGTTGGTGACCATGAGCCCGGTAAAGTCCATGGTGAACTCTCCCGTGATCGTTGTCGTGGTCGTGCCGTTGCTGATCGTCGCCCGGTACATGTTCACGCCGTAGGCCGGGGAATAGTCGTAAACGTTCCCGCTAGCCGAGATCGGATAAGAGCTATTCACCGCGATTGCCCGGTAGGTGGTATCCCGCTTGACCTCACGCCGCGTGATCCCTAGGACTACTTCACCGGCCGCGAGGGCGAACTCTAGCCGGGCCGAGCCGATGATATTGCCCTTGGTTACTGTCAGTGTTGCCATGGTTAGACCCTGTACTTTCCGCCGAAGCGTTCGTAAACATCGACATAGATGTTTTGTCCATTGAGCATGTTGATTGCGTGTTGTGCGTTGCCGGTGCGGGCCCCGATGTTCACATTGACGTTGCGCCCGTTGAGCGAGTCGATATCATCTCTCGCATCCCAGGTTCGCGCCCCGGCGTCGGCGTAGACTTTGCGCCCGTTGAGCTTGTCGATATCGTTGCGGCCGTCTTGGATGCGTGCGCCCGCGTTGGCGTTGACGTTGCGCCCGTTGAGCGAGTCGATGCTGTCGCGGGCCCGGCCGGTGCGGGCATCCGCATCGACTTCTACCCGTGAGCCGTCCAGCCGCTTGATCTCTCGTTTGGCGGGCTCGTTGTCGCCGGTCACTTCGACCTCTACCCAGGGGCGGAGGCCCTCCACCTCCTTGATCTCACGGCGGGCTTCTTTGCTGTCGGCCGTGATATCGGTGTCCACCTCGTGGGGTATCAGCCCGAGGTCATCGGCGAGCTGTCGCGCTTCTTCGGCCGAGGCCCCCGCAGCGAGCGCGGTATCCACGAATTTATCGCGGGCTACCTGCATATCGCGGGCCAGTGATTCGGAGGATTCCCCGGCCGCAGCATCGGCGGCCGCCTTGTCTCGTGCGGCCTCGGCTATGTCGATCAAGGCCCGCTGATTGTCGCGGCCTTTCTCGGTGTTCGCATCGAGCGACTTGCCGTTTTCCTTGATCGTCTTGGTGGCCTCGGCCACCGTTTCTTTCCAATCCAGGTTGGCCTCAAGGGAGCTTTGATTCTCCCCGGCGAGCTCGTCCAGGGCTTCGATCTGGTCAACAATGGCCCCGGTAAGATCCTTGGTTGCCCGCGTGTTGCCCTCGGCTTGCGTTTGGGCTCGCTCTTGGGCTTCACGGTTCTTATCTACTTCTTCTTTTGCTTCGCCTAGGGCGTCTCGTTGCTTGAGCGCCGCGCGGGCGTCCTCGCTTCGGATCGGGATACCGTCGGCGGTGTAGTGCGTGCCCTCTTGGATTGTTTCGGTGAGCTCGGCTATGCGCTTATCGAGCAGGTCTGATGCTTGTTCTGCATCGTCCATGCTGCCCGCCATGCCGCGCATCACAGTATCGGTATCTACGCCCGCATCTTCGAGTAACCGCGTGTATTTCTCGAGGTTGGTTTCTGCCTCGTTTTTCCAGAAAGTCCAGGGGTTATCCTCGTTCACGGTGTTATTGAACTCGCGGATTTTCCCGGCGAGATCCACGCGGTCTATCCGCCCGCCGAGCTCGTAATACTCTTCGGCCAGGGCTGCCACCGCTTCGCCCGCTTCGTCGTTTTCCTCGGCCAAGTCCTCGGCGGCTTTAATGCCGATGCCGATGCCCGCAGCGATTGCCACGCCCGCGATAACACCGGCCGGGCCGAAACCGGCGAAAGCGTTGGCCGCGAGATCTCGGAAAACGTCAGCGATTGACTCGGCCGAGCCGTCGAAACTCGTTGCCGCTTCACGCGCCACGCTGTCGGCTTCATCCCGAAATTCTTCGGCCCCCTCGCCCGCACGGTCGAAACCCTTTTTAGTGGTGTCGCCGATTTTCTTGCCGGAGCTATCCGCATGATCGGCGGCCTTGCGGAGTGCGTCGCGTACTTGATCCTCGAATTTGTCAGCGGCTTTCTCACCGTCTTTCAGCCCTTTTTCAAGGTCGCGGCCGAGATCCTTGCCAGCATCCCCGGTTTTCTCTAGGGATCGCTCGGTGTCCTTGAGCTCGGATTTCAGCCCATCGGCGGCGCGTTCACCGTCACGCATGCCCGCTTCGATACCTCGGCCTACGTCCTTGCCGGTATCCCCGGTGTTGTCCAGGGCCCGCTCGGTGTCCTTGAGCTCGGATTTCAGCCCATCGGCGGCGCGTTCACCCTCGCGCATGCCTTGGCTGATTTCGTCGCCCACACCCTGCCCGGCGTTGCCGGTGCGCTCTAGCTCGTCGGCGACGTCGCGTAGTGCGTCGCCTACGTTCCCAGCGTCTCGGATCACCTCGGAGGCGTCAGAGGTGAGGCTGATTTTTACGGCCATCGGCTCAGTTTCCTAACATCTCATTGAGTGCTCTCACGACGGTTTGCACCTGTAGCGAGATCACTCGCGGGATTGACTCGGCGGCGCTTGGCCAAATTGCATGCCCTTGGCGGGCCAGGGCGGGGAGCTGGCGGCGCGTGCGTCGGCTCACGGTGTGGGTGCCCGAGTTGCGGCGGTTGCGGCGCGTGTAGGTTTTTTTCTTCTCGCGGTCATACGTGCCAAACTCCCAGGACTTGGCCCAGCGGTTAGGCACGAGGCCCCCCGAGAGCGCCTTAGTGCTGTTACCGGCGATAAGTTGCGCAGAATTGCCCGCCTTGACGCGGGCCCCCTTGCCGAGGATCGTTCGATCCACGTCGGGGAGCCCGGCCATTTTCGCTTTGATGGACTCTCTCCAAATTGGGTTGAGGTTGGCTCGCATCTCTCGATTGATTGCGTTGCGCACCTCGCGCGGCGCGGCCTTGGTTGCCAGGATGATGCCCCGCAGCTCGGCCAAGTCAGCGGCCCGCACTTGAAAGAGAGAGCCCATGGTTAGCCCACTGGCGGGGTGTAAGCCTCGTGCACCGGCTTGACGCAGGGGCTCGTGCTTGTCGCTTCGGCCACGCCCGCAGCGCCGCCGATGTTGCCCGGCATAAGGGCGGAGATCGTGGTAGCCCATGCCTTGGTAGATCCGTCGGTGGGAACAAACTGGATATCGCAGGGCTGGCCTTGGTTGGCTTGAACGTAGCTGGCCAGCGAGTCGGCGGTGTCGTAGTCCTGCCCGTAGGTGAATGCCACGTTCCACGCGGTCACCTGCGCGGTACTTACCGAGTTGCCCGAGAGCGGATTCCACGACTGGTTCGCGGTGGTCGGCGTGAAAGTAACGTTGCTTACCTCGTCACGGTACTGCACGCCGTCAATGACCACGTGGGCCTCTTTGATGAATGGACTAATCATGGTGTAACCTCAGCTTTCTTGTATGCGTTGGAACTGTAAGCGGTCACAGTGATTCCGTAACCGCTATAGGTGTTCTCAAGGAATGTTTGACGCTCGGCGCGTTGCGGGAACACACCGGGCATGTGTTGGGTGAGCACGATGAGCACGTTATCCCGCGCTGTTTCCAGGGCGTCCTCGGTCAGGGCCGGGGTGCCAGCCACGGCCATAACGTTGATCGTTACGGTGTGTGCGAGTTGGTTTTCTCCCAGCCCCGTGATCTCCGTTCCGTAGACGTCCACATAGGGGCGGCCTCGGAGCACTTGGTCAGGATCTGCAGGGTAATCGTCGATCACGTAATCAGGGAGGAACTCTTTCAGCCGGTCGGCTATTTGGCTTCGTACGCTGTCGCCACTCACTAGCGGATTCCTTTCATTCGGCGGGGCCTCAGCAGGGTTCGCGCTTCGAGCCATAGGCGGCGGGAGAGATCCTGTAGTTGGAACTCGTCGCCGCCCCCTTGCTCGCTCGGCCGCATGCGGGCCAGGGCCGAGCGGGCTAAGAGCACTTGCGCCCGAAAGAGCTTGCGGGCGTCATCCTCGGAGATTGGCGCGACTTGCATCGAGGCCGGGGCCATAGGCTGCACCGCGTCGTAACCGGCCCAGAGCATCTCTTGCAAGAGCTCGTCAGGGAGGTCTAGCGCGTCTTGCCATTGGACATACAGCGTTCCGCTAGTCACAGCCTCGTCATAGGTGACATATCCGATGGTCAGAGCCATTGGACTAGTCGCCTAGATCGAGCGGTGGCACGTCCTCGGTGGGATCGTTGCCTAGCGCGTCCTCGGTGGGATCTCCCAGCAGCTCAAGGGCGAGATCCAGCTTGATAACGATTCCAGAGAGCAGCGTGTTTTGCGCCTTGATCTCCGTCGCCAACTGGTCTAGAGCGTTGGTCTGGTTGCTTTTAGGCATGCTTCACACCTCCTTTAGGCGGTTGCCGTGGTGACGTCCACGACGCCTCGGGCGTCGGTGGTCAAGAGGCCGTAGTAACCGAACAGCCCCGCGTCAACGCCGCCATTGCTCACGTCGAGCGCGTCAACACGGATCGGGCCGCCCGGCAATTCGTAGAACTCGGTCGCTTCGTTGACGCCCACGGTCACGCGGCCATTGCTGGCCGTGTCGGAGATCGGAGCGGGCACTAACTTGAAGTCTGCAAGCTGCCCGGCCTCAAGGCCCAGGGAGGCATTAAGATAGGCGAGCTTGTCGGAGTCCACGGTCAACGCGAGTTTCTCCCACTCGTCGGCCCCGAGGATCGCCCACTGGGGTACGCCCACCTCGAGTACCCAGAGTGCGCCGCGTACCAGCTTGGCCCATGGGTCATCGACACCAAGCGCTACGGTCTTGGCGGTGTGGTTGCCAGCGGTTCGCATGTGTGCGAGTACCTTGGCATCACGCTTGCGGGCGTAGTTCTTCGCCCGCTCGCGGTAGAACGATTCCCAGAAACCGCCGTTAGGCATATCGACGTGAATACGGTCTACCTTGTGGCCCGAGGCGAGGCGGGCGGCGGTCTTGCTTACCGGCTTGGCCTTGACTTCATTGGTAGGAACCTCGGTCAGGTTGCCCTCGTAATCGCCTACGTCCGGGGTGAAACCGGCCTCCCAGCCCCAGCCCTCGATTTTCTGCGAGGTCAAGGTGCGGGCGGTGGTCAGTGGCGCGAAACGTTCCACGTAGGCCCGGCCGGCCCAGAGCTCTCCGACAAACTGCGGTACGCTCGTGGCGTCGTACACGTCGGACTGGATAATGGGGTCAAGGGCGAGGCTCAGAGATTTCTTCGAGCTCAGGTCGGCGCGGAACGATTCGACCGCGCCCAGCTTGACACCCTCCTTGCCGGTGGGGAAACCCTTGAGCGCCGGGCCGTTGCCCGCCGTCTTGAAAGCGTCCGGGCCGTGCTCCAGCAGAGCGCCGAGCGTGATGCCGCCGAAACCGGCCGGGGCGGGGGTCTTTTCGTCTAGATCCATGGTCTTTTCCTTTTCGGTTGGTCGGTCAGTTGCGTTGACCGAGGCGGTCACAGATTGCACGCGGGCATCTGCAAAGTCAGGTACGGCCACGAGTGATACCTCGTACAGTTCGCCGTCATCGAGTTGCCGGTCGCCGTTTTCCAGGGCGGTGACGGCCTCGGGGTGCACGCCGATGCTCAGGCCGTCGCGGGTTCCGTCGGCGGCTTTCTTGAGCGCCTCGTCACCCTCGGGGCCCTCGGGGATTTTGAACTCGGCCTCTAGGGTGTCGGGATCATACGAGAGCATGTATCCGACGCTCTTTTTCATGTCGTGTTCGATCAGCATCTTGACGCCGCGCAATGGCATGCGGGGGCGGAGCGATCCAGCGGCGAGGCGGATACGGGCCGTGGTTGAGGTCTTGTTGTAAGCGGCAATTTTGCCCTTGACGGTGCGGCGCTCCATGTCCACGGTTGCCGGTTCGGGCGCTATGGCCAGGGTCAGGCTACCCTCGGATGAAAGCTTGATTGTATTACTCATTGTTTGCCCCTACGTGTGGAGTGGATACGGCGGCCCCGGCGTTGCCCTTGGCGTCCTCGGCTTGATCGAAACCGGCCGTGTCATAGCGGATCTTCATGCCCGGCGGCGTCACGTCATCTTGGCTTAGGCGTTGCTCAACGGCGGTAATGAATGCGCCCATGGTCAGGACTAGGAACTCATTCATGTTCTGCAGCGTGTTCGAGTAGGTGTCACTCGTGCCGTTGTTGCCGTCAAGTAGCGCGGCGTTGATGTTCAGGAAGTTAGCGACGTCCAGGCGCACCTCGTTTCGGGCGTCGGCTAGCGGGCTTACCTCGTCGCTGCCCAGTTCCTTGACGTCGAGCCACCAAGGCGTGAACGCAAAAGCACCGTTGGGCGCTTGGCGTGCCTCGGCCCATTCATCGGCCACTTGGTCTAGTTCTTCATCGGTCGGCTCGTATTGATCCGCGATGTGAAGATTCAGCAGCGGCTTGCCGACGCGGGCGCGGTTGCGGATCTGCTTGCCGAGATACACGTATTCGCGTACCGAGTCGGCCCCGTATTCGAGGAAACCACCAGGAACCAAGGCCGGTATATAAACGACGCGGCGCGGGTCGAGGGTCGTACCGTCGATGGTCTGCACGTTGAATGCTTCATCCAGTGACCACAGCTCTCGGGGGATCCGTTCAAGCTCCAAGGGGTAACCGTCATCCCCGCGCTGTGAGATCCACCAGCAGGAGGCCCCGGTCATCATGAGATCTTGGAATGTGAAAGCGGTTCGATGCCGGGCGGTGATCGCCCCGAAAGTGCTATCGAGCCACACCGGGCCACCGGCCCCGGTATCGGTGACCAGATCGAAAGAGGCCCCCACGGTGGTAACGAGGCCGAGGCCGCGAGCTACGGGCGGAACTTTCATGGCTTCGCCCAGGGTGACGAGCCCCTCTCCAATCGCTTCGGGGGTCTGCACGACGGCGAGGCGGGCGGAATTTGCCCAGGGGGAAGATATCGAGGTGTAGCCCGATGAAACGCCCGTTGTAGCGTTGTAGACCGGCCCCGACTTGCGGAACAAATTAGCGATTCCCATGCCTCACAGCTAACCCGTTGGCGCTGGCCATCGCCTAGTTTTTCGGGTTTTTGCCTAGCAATGCCTATGCATTGCTAGGCATCCGCCTAGAACGTTCGGACTCGGGAGGTGCGTACCGCATCGGCGGGCTGTGGGGTCGCCGGGCGGCGTTCCTTGTTCACCAGGGCGAGCGCGGCCAGCGCAGCGCGTAAGCAAGTGATCTCCCCGGCCGAGGCTCGAAAGAGCATCGTAGAGCCGGATTCGCGCCATGTCGCCGTGCTGATTTGCTTATCAAGTATCGGATGCGTTCCATGCCAGATACTCATGTTGTCCACGCCGCGCGAGATCAGCGCGGTTCCCGATCCCGCATCTTTCATGGTGAGCGCTTGGACTTGCTTCGAGCGGATGCGAGGCTTGGCCCGCAGGTCATCGGCCATAGCCACATTCTGCCCGATGCTGTCATACCCAAGCTTGACACGGGGGAACTTTAATAATCCACGGGTTATATATTCATTCATCCACGAGACACCGCCCGAACGGTGCCGCATAATTTGAACGTGTGGCGCGTTGTGCTCGTCAATCCAGGCCGTGGCCACAGCGCCACTTTTCCCGGCCGGGTCAACGTCGAAACCCATAGCCCAGGTGAGCGCGGGCGGTTCGATCCTCGGATCTCGGCCGGTGACCTCCCACTTGCGCAGATCCAGGGCAGTGCTCTTGGCGTCCACGGGCCAGATACACATGTACTCTCGCTTGAACTCGGCGAGATCCATGTCATGGAAACGCTCGCGGATAATCTCGATGCTCGTGAGCCCGCACGCGAGGCCGGGATGATTCCGCATCCACTCGCCCTCGTCCTCGGGGTCGGCGAGGTCATCGGCGCAGTAATCCACGATGCCACGGTTTTCTTCATCTTCCCGGCCCTTGGTGAGGTATTCCCAGAATGAGCCGCGCCGTTCTTCGCCGGGCGTACCCGAGATGATGAATTGCGCATCGGGCGAGGTGTCCAGCACCGGGAGCGCACCGCCCAGCAGTTTCGGCCCCTCGTCCGGGTCGAGCTCCCCGCCCTCGTCCATCCAGAGAGCGCGGACGCCCTTGCCACGCAGTTTCGAGGGCTCAGGCGGCACAGATTTCCACTTTGAACCGTTGCTGAATTTGATTTGTTCTCGGCCTTGCGAGCGGTAAAGCTGCTTGATCCCGAGCTGTAGGAGCCCCCACTTTTTCGGATCTTCCAACGGTGGATCTTTATCGGGGTCAGTCCAGGCCGCCTCGATCTCGGCGTTATGCTCGTCGGTGATTTCCTCGGCGTGAGTTTCGAGCAAGTCCATGAGATCCGCCATGAACTCACTAGCGCGGGTTCCATCCTGCGCGGTGGAGATCACGAAATAGCCGGGGATATTCACGCAGCGGCCCAGGAGCACATTTTGTATCGAGGTGGTCTTAGTCGCACGGCGCGGGATTTCTACCACCACAGAGCGGTGACTAGGCAGCCCGCTCGGCCGCTTCGATTCCAGCACGCCCGCAACAATGCGGCCTTGCGGGGTCAGTGGCAGCCGTTGCAGCTCGGCCCCGCGCTCGGCGTTGCTCAGGTCGGTGCCCTCGGGGATCGGCGAGCAGTACCGAGGCGGCGACACCTCCAGGAAGTCGCTACGCATCTCTAGAGATCTCCCCCACCATGACCGCGTGATGCTTGGCGCAGAGGTCGAGGCCCGGCTGTGAGATCCAGCCCTCGGCGGCAGCTTGAACGCGGGCCGCTGCCTCGTCGGCCGCGCCGTCACTACGCGCTTCACACCAGGGAATATCGCAGGTGAAAGAGGTCTCGGAATAGGTGTTCATTGCCATGTCAGTTTTTCCTAATTGCTAGTCAGTGCGTGAATCTACGCAGAAAATGGGAGCGGACGGTAAACGTGGGCTTTGATGCCGCTCGCAAAAAATTATTGCGAGCGGCTTGCCGAGCGGCCGAGCTAGCGGGCCGGAGCCGGGCGGCCGAGCCGGGGAACTTCACAGCCAAGTGTTGAGCCAGCACCAAGCCGAGAGCACGGCGGCCAAGGCCGGGGCCAAGGGGCCGAGGCCGGGCGGCGGGAAGTAGATGCACGTCATCGGCGGGCCTTGCCACGAGGCCACCAGCAGAGGGCCAAGGCCAGGGCCGAGGTGCCGAGCAGGATCAGCAGGTCTTTATACTCTTGGCTCACTGGTCTGCCCACCGTCGATACGAGTGAATGACCGGGCCAAGGGGCAGAGCTACCTTGGTGCCCCCGTCGCTCTCGGTGATGCGGCACGAGTGGAGCCAAAGCCCCGTTGCCCCGCACTTGTCGATCTCTAGCTGATGTTGTGCCCAGGGCACGAGGGGCAGTGTGGTCATGCTGGCGTCTTCGGCTCGGCGGTGCTGTAGCTCAGCCTGTCGGCGGGCCAGCCCGTCGCCGTCCACGGGGTAGCACGCATCATGCCGGGCGTGATCATCTTCGAGTCGTGCCACGGTCAAGACGGGCAGATCCAGGCGGATCGGGTCAAGCTCTCCGAATTGCGGGGCGTAGTTTGTTACCACCATTGCGGTTCTCTCTCTCGTTGCTCGTGGGTTACTTGTGTTGCTGGCGTGCCGTGCTTCGCGCCGTTGGTCATTGCGGCCCCTACCCGGCCACCTGCCGAGGTGTTGCACGTTGCGTGCTCGGGGAATACCCCGGCCTCGGGGAGGCCGAGCGCCTCGGTCTCTACTCGGTCTTGGTCGTGGCCCGCGTGCCATGTGCTCTCGGGATCTTCGGGTGTGATGATCCCGCCACAGCTTCGGCACGGGGCCGGGAGCATGGCCCGCACGCGCTTGCGCGCTTCGGTTGACCTATTCCCGCCCCAGCGCTTTCTACGTGGCTTAGCGGAGCTCTCAGCGCCTCCGAGGTCGAACAGGGTTTCTTGTGCGCTCATGGGCCCCAGACCCCCGCAGGTTGGACATGAGAGCCGCCCCGGTATGTCTCACCGTCATAGGCCATCTTTTGAGTTGGCACCGTGTCAGTGGGCCGTGAAGCGTTGAGCCCTGCACGACGTTCCTTGAGCTTGGCCTGTAGCGTCGCTTGCTCGGCTCGCTCTCGTTGCTCTTTAGCTTCACGCTTTGCCTTGAGCTCGGCCCGCATTGCATCAAGCGCAGCCTTGCCGGGAGATCCCGCAGTGCTTGGCCCGTGCATCACACAATCGCGGCAGACACCGCCCGTGGTCATCTGGTCATCGGGCTTCGCAACGTCGCACTGGTGACAAGTCGCCCAGTTCTCGTAATCGCCGCCGCCACCATGGGTTATCTTTTGGGTTAATGGTTTGGGGTACGCTGGCATACCCCCGTGCGTACCCCCGCTAGGGCCCTGTGCGTACCCCCGCTCAAAGTTGTCCACATTTTCATCCACAGTCTTATCCACAGTTTCGGACGATTTGTTCACAGTTTTATCCACAGATTTGCGGGGGGTCGCTGGCGTCCCCCCGCGTGGATTAGTGCCGGGAAGCTTGTTCTGGTGGATATTTTTAGCGATATTTGCGACGCGCTGGCCGTCACTCATTGCGAGGTCGTACACGGTAGGCCGCTTGTCTTTGCGGATGTATTCCACGTGGAGCTGATTGCCCTTGCGGATCAGGCCTTGTGCTTCGAGCTTGCGCAGGTGCGCCCTTACGTTGCCCGGTGCGATCCCCACGACGTCGGCAATGGTTTGCTTCGATGGAAACGCGGCGGTGCCGTCCATGTGCGCGTGATCGGCCAGCACGGCCAGCACGAGGCGTGCTGTCGGGTCGATGCCGGGAGCCTCGTATAGCGCCCAGGTCATAGCTTGAACGCTCATTAGTAGTTCCTCTCCACGAGTGCCATGGTTTCGCCGAGGGCGGCGAGGTATTGCGCTTCGAAAGCGGCGCGAGTGAGTCGGCCGCGCTCGGCCCAGTGCTTCACGAGCTCGGGGGCGGCATACTTGTAAGCTCGGGTTTCGGAGCCAGTAAAGAGGCTGAAAGCGTCGAGATCGAGGGCCTTGCCCATCTTGTTCAGCAGGTAGCCATGGCAAGCATCATCGGCGGCGCGAAAGTCGTTTTCGATCTGCGCACGATAGGCGGCTTGGATCTCGCGGTGGAGATCCGCAGCGAGAGCAAACACGAGGCTCATACGGTCGCCCCCTTGTGGGCCATGACCTTATCGAGATCCGCCGTATAGATCAGGCGGCGGCCGCCCGGCCCTCGGCGAGTGTTCGGGAGCAGCTCGGACTTATCCCAGCGGCGGATGGTGTCGATAGATCGGCGCACCATGGCGGCCGCTTGGGAGATCGTGACATAACGAGGCCCGGTCATTTCTTGGCCTCGGCTTGAATGTCGTTGCGATCGAATACATAAGCCCCGCGTGAGGTGTCCAGCTTGGCGAAAGCCAGCAACGCGCCGGTTTGCACACGGCGAACTACTTGAGTGCGGCTAATGCCCAGGATCTCAGCTACGGTGCTAGCGCCGATTAGATCACCAGGTGATATCAATCGAGGCTCTAAAGATACATTGCATGTTTGCATGATCTAAGTTTTACCGGATCGCAACAAATGATGCAAGTTATCATTTCGTGACTGTGAGATGTTTCTATGTATCACTTATTGCATGAAAGTGACACCGCGCGTATATTTTGATGCATGAGCACACAACCAATACACAATGAAATGTTGCGGTTCACACTCGGTGACCGCATTAGGAAAGCGCTTCATGCATCGGACATGAAAGCCCAGGATCTAGCCGAGAAAATGGGAGTGAAGCGCCTAACCGTGAGCCGGTGGGTTAATGATGCCGTCGAGCCGTCGCTTGCTAAGGTGCGCCAAATTGCCCTAATTACCGGGGTTCCTGCCGAGTGGCTGCTAACCGGCCAGTTAAACGAAACACCCCCGCCCGTAGGCGAGGGTGAAAGAGTGGAGCCCCCTACCGGATTCGAACCGGTGACCTTCAGTTTACAAGACAGACGCTCTGGCCAGCTGAGCTAAGGGGGCGTACCGAATAAGAATATCCGAAAACCCTGCGGCACTGCGAATTGGCGATGCTCCGAGTTAAATGCCGATGGGAAGGAAGCCAGCATTGGCTTCCTTCCCATCGGTCGGGGTGCGAGATCAATAAGGATACTACCGGATCCCGAACAATTGTCCAGAGGCTACCGGTTCGACTTACTTGTTGGCAGCGATTGCTTCCTTCACTGCGGTTGGGAAGTCTTCCTTTGCCAGATCGACTACCTTGCCCTGGACGAAGATCGATGGGGTGCCAGCCACGCCATCGTACTGGCCGGCAGTAGTGGTGTACTGGACGAATGGACGGAACTTGTCATCTGCGATGCAGCTTTCAACGGACTGCGCAGCGCCATTCTGGATCGCCAGATCGGCCAGCTCGGCGTTCTTCATCTCGCCCTCTGGGTAGTGGCCCCACAGCGCCTTGACGAAGCCCATGTAGGCTTCTGGGCTTTCGTCGGCGACGCAAGCCAATGCGTTGGCGCCGCGCGAGGAGAAGTTAGTTGCTGAACCACGGTCAAGGTAGCCGACGTTGCGGTATTCAACGGTGACGTCGCCGTTGGCCAGCCATTCCTCGATCTGGTCCCCGTAGGTAGCCTCGAAGTCTGCACAGTGAACGCAGTTGGCGTCAACGTACATGGCGATGTTGATCGGTTCGCCCTTTTCAGCCACCGTCAGGTCGCGTGGGGTAGCAGGCGATGGCGCCTCGGCAGGTGCTTCGAGCGTCTTGATATCCACATTCTCGATGGACTTCTCTGCGACAGTGTCCGGCGAGGTGACCATGATGCCACCGGCTGCGGTAGCGCCCTGCGGCACGGCGCCGGAGTCTGCCACCTTTGCGTTGTTGTTCTGCACGATCAAGGTAACTACCAGTGCGATGACCACAATGACTGCGGCCAATACGCCCAGCTTCACGAAAAGCGACTTGCGCTTCTGAGCGGCATCTTGAGCGGCACGCATCTGCGCCGCCTTCTCTCGGGCACTCGCGGTTCGCTCTGCCTTCGATGGGCGCGGGTTATTTGTAGACATAAATTTGGCGGTTCCTTGGTCAGCGGACAACTATCATCTGGAGTCAAGCTTAGCCAACTCCGAGCGCCAATATCCTTGAAAACTCAAGATTCCCCCACCTTCACAGGACTCACATATCTTTCGCATACAGCACCCAAAGTGCTTCGAAAACCTTAAGTTGAGCGTTAAACCAAGTCATCGGCGGATATCGTTTCTTTGCTGCCGGTTCTTTGCTGACCACGCGGCACATGCGCAGAAGTAGCCCATATGACGGAGAAATCCGTCCCTTCGTTCCCTTAGCAGTCAGTTTTCACTAGGCTAAATAGCAAGAGCGAGGAAATTTGACGAGATGTCATTCACTCAGAACCGACGAATCTGCACCACGCCGGTGAACCAGATTGAACAAACCAGGAGGTTTGCAGTGGGTACCCCAGCGCCGAGTACAAAGACCGAAAATTCCTACGATTTTGTGGTTGTAGCCAACCGCCTTCCGGTGGACCGCATCACCAACCCTGACGGATCGCAAGGATTCCAGCGTTCGCCCGGCGGTCTGGTTACCGCCTTGGAACCGGTCATGGCTGCGTCCGAAGGTGCCTGGGTAGGCTGGCATGGCGGTATCGGCGAGAAGCTGGAGAGCTTCGACAAGGACGACATCCATCTGGTTCCGGTCCCCCTGGATGAGGATGACCTGACCCTCTACTACGAGGGCTTCTCCAACTCGACGCTTTGGCCGCTCTACCACGACGTCATCGTGCCACCGGAGTACCACCGCACCTGGTGGGACCGCTACAAGAGGATCAACCAGCGATTCGCCGATGCCGTACTGGAAATCGCGGCCCCGAACGCTACCGTGTGGGTCCACGACTACCAGCTGCAGCTGGTTCCGCAGATGCTGCGGCTGGCGCGACCCGATCTGAAAATCGGCTTCTTCCTGCACATACCGTTCCCGGCGGCCAGCCTGTTTTCGCAGCTGCCCTGGCGCACCCAGATCTTGCAGGGACTGGTCGGCGCGGACTTGGTCGGGTTCCAGCGCGAAACCGATGCGAGCAATTTCCTGCGCTGCTTGCGCCGGTTCACCGACTACTCCACCAAGGGGGATGTGGCTTCGCCCCCAGCCGGTAACGACATGCAGAATCTCTGCCGCGCCAATGCGCATCCAATTTCCATCGATACCGAGCAAATCGCCAAGCTCGCGCGCGATCCGCAAATCATTGCCCGTGCCGCCCAGATCCGCCATGAGCTGGGCAATCCGAAAACCATCATGCTGGGCGTGGACCGCTTGGACTACACCAAGGGCATTCGCCACCGCCTGAAGGCCTATGGCGAGCTCCTCTCCGACCAGACTCTGCGCGCCGGTGATGTCTGCCTGATCCAGGTAGCCAGCCCCAGCCGGGAAAATGTGGACAGCTACATCGAGCTGCGTGACCAGGTCGAGCTCATGGTCGGGCAGATCACCGGCCAGCATGACACCCTGAGCCACACCACCCTGCGCTACCTGCACCAGTCCTATCCGCTGCGCGAAATGATCGCCATGTATCTGGCAGCCGATGTCCTGCTGGTCACGGCCCTGCGCGATGGGATGAATCTGGTGGCCAAGGAGTTCGTCGCTGCGCACCAGGATGGTCGCGGCGTACTGGTGCTCTCGGAGTACACCGGCGCTGCCGATCAGCTGACCCAGGCTGTCCTGGTCAACCCGCACGACATCGACGGGATGAAGGCCAAGATCGTTGAAGCGGTTCAGATGAATGAGGCAGAGCAGGAACGCCGGATGAAACGCATGAACCGCCACTTGGCGCTCAACGACGTCTCGAAGTGGTCCGAGGATTTCCTAGCCGAGCTGGCCGAGATCAACGCGGCCACCTCCGTGCACGAAATCGTTCGCTAGAAGATTCCGACAGGAATCCTGATCTCCGATGAGGAATACCATTGCCTGACCTTGACCCTGCCCTGCAGGCCGCGCTCGCTGATTTTGCTGCCCATCAGCGGGTACTAGTTGCTTTGGACTTTGATGGAACGATGTCCCCGCTGGTTGACCGGCCCCAAGAGGCCCGGCCGCTGGAAGAGTCTGCTGCTGCCTTCGAGCAGCTGGCTTCCAGTCCCGGGGTATACACCGCGGTGGTGTCGGGGCGTAACCTGCAGTCCTTGAGCGAGGTCTATCCTGAACCTCGTCCAGAGATTCGCATTGGTTCGCACGGTGCCGAGCGCTTGGTTCCGCCACAGCTGGGCGCGATCTGGCACGATGAGCCGCTGACCGCTAGGCAGTCCGAGCTGCTCGGGCAAATTACCAAGCGCCTGGAACGAGTTGCTGCGATGCACGCGAACGCCAGCGTGGAGTACAAACCGTCGGCCACGGTCCTGCACGTCCGCCAGGCAACACCTGAAGTTGCCGCCAAGGCCCTGGCACAGGCGCGGCAGGCGCTACGTGATTTGGACGGCATCAAACTGCTTGAAGGCAAAGCGGTGCTAGAGGCCACCGTGCATCACGGCGATAAGGGCCAGAGCCTGCAGTGGTTGCGTGAAGTACTCGACGTCCAAGCGGTCCTTTTTGTCGGTGATGACGTGACCGACGAGAACGGATTCAAGGTTCTTGGCGCAGCGGATCTGGGCATCAAGGTGGGACCTGGACCAACTGCGGCCGCGCATAATATCCTTTCGCCAAGTGAATTACCACACCTTTTGAAAAGTCTGATTTCCATGCGACACTGAAGTGTCCCAACTCACTTTCACTACGGATCGTCGGGCACGTACCTGCCCGTGAAAGGATTGTCATCATGGCAACTGTGACCTTTGAAAAGGCCACCCGCATCTACCCGGGCGCACTTGTGCCTTCCGTCGACGCTATCGACTTGGAAATCCAAGATGGAGAATTCCTTGTCCTGGTCGGCCCGTCGGGTTGCGGCAAGTCCACCACCCTGCGCATGCTCGCGGGCTTGGAAGAAGTAAACTCCGGTCGTATTCTCATTGGCGATAAGGATGTGACCAACGTTCCGCCTAAGGACCGCGACATCGCCATGGTCTTCCAGAACTACGCGCTGTACCCCCACATGACCGTTGCCGAGAATATGGGCTTTGCCTTGAAGATCGCCGGCGTCGACAAGGAGGAACGCAAGAAGCGCGTGCTGGAAGCAGCCAAGCTTCTCGATCTGGAGAAGTACTTGGACCGCAAGCCCAAGGCCTTGTCTGGCGGCCAGCGTCAGCGTGTGGCCATGGGTCGCGCCATCGTTCGTTCACCCCAGGTGTTCTTGATGGACGAGCCGCTGTCCAACCTCGATGCAAAGCTGCGCGTGCAGACCCGTACCCAGATTGCGTCGCTGACCCGCCGACTCGGTGTCACGACCGTGTACGTGACCCACGACCAGGTGGAAGCCTTGACTATGGGTGACCGCGTTGCCGTACTCAAGGACGGCGAGTTGCAGCAGGTAGGCACTCCTCGTGAGCTCTACGATCGCCCACGCAATGTCTTCGTCGCAGGCTTCATCGGGTCCCCTGCCATGAACCTGGTGCAGTTGCAGTCTGCCAATGGACAGGTTGCTTTCGGTTCAGCTGTTATCGATGCGCCTGGGGCACAGGGTGGAGTCACCTTGGGCTTCCGTCCAGAGGACATCGAGATTGTCGGTGCCGGCGAAGGTGTGGAGATTGTTGTCGACGTTGTTGAAGAGCTCGGCGCAGATGCCTACATCTACGGTTCGGCAGAGCTAGGCGGCGAAACTCAGATAGTCGTGGTTCGTGTTGACGGCCGTACGCCTCCCGCACGTGGACAGCGCATCAATATTGCACCAAATCTGCAGCACGCGCACCTGTTTGATACGGAAAGCGGTCTGCGCTTGGACAACGCCTAATACTGGCTAGCGCCAATGGCGGCTTGGAAATTGAACTCCAAGCCGCCATTGGCTTTAAGTCCGCTGCGCGAGAGTCCGGTTAAACATCGAAGGCCCCGAACAAAAGTTCGGGGCCTTCGGCAAATTATGCCCGGCGATGACCTACTCTCCCACACCCTCCCGAGTGCAGTACCATCGGCGCTGTGGGTCTTAGCTTCCAGGTTCGGTATGGATCTGGGCGTTTCCCCCACGCTATGATCGCCGTAACTCTATACCTCATGGCTAGCCATGGGAAAACTACGGTGTCATTCGCGATTGCGACAACTCCATAACTATATCAAGCACGCAGTGGATGCGCCACTTCAGAACGCGTTACCAATAGTGTCCTTCGCCATACCCGGCTAATTGGGCTAGCTCCAGATATCGTCCCCGCGGAACGTAGCCTCGGCACCGCCATCGCAGTAAATCGTTTGCCCGGTGACGTGAGTATTTTCTGCACTCGTTAGCCACAGCAGTAGCTTGGCAATTACCACGGCTTCAGAGTGGTAGTTCAATGGCATCGGCACATTCTGGTCAACCATCGATTTGCCTTCTTCTGTCGCCAATAGGTCCCGAGTCATGTTGGTGATCACGGTGCCAGGAGCCACAGCGTTCAATGGGATCCCTGCGCCGGCCCACTTCTCCGAGATGCACTCGCGGCGAACCCAGCGGCTCAGCGCACGCTTGGAGGACGGGTAATTCAGGTAACCGGATCGCGGGCCAGCGGCTTCCAAGGCTGCACCAATGGCCAGGGCTGCTTCCTCGTCGCCTGCAAGCAACGCATCAACGAGTTCAGCGGAATTCTGCTGGATCGAGGCCATCGAGGAAACCACGGCCACGCGTGGTGACTGCGAGAGTCCCAATGCAGGCAGCAGGCCTTCCAGATACCTGGTTACGCCGAAGTAGTTTACCGAGACGGTAATCGCCTTAGGAGCCGAGATGCCTGCGGCCGCGATGACCGCGTCAATCTTGCCTTCGGAATGCTCTAGGGTCTGGCTGATGGCGCTTAGCCGGCCCGCCTGCGTCGATAGGTCAGCAGTGACCTCGGCATCGCGTAGATCAACTCCAATGACCTTGTGCCCACGTTCTCGAATCAATTCTGCAGTGGCCGCGCCAATACCGGAAGCAGCGCCAGTAACGACATAAGTTCTCACGTTCGGTTTCCCTCTTTCGCAATTGGAAGACGAGTCGAGTCACCGTCGATGAGTCAGTCGCAGCCTCGCTCACATCCCACACTATGCCCATTTTGAACCGTCCCTGATTTGATGCCGCTGTCTTTCGAGAGAAAGATAGCAACCATGCCCAAGAAATACCCTGCCGAAGTTCGTGAACGCGCCGTAGC
>NZ_JBIUWB010000008.1:0-81054 GCF_044743255.1 Glutamicibacter sp. NPDC087673
CCCCGGCACTGGCGACCCGCGGCTTCTCTGAAGAGGCATTCGCCGAGGTTGCGGAGATTATTGCTCAGGCGTTGATTGCTGGTGCTGAGGGTAATGCGGCGGTGTTGCCGGAGCTGAAGGATCGTGTTCTGAAGCTTGCCGCGGCCCACCCGCTGTACCCGAACCTGAAGAAGATTGGAGAATAGCCATGGCTGATCTGCTGCCTGAGCACCCGGAATTCCTCTGGGCCAACCCGGAACCGAAGAAATCCTACGACGCAGTGATCGTCGGAGGCGGCGGCCACGGCCTGGCTACCGCCTACTTCCTGGCCAAGAACCACGGCATCACCAACGTCGCCGTCCTGGAAAAGGGCTGGCTGGCCGGCGGGAACATGGCCCGCAACACCACCATCATCCGTTCCAACTACCTCTGGGACGAGTCGGCGGGCATCTACGAGAAGTCGCTGAAGCTGTGGGAGCAGCTGCCCGAGGACCTGGAATACGACTTCCTGTTCTCCCAGCGCGGCGTGATGAACCTGGCCCACACCCTGGGCGACGTGCGCGAATCCGTGCGCCGCGTGGAAGCGAACAAGCTTAACGGCGTGGATGCCGAATGGCTGGACCCTTCCCAGGTCAAGGAAGCCTGCCCGATCATCAACATCGGCGACGACATCCGCTACCCGGTCATGGGCGCGACCTGGCAGCCGCGTGCCGGCATCGCCAAGCACGACCACGTGGCCTGGGCCTTCGCCCGCAAGGCCAACGAGCTGGGCGTGGATATCATCCAGAACTGCGAAGTCACCGGCTTCATCAAGGACGGCGAGAAGGTCACCGGCGTGAAGACCACCCGCGGCACCATCCACGCGGGCAAGGTCGCCCTGGCTGGGGCAGGGCACTCCTCGGTGCTGGCCGAAATGGCCGGCTTCGAACTGCCGATCCAGTCCCACCCGCTGCAGGCACTGGTCTCCGAGCTGTTCGAACCGGTGCACCCGACGGTGGTCATGTCCAACCACATCCACGTCTACGTCTCCCAGGCCCACAAGGGGGAGCTGGTCATGGGCGCGGGCATCGACAACTACAACGGCTACGGGCAGCGCGGCGCTTTCCACGTCATCCAGGAGCAGATGGCCGCGGCCGTGGAGCTGTTCCCGATCTTCGCCCGGGCGCATGTGCTGCGCACCTGGGGCGGCATCGTGGACACCACCATGGACGCCTCGCCGATCATCTCCAAGACCCCGATCCAGAACCTGTACGTGAACTGCGGCTGGGGCACCGGCGGATTCAAGGGCACCCCGGGTGCCGGATTCACCCTGGCGCACACCATCGCCAACGACGAGCCGCACGAGCTGAACAAGCCGTTCAGCCTGGATCGCTTCGAAACCGGCCACCTGATCGACGAGCACGGCGCAGCAGCCGTCGCACACTAGGAGCAACCGCCATGATGCTGATTGATTGCCCGAACTGCGGGCCACGCAATGAGAACGAATTCAAGTACGGGGGAGAAGCCCACGTGGCCTACCCGGCGGACCCGAGCTCCCTGAGCGACAAGGAATGGTCCCGCTACCTGTTCTACCGGCAGAACAAGAAGGGCATCTTCGCCGAACGCTGGGTCCACGCCGGCGGCTGCCGCAAGTGGTTCAACGCCCTGCGCGACACCGTCACCTACGAGTTCAAGGCCATCTACCAGGCCAGCGAACCACGCCCCGAACTGAGCACCACCGACATCCGCAGCGCCGAAGGAGGCACCCGATGAGCAAGCCGCAACGCCTGCCTGCAGCGCAGAGCACCCGCGCCCGCATCAACCGCGAGGAACCACTGGCCCTGTCCATTGGCGGCGCGCAGCTCTCCGCTTTCCGCGGCGACACCGTGGCCAGCGCCATGCTGGCCAACGGGCTGCGCAAGGCCGGCAACTCGCTGTACCTGGACCGCCCGCGCGGCATCTTCGCCGCCGGGGTCGAGGAGCCCAACGCGCTGGTCACCGTCGGCGCCCGGCATGAGCAGGACATCGACGAGTCGATGCTGCCGGCCACCACCGTTGCGGTCACCGACGGGCTGGACGCCACCTTGCTTTCGGGCCTGGGCGTGCTTGACCCGGCCACCGATCCGGCCTACTACGACCACGTGCACGTGCACACCGACGTGCTGGTGGTCGGCGCCGGTCCGGCCGGCCTGGCCGCGGCCCGCGAAGCCTCGCGCTCCGGGGCCCGGGTGATGCTGCTCGACGAGCGCGCCGAGGCCGGGGGTACCTTGCTGGACACCGCCGGGGAGCAGATCGACGGCCTGGACAGCAGCCAGTGGATCGAGCAGGTCACCGGCGAACTGGCCGCGGCCGAGGAAACCACCCACCTGCAGCGCACCACCGTCTTCGGGTCCTACGACGCGAACTACCTGATCGCCGCGCAGCGCCGCACCGTGCACCTTGACGGTCCGTCCGGGCCCGGGGTATCCCGCGAGCGCATCTGGCATATCCGCGCCCAGCAGGTGGTGCTGACCACCGGCGCCCACGAGCGCCCGATCGTCTTCGAGAACAACGACCGCCCGGGCATCATGCTCGCCGGCGCGGTGCGCAGCTACCTGAACCGCTACGGCGTGCGCGCCGGGCAGAAGATCGCCGTGGCCACCACCAACGACTCGGCCTACGAGCTGGTAGCCGAACTGGCGGCCAGCGGCGGGGTGGTTGCCGTGATCGACGCCCGGCAGAACATTTCGGCCGCCGCCGCGGCCGCCGTGGCCGAGGGAGTCACCGTGATCCCGGGTTCGGTGGTGGTGGATACCGAAGCGGATGCCGAGGGCGAGCTGTCGGCCATCGTGGTCGCAACGCTCGACGAGCACCGCGAACTGGGGGCCGCCCAGCGCTTCGAAGCCGATGTGCTGGCCGTGGCCGGCGGCTTCAACCCGGTGGTGCACCTGCACTCCCAGCGCCAGGGCAAGCTGGACTGGGATACCACCATCCACGCCTTCGTCCCGGCCGCCGCGGTGGCCAACCAGCACCTGGCCGGCGCGGTGACCGGGCGCCTGGATACCGCCAGCGCCCTGTCCACCGGGGCCGCCACCGGCGCCGCGGCTGCCACCGCGGCAGGATTCGCCACCGTGGCCCGCACCCCGCAGGCGCTGGAGACCGCGCTGGGCCAGACCCGTCCGGTCTGGCTGGTGCCATCGGCCAAGGGCGATGACGCCGCGAACTACACCGCCCACTTCGTGGACCTGCAGCGCGACCAGTCCGTGGCCGACGTGCTGCGCGCCACCGGTGCGGGCATGAAGTCGGTGGAGCACATCAAGCGGTACACCTCGATCTCCACCGCCAACGACCAGGGCAAGACCTCCGGGGTAGCGGCGATCGGCGTGATCGCCGCGGTGCTGGGCATCGAGAACCCGGCGCAGATCGGCACCACCACCTTCCGCGCCCCCTACACCCCGGTGGCCTTCGCGGCCCTGGCCGGGCGCAACCGCGGGCAGCAGCTGGATGCGGCGCGCATCACCGCGATGCACTCCTGGCACCTGGCCCACGGCGCGGCCTTCGAGGACGTCGGGCAGTGGAAGCGCCCCTGGTACTACCCGCAGCCGGGGGAAACCATGGACCAGGCGGTCTACCGCGAGTCCGCCGCGGTGCGCGCTTCGGTGGGCATGCTCGATGCGAGCACGCTGGGCAAGATCGAGATCCGCGGGGCGGATGCGGCCGAGTTCCTGAACCGCATCTACACCAACGGCTACACCAAGCTGAAGGTCGGCATGGGCCGCTACGGCGTGATGTGCAAGGCCGACGGCATGATCTTCGACGACGGGGTAGCCCTGCGCCTGGCGCAGGACCGCTTCTTGCTGCACACCACCACCGGCGGCGCGGGCGACGTGCTGGACTGGCTGGAGGAGTGGCTGCAGACCGAATGGCCCGAGCTGGATGTCGTGTGCACCTCGGTCACCGAGCAGCTGGCCACCGTCGCGGTGGTCGGGCCGAAATCGCGCGAGGTGATCGCCAAGGTCGCCTCCACCGTGGACGTGTCCAACGAGGGCTTCAAGTTCATGGCCTTCAAGGACGTGGTGCTGGATTCCGGGATCGAAGCGCGCATCTCGCGCATTTCCTTCTCCGGGGAGCTGGCCTTCGAAATCGCGGTGCCGGCCTGGCACGGGCTGCGCGTCTGGGAAGACGTGTACGCCGCCGGCCAGGAATACGGCATCACCCCGTACGGCACCGAAACCATGCACGTGCTGCGCGCCGAGAAGGGCTTCATCATCGTCGGGCAGGACACCGACGGCACGGTGACCCCGCAGGATGCCGGCATGGAATGGGTGGTCTCCAAGGTCAAGGACTTCATCGGCAACCGCTCCTACTCCCGGGCGGACAACCTCCGGGAGGACCGCAAGCACCTGGTCTCGGTGCTGCCGGTGGACAAGTCCCTGCGGCTGCCCGAGGGCGCCGCGCTGGTGGCCGCCGACGCGGTGGCCGCCGAGGGCATCACCCCGATGGAAGGCTGGGTCACCAGCTTCTACGACTCGCCGGCGCTGGGACGCACCTTCGGCCTGGCGCTGATCAAGAACGGGCGCAGCCGCATTGGCGAAGTGCTCAAGACCCCGGTGGGCGGCCAGCTGGTCGACGTCGAAGTCTGTGAAACCGTGCTCTACGACCCGGAAGGAAGCCGTCGCGATGGCTAGCAACACCATGATTGACAGCGAAGTACGCCGTTCCCCCGCGCAGCACCTGGCCCAGGAAATGGAAGCGGCCAGCATCGCCGGCCGCGTGGGCCTGCGCGAAATCGCCTTCGCCACCCAGATCTCGCTTCGCTGCGCGCCGGGCAGTCCGGCGCATGCGGCGGTGGCCGCGGCCACCGGCGTGGGCTTGCCCGCCGCGGTGGGCCAGGTGGCCGGCGAGGTGCCGGGCATTGCGGTGCTGTGGCTGGCGCCGGATGAGTTCCTGGCCACCAGTGCCGGGAACGCCGAGCTGGCCGGGGCGCTGACCGCGGCCCTGGGCGAGCAGCCCGGGCAGGTGGTGGACCTCTCGGCCAACCGCAGCGTGCTGGAACTTTCCGGCCCGGATGCGCCGCTGGTGCTGCGCAAGAGCTGCCCGGCGGATCTGCACCCGCGCGCCTTCGGGGTGAACCAGGCGATCAGCACCTCGCTGGCGAATATTCCGGTGCTGCTGTGGCGCACCGGTGAGCAGAGCTGGCGGATCATGCCGCGCGCCTCGTTCACCGAGCACGCCGTGCGCTGGCTGCTCGATGCCATGGCAGAGTTCGCCGCGCCAGCGGTGCCATAGCCCGGCCTTGCGCGGTGCGCGCAGCGCACGGTGATCCTGCGCTAGCTGCCCTCGTCGATGGCCCGGTAGCGCTGCTGGGCATCAACCGATTCGACCGCGTCGAGATCCCGCAGCGCTGCGGCTACCTGCTCGCTGCCCTCGCCAATAATCTGGCCCAGGGCAGCGAGCACCTGCTTAACCTGCAGTCCGCGGGCTTGCAGCTGGTCAACGATGGATTCGGGGGCCACGCTGGCCACCACGGTGACCACGTAGATGTGCACCTGGACGCCGCACATCCTAGTGGCCTTCCGCCCCGGCCGGGGCTTGGGCCAGCCCGGCACCGGCATCCTCAGCAGGCAGCGCGGCATCGCGGGAGGTGGACAGGAGCTTGTCCCACAGCTCTTGGGCACGCAGCCCGGTGGATTCGGCCAGCAGCGCGGCCACGCCGGCCACATGCGGGGTGGCCATGGAGGTGCCGCTGATCGTGTTGTAGCGTTTTTCTCCCGGCCAAGCAGAGTAGATGTCCACGCCGGGGCCGGCGATATCCACTGCGCCGCCCTGGGCATCCAGCGCCTGTGCCGAGAAGTCGGCGACGGCCAGGTGCGGATCCACGGCGGCCACCGCCATGATGTAGGGGCTGTTGGCCGGGGCGCCGACGAACCCCGGGTTCCCGGCGGAGCGCTGCGCGTTGTTGCCGGCGGCGGCCACGATCAGCGAGCCCAGCTCCAGGGCGCGCCGCCCAGCGGTGACATAGGGCGGGTGCACGGTTCTCACGTCGGCACCGAGGGACATCGAGATGACCTCGCACTTGTTTTCCAGCGCCCAGTTGATTCCGGCCAGGATCGTGGAGTCGGAGCCCGATCCGTTGCTGCCCAGCACCTTTCCGGCGAAGATATTGGCCTCGGTGGCGACCCCATAGCCCGGTCCCTGCCGCGGGTCGCGCGGACCGCAGGCGGTGCCGATGCAGTGGGTGCCATGCCCATGGCCGTCGTTGGCGTCCTCGCCATCGACAAAGGACTTGGCATCCACGGTGCGGCCGGCGAAATCCGGGTGCGCGCTGTCGAAGCCGGTATCCAGCACAGCCACGTTGATTCCCTTGCCCGTGTAGCTGGACAGCTCTGCGCCCACCGCTTGCAGGCCCCAGGTGAATTCCGCGGTGTCCGCGAACGGGGACTGGCCCGGGGCCTTGGCGGCATCGGGCAGAATCCGGTAGACCAGTTCCGGCACCACCGAGGCCGGCAGCCGATGCCCGGCGCAGCGCTGGCGGAAGTCCTCCAGCTGCTCGGTGCCGCTGGAGACCACCGCGATGCCCAGCATCGGGAAGTATTCGCTGGTGGAGTAGCCCTGCTCGGCCAGCAGCTGGGGCAGTTCGGTGTCGCGTTGGACTTGGGCCAGGCCAGAGGCGCCGGCAGCTGGCTGGTCGAAGACGAGCACGTAGCGGCCCGGGACTTCAGCGGCTTCGGTGCTTTGGTGGCGGGAAGTATGCATGGCTGGCTCCTTAGCTGGTTTTCCGGCACACGCCGTGCGTGCTTGGCGAGTTACTTCGCACCCTACCCGCTGCGCCAGACGTTTAGCCCGGGGCGGTGAGGACTTTGCGCAAACTCCCATTCCCGGCTTCGCAAGCTTTTTATCGCAGATCAGCTTGCTTCTGGGCGCACAAGCTACAAGGGTGTAAAGCAGAAGGACAACAATGCAAGGAAGGTTGGAGACGATGACCCAGAAAATCGACGACTCGGACTCCGCGGAGTCCAACAGCGAGCTGCCAAGGCCGCTGGACGCGGAGCCGGAGGCATCCCCGCATACTGCGCCGATTCCGGTGCATATGCATATTGCAGAAAATGACACCGACGCGCAGATCACCGCGAAGCTGCGCCGGCAGGGCGTGCGCCTGGGCAAGGGCGGGATCGCTCCGGCGGTCTTCTGGCCGGCGCTGGTCGTGATCCTCGCGGTGGCCGTGTTCGCCATCGTGCTGCCGGATACCGCAAGCACTACGTTCAACGCGATGCAGAACTGGATCGTGACGAACCTGGGCTGGTACTACATGCTGATCATCGGCGGCTTCGTGGCTTTGGTGATCGTCATCGGCTTCTCCAAGCTGGGCCGGATCACCCTGGGCAATGACGGGGAGAAGCCTGAATTCGGGCTGTTCAGCTGGTTTGCGATGCTCTTCGCCGCCGGCATGGGCATCGGCCTGGTCTTCTACGGAGTGGGCGAACCGCTGATGTACGCCACCGTCGACCCGAAGCCCGGATGGGAAGGCACCGAAGGGGAACTGGCGGGCTTGGCCATGGCCCAGACCTTCATCCACTGGGGCTTGCATCCGTGGGCCATCTACGCAGTCATCGGCTTGGCCCTGGCCTATGCGATCCACCGCCGTGGCCGCCCGGTCTCCATCCGATGGGCGCTGGAACCGGTGCTCGGGGAGCGGGTCAAGGGCTGGCTGGGCGATGTGATCGACGTGCTGGCCATCTTCGGCACGGTCTTCGGCATCGCGACCTCGCTGGGCCTGGGCGTGCAGCAGATCAGCTCGGGACTGCAATCCATCGGGCTGGTGGATTCGGTGGACAACACGCTGCTGGTCATCCTCATCGTCGTGATCACTTTCCTGGCCACCATGAGCGTGGTCAGCGGCCTGGGCGCAGGCATCAAGTGGCTCTCGAACATCAACCTGTCCATGGCCGGGCTGCTGATGATCAGCGTGCTGCTGTTGGGCCCGACGCTGTTCCTGTTCCAGAACTTCGTGCAGTCCCTGGGCGTGTACCTGGCCAATTGGATGAACATGACCTTCGACGTCGGCGCCTTCCAGCAGAGCGAGGAAGCGCAGACCTGGTTCTCCGGCTGGACGGTCTTCTACTGGGGCTGGTGGATCGCATGGGCCCCGTTCGTGGGCATCTTCATCGCCCGCATTTCGCGCGGCCGCACCGTGCGCCAGTTCGTTTTGGGCGTGCTGCTGGTGCCGACCATCGTCGGTTTCCTCTGGTTCTCCGTGATGGGCGGCGCGGGGCTGTACCGCCAGTTCTTCGGAGCGGGGGACATGGTCCAGGACGGGGCGGTTTCCGCCGAGGGCTCGCTGTTCCAGATCCTGCAGGACCTGCCATTGGGATCGATCCTCTCGGTGATGGCAATCATCCTGGTGGCGATCTTCTTCATCACCTCCTCGGACTCCGGGTCGCTGGTGGTGGACATGCTGGCTTCCGGCGGGCACCCGAACCCGCCGACCTGGTCCCGCGTGCTGTGGGCGGTGCTCGAGGGCTTGCTCGCCGCGGCGCTGCTGATGGCTGGCGGATTGCAGGCGCTGCAGGCCGGTTCGCTGGCCACGGCGCTGCCCTTCAGCATCATCATGATCATGATGGCGGTGGCGACCATCAAGGGGCTGCGCCACGAGAGCAAGACGCTGGAGATCATCGAGGCCAAGCTCCGCCTCGAGCGGGTCACCGAGCACGTCTCCGACGAGCTGTGGGCCACGCTCGAAGACCAGCCGGAGCTGCGCCGCTACGTCGATGACCGCATCGACTACCGGGTGACGCGCACCCGCGGTGCCTTTGGCCGCCGCGAGGAGAACGCAGACCGCGGGCGCCGGAAGAAGGACGGCGAGCGGTAGCATCCGCCAGGGCAGGCGGATGCCTGACAGCCGGCGAGCTGGCCGCAGGCAGCGGCCCGCTCGCCGGTTTCTTCTTTTCCCGGCAGTGAACTGGCCAGAGGTTGCCAAGCTGGCCATGGGGTGTGAGGATCAAAGTACATCGTCGTTGAGCAGTGGGGTGCAGCATGGAATCGATCGTTGTCCTTGGTGGCGGCCTGGCCGCCGCGAGCGTTGTCGGCGAACTGCGCGAGCTCGGCTACACCGGGGCGCTGAGCTTGGTCAGCGAGGAAACGCAGCTGCCCTATGAGCGCCCGCCGCTGTCCAAGGGGTTCTTGCAGGGCAAGGAGGAACCGGCGGACTTCACCGTCCATGACGCGTCCTGGTACGCAAGCCATGATGTCGCATTGCGCCTGGGCGTCGCCGCCACCAGCATCGAAACCGCCAAGCGGCAGGTGCTGCTGGCCGATGGCAGCGCACTGGACTACGACCAGCTGGTGCTGGCCACCGGTTCGCGGGCCAGCCTGGGCGGCCGAACCCCGATACCCGGTTACGACCTGCCCGCAGTGCACGTGCTGCGCACCTTGGACGATGCGAAGTCCCTGCGTGCGGAACTGGTCGAGGGCGCCCAGGTGGCGGTGGTGGGTTCGGGCTGGATCGGCATGGAAGTGGCGGCCGCCGCCCGCCAGCGCGGGGCAAGGGTGACTGTCTACTCGCCCTCCGAGGTCCCTTTGGCCAAGGTGTTCGGCGAACGGCTTGGAAATCACCTCTTGGAGCTGCACCAGTCCCATGGCGTGGACGTGCGCACTGCACGGGTGCACGGCATCGAAGAAGCCGACGGGCACCTGCAGGTGCTTTCCGATGCGGGCTCCTCGCGTGCCGATCTGGTGCTGCTGGCCATGGGCGCGCAGCCGAATGTGCAGCTGGCCGAGGCTGCCGGGCTGGAAGTGGACTCCGGCGTTGTGGTGGATGCCTCGCTGCGCAGCAGCGACGCGCGGATACTTGCCGTGGGGGACATTGCCCAGGCCTTCAACACCGTATTGCACAGGCAGCTGCGCGTCGAGCACTGGGATAACGCGATTCGCCAAGGCAAGCTGGCCGCGGCCACACTGGCCGGGGAGGAAAGGTCCTATGACTGGCTTCCCTACTTCTTCACCGACCAATTCGATCTCGGGATGGAATATGTCGGCCATGGTTCGCCCGGGGATACAACGGTGGTGCGCGGGGATATGGAATCCGGGGAGTTCTTCATGTTCTGGCAGGACGGGTCGGAAATCACCGCTGCGGCGAACGTGAACATCTGGGATGTCAATGGCACCCTGCGCGGTCTGGTGGGCCGGGAGATCGACGCTGACCGGCTCAGCGATCCTGCCATAGCGCTCAAGGATTTGTGAACCGCAGTTCCTTCGACCGGAACTGCCAACAAGGGAAGCAGGTAGAGCTGATGAGCACTATGGTCATGGGCGTGGAATCGGGCATGTCCCCGGCGGTATTTGCTGCGGCCGGTTCGCTGGCACGCGGGCTGAATGCACGATTGGTGTGCATCCACGTTGATTCCGGGCGCCTGATTACCGACAAGCTGTCCGAGGGCGACCTGCTGGCTTCGGCCAGCCCGGTCTCCGAGGAACTCGCCTGGGAAATCACCTCGGTGATTACCGGTGTCGAGCTCGAGAGCTATACCGTGGCCGGCGACCCTGCCAAGGTGCTGGCCGCGGTAGCCGAGCAGCTCGATGCGCAGATGATCGTCGTCGGCACCCGCCGTCCGGGGATCCGCAGCAAGATGGCCCAGCTGATGGACGGGTCGATCGCCGTGGCGCTGGCCCACAAGCAGCATCGTCCGGTGCTGGTGATCCCGCAGCAGCCTGCACAAGAGAACGAACTGCCCTGGGACTAGCTGGCTGGCTTCATCTCGAAGTACAAGTCCAGATGCAATTTGCAGCCGGGATTGAACAGGGCCTGGCAGTTCGGGCAGGAACTGGCATCGAGGTACTTCGCCGGGCTCAGCTGCGTGCTGCAGACCCCGCAGAGCACGGCGGGTTCATCGAACCGGTCCGCCGGCCACGGCGTTGCCTCGTGATCGGCCAGTTCGCCATGGCATAGGTGGCAGGGGCAGAAGGTGGCGCAGCAGTCGTGCTTCAGCGCGATCACATCGAACAAGGAGCGGTAGTGGGCGCAACGGGTTTGCGCATCCATGCGCACGCCTCGCAACGCCACCTCGTGCACGGGGTTTTCCCAAGCCGTCATCCTCGACCTTTCATGCAGCCGCCGCTGCGTGTGCAAAAATGCACGCTGAATGTGCAGAATCCGCCTCCCAGTATGCCTCGTTTCGCCTATCTTTCGCGATGTGATCTAGGCCATACTCGCTGATGAGGCCGGTTCCAAAGGGGGGACTGGCGTGGGCGGAAGGAACGCACAGTGGCAAGCGAAACGTCATCGAAGGCCGAGCGCAAGGGATTGCGCCGGGTCGTAGCAGCCTCCATGGCTGGCACCGTCGTCGAATGGTATGAATTCTTCCTCTACGCGACCGCGGCAACCCTGGTCTTCAACAAGATCTTCTTTCCGGATACCGGCAACGATCTGGATAACATCATCAAGGCCTTCCTGACCTACGCGGTCGGTTTCATTGCCCGCCCCATCGGCGGCATCGTCTTCGGCCACTTCGGCGACAAGTACGGGCGCAAGCACCTGCTGCAGGTGGCGATCGTGCTGGTCGGCGCAACCACCTTCCTGATGGGCTGCCTGCCCACCTTCGACTCCATCGGCTATGCCGCACCGATCCTGCTGATCGTGCTGCGCTTCGCCCAGGGCTTCGCCGTGGGCGGGGAATGGGGAGGCGCGGTGCTGCTGGTGGCCGAGCACGCGCCGAACACGGAACGCGGCTTCTGGTCCTCCTGGCCGCAGGCCGCAGTGCCGGTGGGCAACCTGCTGGCCACCGTGGTGCTGCTGGTGCTCTCGGCAACGCTGAGCGAAGCGGCCTTCCTGGCGTGGGGCTGGCGCATCGGCTTCTGGCTCTCGGTGGTGATTGTGGTCGTCGGCTACTACATCCGCACCCGCGTTTCCGATGCCCCGATCTTCAAGGAAGCCAAGGCTGAGCTGGAGCAGAACGCGGCAGCCGGCTACGGCGTGGGCGAAGTCTTCAAGCGCTACCCGCGCGGGGTGTTCACCGCCATGGGCCTGCGCTTCGGGGAGAACATCATGTACTACATGGTGGTGACCTTCTCCATCACCTACATGGCCACCCAGCTGGACATGGACACCTCCACGATCCTTGGCCTGATGCTCATTGCCCACGTGATCCACGCGATCCTGGTGCCGATCGTCGGCCGTTTCACCGACACTCTCGGCCGCCGCCCGGTCTACGCCACCGGCGTGGTGCTCATGGCCGTCTGGGGCGTGGCGGCCTTCCCGCTGTTCAATACCGCCAACGATGCGGTCATCCTGGCCACCATCGTGCTGGGCTTGGGTGTGCACGCGCTGATGTACGCCGGGCAGCCGGCCATCATGGCCGAGATGTTCCCGACCCGCATGCGCTACTCGGGCGTCTCGCTGGGCTACCAGGTCACCTCGATCGTGGCCGGGTCCATGGCCCCGATCATCGCCACCTTCTTGCTCAAAGTCTACGGATCCTGGGTTCCGGTGGCCGGCTACATCGTGTTCGCCGCCCTGGTCACCCTGGTGGCCGTGTTCTTCATGAAGGAAACCAAGGGGCTGGACCTCGGCGAGATCGACGAGGCGGACCGGCTGGCAGTGAACGGCGAAAATGCCGCCCGCGATGAACTGAAGATGCAGAAGTAAGCCGCAAGATCCAGCACGACGCCGAAGGCCAGCTCCACGGAAGGGGCTGGCCTTGGGCGTGTTCGGTGGCCTGCGGGCTGGTCATTGGCTTGCGCTGCCGTTGCCGATCTGCGAGTCTGGCAGCCAAGAAGGATGGGGTTTGAGTGGACATCACTGTCCCCAGCATGATGCGATTGCGGGGTGCACGGGCAGATGGGAATCGAGTACCTGTTGGCGTTCCTGTTCGGTATTGGCTTCGTTGCCGCTTGCGCTTCATACGGGCGGCGCCGGAGCAGCAAGAAGAATAATGAAAAGTAGCCAAGTTTGCCGTCGGGGTTCGGCATGAAGCGGTGCAGGCTGCATATCTTCGGTGCCAGCGGCAGTGGCACCACGACCCTCGCGCGCGCCGTGGCCGATGCCTGGTCCGTGCCGCATGCCGATAGCGACGACTACTTCTGGGTTCCCACCGATCCTCCATACCGCCAGCAGCGTGCGCCGGCTGCCCGAACCATGCTCATGAACCAGGTCTTCGTTCCGCGCAAAGCCTGGGTACTGTCCGGATCAGTGCAGGGATGGGGAGAAGAAGTCCTGTCGCAGTGCGATGCCTTCGTTTTTCTGGCGCTGGATCCCCAAGTGCGCCTGCGCCGTCTCGCAGAACGCGAGAAGCAGCGCCTGAGCGGGCAATCCCTGGAACGCGGAGCCCTGGAAAAATTCATGGCGTGGGCAGCTGGCTACGATGACCCGGACTTCAGCGGACGCAGCCACGCCCGCCATGAGGCCTGGCTGGAGAACGAAGTCCGTCCGGTGCTCCGTCTGGACAGCGCCCGATCAGTGGCGCAGCTGCTGCAGGCCATCGTGGACTGGGAACCGGCCGGGCCAAGGTGAACGGCGCCTAGCCGGAGGACAGGTTGTACGCCGGGAATGGCGGGATGAACCAGTCGCCGGCGGTGGCCGCATCGTTGAGCGCGCGCACCGTTTCCTGGACGGCGCGGCTGCGCAAGGCTTCTTCGCGGCCCACCAGCCAGTACTCGGAATGGTAGGTGAACTGGTCATGGAGCACCGGCACCATATTCGGGTAGTGCTCCGAGAGGAAGGTGGGGAGCAAGCCGATGCCTGCATGGTTCATGGTGGCCGCGTATTGCACCGCGATGCTGGTGGAAGAAATCGCGCGGTGCATCGGCGGCAAGACGCTGGTGGCCTCGTCGAGCTTGTCCACCGTCAGTGCGGTGTCGATGTAGTAGTTCAGGCTATGCCCGGCCAGATCTTCCAGATGTTCTGGGGTGCCATGGGATTCCAGGTATTCGGCCGTGGCGTAGAGCCGCAACTCGTAATCCAGGAGTTTCGTGGAGGCTGCCTTGCGGACGCTGGGTTCGCCGATGACAATCTCCAAATCCATGCCGGTCCGCGTCTGCCGGGCCCTGGTGGTTTCCGAAACGATCTCGAAGACCAGTTGCGGATGCTTCGCCTGGAGCTTTGCCAGGGCCGGAGCCGCCAGATGGGCGCTGAAGGCGTCGGGGGCAGCGACGCGCACATGGCCGGCCAATGCGCCGGTGTCCTTCTCGGAGCCGATGGCTTCCACGGCCTGCTCGATGGCTTCCGCGCTCGACATGGCCCGGCGCCCCAGATCCGTCAGTTCCCAGCCGTTGGGGGAGCGCGTGAGCAGGTGGCCGCCCATGGCTTTTTGCAGTGCGTCGATGCGACGGGAAATCGTCGAGTGGTTCACCCCGAGAACGTTCGCGGCGGCGGTGTAGCGGCCCAGGCGCGCAACGGTGAGCAGGGCAATGAGGGATTCGAGATGGCGGTAATCGATCGGACGGTCCATGGTCCACAGTCTGCCATGCCTGGTGTGCGCTAGCGCACACTAGGCTTGCGCAATTGGCGTGCCCCAGTGCATTGAGTCTGGCACACCGCGCCCCCTACGCTGGCCTGACAAGGACAATACTCAAGGATGAGGGGTGTGCAGATGAGCACGTACGCATGGATTGGCCTAGGCAACATGGGCGGACCGATGACCGCGAATCTGGTGGCCGCAGGGCACAGCGTGCGCGGCTACGACCTGGACGAGCAGGCCTGCGCCGCCGCGGCCGACGGCGGGGTCCAGATTGCCGGATCGATTGCCGAGGCCATGGACCAGGCCGACGCCGTGTTCACCATGCTGCCCAAGGGCCAGCACGTGCGCGCGGTGTACGAAGGCGAGGCAGGCATCTGGGCCAACGCCAGCAAGGACATGCTGCTGCTGGATTCCTCCACGGTGGACATCGAAACCTCCCGCTACATCCACGAAGGCTCCGCGCAGCGGGGCCTGCACTTCGTCGACGCCCCGGTCTCCGGCGGCATCTCCGGGGCCGCGGCCGGGACCCTGGCCTTCATGCTCGGCGGGGCACCGGAACTGATGGAGCGGGCCACCGGATTCATCGCCCCGATGAGCGGGAAGACCATCGTCGCCGGGGGCCCCTCCATGGGCATCGCGGCCAAGATCTGCAACAACATGATGCTGTTCATCGACCTGATGGCCAGCGCCGAAGGTTCCCAGCTGGCCGAGGCCCTGGGCCTGGACCCGGAAGTCTTCTGGCAGATTGCCTCGGTCTCCTCGGGCCGGTCCTGGGCGCAGCAGACCTGGTACCCGGTACCGGGCATCATCGATACCGCCGCGGCGAACAACAACTTCGAGGCCACTTTCCGCACCGACTTGGCCCGCAAGGACATCGGGCTGGCCCTGGACGCGGGCGCAAGTACCGGGGTGCAGCTGCCGGCAGCCAGCTTGGCCCGCGAGCACTTCGACGAACTGATCGAGCAGGGGCTGGGGGACAAGGACTGCTCGCTGATCGTGAAGAACTTGTTGCCAGATGGTGCCGTGCGCGGGTGGAACCCGGAGACGGCCGAGACCAGCACGGCAGCTGCGGGCTGATCATGCGCCGGATCCATGCCGCGGTGCTTGAGCGCCGGGAGAACCAGCGCCCCTATGCCCAGCATCGGCCGCTGGCGATGCGCCAGCTGCAGCTCGAAGAGCCCGGGCCCGGCGAAGTGCTGGTGCGCATCACCGCGGCCGGACTGTGCCATTCGGACTTGTCGGTGATCGACGGGAACCGGCCGCGTCCGCTGCCGATGGTGCTGGGCCATGAGTCAGCAGGCATCGTCGAGCAGGTGGGTGATGGGGTGGATCTGGACATCGGCCAGCAGGTGATCTCGGTCTTCCTGCCGCGCTGCGAGAAATGCGAAGCCTGCGCCAAGGGCGGCAAGCTGCCGTGCAGCGCCGGCACCGCGTCCAACGGAGCCGGGACCCTGCTGACCGGCGCTCGCCGGTTGGCCCTCGAGGGCCAGCCGGTCCATCACCACCTCGGCGTTTCGGCCTTTGCCGACTATGCGGTAATGGATGCGCGCAGCCTCATCCCGGTGGGCGCGGATGTTCCAGCTGAAGTGGCCGCGGTGCTGGGCTGCGCGGTGCTCACCGGCGGCGGTGCACTGCGCAATGCCGCCGGGGCAACCGGTGCCCAGGACGTAGCCATCGTCGGCCTGGGCGGGGTAGGCATGGCCGCCTTGCTGGTGGCCGCGGGGCAAAGGAGCACCGGCAGGATCCTGGCCGTTGACGCCAATGAGGACAAGCTGGCCACCGCGCTGGCATTGGGCGCCGATGAAGCCTTCACGCCGCAGGCCCTGGGGCAGCGCACCGCCGAAATCGTGATCGAGGCCGCGGGGCATCCGCGTGCCTTCGAAACCGCCTTGCAGGCCACCGGCGTGGGCGGAACCCTGGTGACCGTGGGGCTTCCGGCTCCGGGCGCGATGAGCAGCATCGAGCCCCTGGGCCTGACCGCAGGAGCACGCACGATCATCGGCAGCTACATGGGTTCTGCCCTGCCGAAGAAGGATATTCCCTACTACGAGCAGCTCTGGCGCTCCGGCAAGCTCCCTGTGGAGAAACTCGTGGAAACCAGGCCGCTGGCCGAGGTCAACGACGCCCTGGATGCACTAGCCGAGGGACGGTCGGTGCGCCAAGTTCTGCTGCCCTGAAATCAGGGCAGAAGGCCAGTAGGATTGGTGGGTGACTGATTCCACTGCGGGGCCCCGTGCCCTGGCAACGCTGACTGACATCCGGGTATTCGATTACCTTTGCCAAGCCCCGGCGACCCGTACCCAGATCGCTGCGGATCTGGGGATCTCCAAGCCCACCGCATCGCAGGCGATCTCGCGCCTGCAGGAGAACGGCCTGGCCTCGGCCATCGAGCGGGACAACGAGCCCAAGCGCGGCCGCGTTCCCGAGCACTATGCGCTGGACAGCGGCTTCGGCCACCTGCTGGCACTGTGCCTGCAGGCAGAATTCCTGCAGGTCCGCGCCACCGACTTGGCCGGAAAGACGCTGGTGGACCGCTTCTACCCGCTGACGGCGCAAACCACCGCCGCGCAGGTAGAGCAAATGGGAGCCCGCGAGATCTCCCGCGTGGCCGCTGAGCTCGGCTCCCCATTGCTGGCCGGGGCCGTGAGCCAGTCAGCCCCGGTGCAACGCGATGGCGGGCTGCGAGTCCTGGCCACCCCGATTTTCCCTTCCTCCGGGGCCAACCTTGCCGGCCAGTTCGCCGGCGGGGTTCCGGTGCTGCTGGATAACGACGTGAATTGGATGGCCCTGGCCGAAGCCGGGGAGCTGGCCGGTTCCTTGATGATGATCTACATCGGTTCCGGCCTGGGCGCAGGCCTGGTCATCGACGGTGCGCTGCACCGCGGCAAGCACGGCACCGCCGGCGAGCTGGAGACCCAGCTGGTAGGCACCGCGAACCTGCGCGATGCGCTCGGCGAGGCCGGGATGTTCCAGACCCGCGTGCTCTGGGAAAAACTGGCCGATGAACGGAACTGGCCAGCCTTCCTGTCCCCGTTCGGCCGTGTCCTGGCCAATCTGATCGGCTTCGTCGATCCGCAGCGAGTGGTGGCCATCGGCCCGGGGCTCACGCCTCAATTGTGCGCGGCGCTGGAAAGCGAACTGAACAGCTTGCTGCCCAAACCGGTTCATGTTCAGCTTTCCACCTTGGGAACCGAGGCCGCGGCACGCGGCGCTTTGGCCGGCGCCCGGGAGCTGGCCTTGGCCAACTTATGGGAAAACTACCGGGTACGTTGACCAAAGTGATCCAAGCTATATATTGTAAAGAGTCCTTAAAATTTTATTTGCTTCACCGGGGAGACCACTGATGGCACCATCTGACGCATCGGCATCCACGTCGCAGTTCGCTGCCATCGGGCTTGATCTGGGCGGCTCGTCGATCAAGTACGGATTGGTTGGAACCGACGGCAAGCTTGTTGAGAGCACCTTCAGCAAGGCAGCTACCCCTGAGGGCGCGCATCCGGATGCTGTCGCCCAGGTGATGGCGGGCATCGTTGCCGACCTGCAGGAGCTCACCGGCGACGAGCTGGCAGGAATCCCCGCTGGCGTCACCGTGCCTGGCATCGTCATCGACGGCGTCGTGCACTCGGCGGCCAATATCGACAAGGCCTGGATCGGCTTGGATGCCACCGCCAGCTTCAGCGCGCTCCTGGGCCGCGACGTCTTTGTGCTCAACGACGCGGATGCCGCCGGCGTGGCCGAGATCTACGCGGGTGCCGGAGCCGAACGTGGCAAGCCGGTCAAGGGCAGCACCTTGCTGCTGACCCTGGGCACGGGCATCGGCTCGGCCTTCTTCCGCGACGGCGTGCTCTTCCCGAATGTCGAATTCGGCCACCTCGAAATCGACGGATTCAATGCCGAGAGCAAGGCCGCCGCGCGAGTCATGCACGAGGAAAACCTCAGCTGGGAGCAGTACATCGCCCGCCTGCAACGCTACCTGTCCCACGTGGAATTCCTGTGCAGCCCGGATTTGATCATCATCGGCGGAGCGATCTCGGAAGACCATGAAAAGTTCCTGCCGCAGCTGGAACTGCGAGCCAGGATCGTGCCTGCCCAATTCAACAACGCCGCCGGGGTACTGGGCGCTGCGCATCGCGCGCTGAAACCCGGCAACTAGGAACCTATGCATACGATTGACCCGAAGGCCCAGATCAAGCTCGTCGCCGTCGACATGGACGGCACTTTCCTGGACGGCGAAGGCAAGATCCCCGAGGCATCGTGGGCTGTGATCGACAAGCTCCAGGCCCGCGGCATCAAGTTCGTGCCAGCTTCCGGGCGCCAGTTCGCGACCCTGCGCGAGCAGTTCGCCCCCTTGGGGGAGATCGCGATCATTGCCGAGAACGGAACCGTCGTGATGCACGGCGAGAATGAGATCTACTCCAACATCATCGATCCGCCATCGGTAGCCGCCGTGATCCAGGCCGTGCGCGGGCAAGCCGCGCTGGACGCCGGATTGGTGCTGTGCGGACGCCGCACCGCCTATGTGGAGCGCGCCGATGAACGGTTTGCCAACGCCGTGGCCCCGTACTACCGCGCCGTGCAGGTGGTTGACGACCTGGCCCAGGTCGAGGACGAGATCATCAAGATGGCCGTCAACGTCGGCACCGGCGCCGTGCAGGAAATGGCGGCAGCGCTGCAGGTGCCGCTGCAGGTGGTGATCTCCGGCAGCCACTGGGTGGATGCCATGAACCACGGCGTGCACAAGGGACTGGCCCTGGCAGCCTTGCAGGACAAGCTGGGAATCAGCGCGGATGAAACGGCAGTTTTCGGCGACTACCCCAATGACCTGGAAATGATCAAGGCCGCCACCTACTCCTTCGCCATGGCCAATGCGCATCCGGTGGTGGCAGAAGCCGCGAACTTCACCGCGCCTTCCAACCTCGAGCACGGTGTGCTGCAGGTGCTCGGCGCCTACCTCGATGGGCGTACCCGGCTCTAGCCAAACCGGCAAGAACATTCCGAAGGCCCGGGCGGAAGGAGTGTTCCTCCACCCGGGCCTTGGCATGCCGCCGGCGGCGCGATCGACTTGGGAACCGGAGTCCGCTACCTGGCCAGGTAATGCCCCAGGCCCGCCAGCGCGGCGCGAACCCCTGTTGCCAGGGAAAGCTCGTAATCAGGCAGGAAATACGGCGAGTGGTTCACCGGTGGCGCCTCGTCACGGGGCAGGAACCCGCCGAAGAACCAGTAGACGTACGGCACCGAAATCTCATCTCCCAGAGCCCCGAAATCCTCGGATCCCATGGCAGCGGGCAGGTCGACAACTTTGCCTTCCCCGAGTTCCCGGCTCAAAGCCTCCTTGACCTGCTCGGTGTGGCCCGGATCATTGTGCAGCTTGGGGAAGGAATTCAGCGTTTCGATCTCAGGTGCCGGAGCATTCGACGCGGCGGCTTCGGCGCTCACTATGCGTGAGACCCCATCCAGGATTTGGGTGCGGGTCTGCTCATCGAAGGTCCTGATGTTCAAGGTGAATTCGGCGCGATCCGGGATGATGTTCTCCTTCAACCCGGCGTGGAAAGAGCCGCAGGTGAGCACCGCAGGAGTCTGAGGGTGCAATTCCCGCGAAACCAGGCTCTGCAGGCGCGTGATCGTGTGCGCGCCCTGGACGATCGGGTCGATGGAGTCCTGCGGCTGTGAGCCGTGGGACTGCTTGCCGTGCAGCGTCACCTTCAGCGAATCAGCCATTGCCATGGCGGGGCCGCTGGTCAGGCCCACCGAGCCCGCGGCGAAAGGAAAGACATGCTGGCCGAGGATGACCGAGGGTACCGGGGCCTTGTCCCACAATCCGTCTTCGAGCATGGCCCTGGCACCAGCGCTGGTTTCCTCGCCGGGCTGGAAAATCCACACGATGGTTCCGTTCCACGCCCCCGTCTGCTCGGCGAGCCGGGCAGCGGCGGTCAGCGCCGCGGTGACATGGGTGTCGTGACCGCATCCGTGCATGACCGGGACGTCAGTGCCATCGGCCAGCTGTCCGCGAGCTTCCGAAGCATAACTGGCTCCGGTATCTTCCGCGATGGGCAGGCCATCGGTATCGGCGCGGAAGCCTACCACAGGCCCCTCGCCATTGCGTTGGATGCCGACGACGCCGGTACCGCCGCAGACGAAGTTCTCGATTCCCATGGTGTCGAGTTGCTTGCCGATATAAGCGGCGGTCGCGCGTTCCTGCATTGACAGTTCGGGATTGGCATGCAGGTGGCGATACATTTCGTGCATGAGCTCGGCTTGCTCGCCAGTCAGGACGGTTTGCAATGCGCCAGCGGGTTGGGTATTCAAAGTGACTCCTTTAGTCAGCAACGGGCATGTGGACTGCTTTGCGATCGCGCACGATCCACGAAACGATGATGGAGAAGAGCACAACCAGGGCTGTGCCGAACAGGGCCAAGGATGGAACCAGCGGGATGACCACGAAATACATGGTCAGCGACAGCACGATGGCAACTATGGTCGGGCGAACCTGCTTCATGGCGACGATGGCCTGGACAAGTACCGCTCCCATCAGGGAGGGCAAGATGTAGATTCGGGCTACCTCGATCATGTCGTTTGGAATGATCGAGACCAGCCAGGACCCGAAGATCCCCACGAAGACCAGCAGGCTGGTCAGGTGGACGGTGGCCGCGCCGCCGATGGCCATCACCGAGGCCAGATCGCCGCGCCTGGTGCCGGGCTTGGCATTGATCGCGGACTGGGCCACGATGGCGGCAGGCAGCAGCTTGTTGGAGATATTGCCGATCATGAAGGCCTGGTACATAGCTGCCGAACCCAGGATCGGGAAATAAGTCAGTGGTTCGACAAACCAGAAAATTCCGAAGGTGGCCGCAACGGCGGCGAAGGCGACCCAGATCATCGAAGGGCTGATGTCGAGGTCCGTGAAGAATACGAGGTAGATCGGGCCGAGCAGCGAGAGGATCAAGCCGGCTGTCATGGTCAGTGAACCGTAGCGTGTGGTCTGCTGCTCGAAGCGGGCCATCGAGGCGTCCGCAGTGGTCATTGCTGGTGAGCTCATGGGTTCTGTCCTTTCTAATTCGCTATGCGGTGTGCATCAGGTAGCCGGCGGTGATCGAGATCAGGATCGCGAATCCCAAGGCCCATTCCTTGAGCCATTTGGCTTGGAGCACTTTGGCCAAGAAGAGGAACAAAGCCATGGAGGCTGCCGAGATCAGCACCAGCGTCATGTGGATGCTGGACTTGGGAATTTCGGCGATGGTCAGCATGCTGAACGCTCCGAGCAGGGCTGCGGTGGGGATCAGGGCCATGGCCGCTGGGTTGCGCTTGGCCAAGGACTTGCCGCCGCGTTTCAAGACCGGGGTCAGCAGCAAGGTGCAGAGCATCCACATGCCTCCCGATAGGCTCATGGCCATGAAGGCCACGGCGAAAACTTGTTGGGTGTAGGTATCCCCGCCGAGCATCGAGCCCATGGATTGGGCTGCCAAGTTGGCGCTGGCCGTTTCCGTGGAGGCCGAGCCGATCAGCCCGATGCGGACAAGAACGGCTGGCGTTCCGAACAGAGCCAGTAATGCGATGGCGACCAGCACCACCGAGAGGGATGGCCCGATCGAGGCGACGGCACCGGCACGGAAGGCTTCCTTGACTTCGCGGACGGGCATATCGACATGGGGTGCTGCGGCCTTGGCAGCACGGACATAGAGAATGGTCTGGACGAAGATCACGGCGAAGACGCCCAGAGCGCAGAACCACAGGAAAGGGCTGTTGGCGACGGCCCAGATGTCAGTTGAAACTGGATCGCCGGCTGCAAGGGGGAAATGCATCGGAACTCCTTCGATATTCACCAGCATGATGTGATGCCGGTCTCATTGAATTCAAGGTTCCTCCTATTGGAGGCCTTCGGCAAGGAATGTCGGAATTAGCCATATTTATGGCGAGATCCCCCAAAATGGCGAGTTTTCTTGAGGAGTATTCCATTTGCGGTCAACGTAGACGGAAGATTGTGACACATATCGCAATGCAGTCATCCTTTAGAAAGGCACGGCCATGAACGAGATCCAGCAATTGAGCGCCACGGAGCTCACGGCAAAGATCCGCAACCGCGAGTTGTCGGCGCGTGAGGCCTTGGAGAGCCATATCCAGGCAATCGATGAAGTTAACGCCCAAATCAACGCCGTGGTCATCACGGATTTCGAACGCGCGCGAATCCTCGCTGCTAAGGCCGATGAAGCCACGGCGGGAAACGAGCCGACTGGAGTGCTCCACGGTCTGCCGATGACGCACAAGGACACGTTCAACACCGCCGGCTTGCTGTCCACCCAGGGGTCGCTGGCATTAAAGGACAACGTCCCAGAGCAGGACGACTTGCAGATCGCCCGACTGGCAGCAGCAGGCGCGATCAGGACGGGGAAGACCAATGTCCCGGAATTCGGAGCCGGATCGCATACCTTCAATGAATTGTTCGGCACCACGACGAATCCCTATGCGGTGGATCGATCGGCAGGAGGCTCCTCAGGCGGCGTAGCCGCCGCGGTCGCCGCTAGGATCCAGCCGCTCGGTGACGGCTCAGACATGGGCGGTTCGCTGCGCATTCCGGCCAGTTTCTGCAATGTCATTGGTTTCCGGCCCTCCTACGGGGTCATCCCGCTGGAGGCGGAATCCAATGCCTACTCCTGGCTGGCCCGTTCGGGACCGATCGCACGCACAGTGGAGGATATCGCGCTGTTCATGCGAGCCAGCGCAGGTGACGACAGGCTTCCGACCCCGAACAAGCTCTCAGCCAGCGATTTCGGCACTCCCGAACCAGAATTGCGCGGAGTCCGCATCGGCTATAGCTTCGATTTCGGGATCGGTGTTCCGATCGAGCGCGAGGTCGTAGAGGTATTGCATCGCCAACTCTCGGTTTTCGAGGCCGCTGGCGCAATTGTCGAAGAGGCGTGCATTGACTTTACCGATGCCGACGAAGTCTTCGGCAACACCAGGGCCTTCGATTTCGCCACTAATCTTGGCGGACTAGTGCGGAGCCACGGCTCGCTGATCAAGCCCGAGGTCCTCTGGAATGTCAAGAAGGGGACGGACCTCGACGGAGAAGCCATGATTTCGACGATGGCGGCCCGAACCCGGCTGGAACGAGCAGTTCAGCGCTACTTCTCGCGCTACGATCTGTTCCTCTCCCCGGCAACCCAGGTCTTGCCCTTCGACGCAGCGCAGCGCTGGCCTGAGCAAATCGCTGGAACCCGCGCCGAGACCTATCTGGACTGGATGCGATCTGCCTGCCTGCTCTCGGCCACGAGCCTGCCGGTCATCGCCATGCCAGGAGGCTTCACCGAGTCCGGGCTTCCGGTGGGATGGCAGCTGGCGGCGAATCACTACAAGGACGCCCAGCTGCTCAATTGGGCTGCCGGCTACGAGGAGCAGAACCGCTTCGCGGACGTGATGCCGGTTCTGGCCACTGATCCGCAGTCGGTGGCCGTCAATGCAGTCAAGACCGCCAGCGCCTGATACCGGAATTCTAGAGAGGCAAATATGAACAAGGAACAGCACAGCACCGGACCGCTGTCCGGGTACACCGTCATCGACTTGTCGCGGGCCTTGGCTGGACCGCATGCCACGATGATGCTTGGCGATCTGGGAGCCCGAGTAATCAAGGTGGAAAATATCCAGGGCGGCGATGACACCCGAGGCTGGGGTCCGCCCTTCGTCGGGCCGGAGGAGGACCGCCAATCGACCTATTTCCTCTCGTGCAACCGCAACAAGGAATCCATTGCCCTGGATCTGAAGAGCCCCGACGGAATCCAGACCCTGCGCAGCCTGCTGACGCAGGCCGATGTCCTGGTAGAGAATTTCCGCCCCGGAGTGCTGGACCGGCTCGGCTTCGACGATGCAGCCCTGCAGATGATTAGCGGAAAGCTCGTGACCCTCTCGATTTCCGGCTTCGGCCATGACGGCCCTGAAGCCTGGCGCAGCGGATACGACCAGATTCTGCAGGGCGAGGCCGAGCTGATGTCGCTGACCGGTTCCGGACCGGAGGACCCGCAGAAAGTCGGCGTTCCCATCGGAGACCTGCTGGCCGGGATGTATGGATCCTACGGCGTGCTGGCGGCCCTGCTGGAACGCGAGCGCACGGGCAGAGGCCAGCATGTGCGCACCTCGCTGCTCGCATCGATCATCGGAGTGCATGCCTTTCAGGGCACCCGCAGCACGGTTGCAGGACAGGTTCCGCGCGCCCAGGGCAACCACCATCCATCCATCGCGCCCTATGGACTGTTCCGCAGCGCCGATGGCTTTGTGCAAATTAGCGTGGGCAGCCCGAAGCTCTGGGATTCACTGGTGGCGGCATTCCAGCTGCCAACCGAGGGGTTCGAAACCAATGAGCATCGCGTCGAACGGCGTGACGAGCTCATCGAAGCCATCGAAGAAAAGTTCAAGCGCCACGGTACCAGCCAGCTGCTGGAAATGCTCGGTGAAGCCGGCGTCCCTGCCGGCATCGTCAGAACCCTGGATGAGGTGTACGAATGGGACCAGGTGCGCTCGCAAGGCCTGGCATTGAATGTCCAGCACCCGTTGCTAGGGGAGCTGACTCTCCCAGGCGCGCCGCTGCGGTTCTTCGAGGGCGGCAAGGAAGTCACCCGGACCGGGCACTCCGCTCCGCCACTGCTGAACCATGACGAGCAGCGGATCCGGGAATGGCTCAAGACCCGCGCGCAGCAGGCGGTGCGTTGAGTATGGTGCAGGAGAAAATCGAGCACATCAGTGCACAGCACATGATCGACCAGGTGCTCGATGTGGGCAGCTTCGAGAGCTGGGATGAGCCGGCGGATTATTCTTTTGCCGATGACGCCTACCGGGCCCAGCTGGAAGAAGTCGCGCGCCGTTCCGGGGCCGACGAAGCGGTACTGACCGGATCCGGCACAATCAATGGCCGCAAAGTGGCCGTCGTCCTCTCCGAATTCGGATTCCTGGCCGGATCAATTGGCCAGGGCACCTCCCGCAGGATTGCTTCGGCATTCGAAAAAGCCGCCGCATTGGGACTGCCGGTACTGGCTTCCCCGGCCTCGGGCGGAACCCGGATGCAGGAGGGAACCCCTGCGTTCGTGTCGATGGTGCACATCACGGCCGCGGTTAGGGCGCATTCTGCTGCCGGGTTGCCATACCTGGTGTACCTGCGGCATCCCACCACCGGAGGGGTTATGGCGTCGTGGGGATCCACCGGGCACATCACCATCGCACAGCCCGGTGCCCTGCTGGGATTCCTTGGTCCGCGCGTGTACGAGACCATCTACGGCAAACCCTTCCCGCAGGGAGTGCAAGTCTCCGAGAATCTCCACAAGCACGGGCTGATCGACGCCGTGGTCCCGGTCCATGAGCTGGGCGGGCTGGTCAACCGGGTGCTTGCAATCATCGCCCCGGGAGATCCGATCGACTCGATTGCCGGCTACCCCTTGGCAGATGACCGGAGACTCACCGAATCCCAGGTGTGGGATGCCATACTCGCCACGCGCAAATCCCGACGCCCCTCGGTGCGCCACGTCATCAAGTACGCCGCCAGCGATGCGTTGCAGCTTTCCGGGAGCACCGAAGGGGAAAGCGATCCGCGGATGTACCTGGCGCTCGCGCGCATCGGGGGCCAGCCGGCGGTGGTCATCGGCCAGGACCGGTCGCGGATAGACCACTCCGAAAACCTCGATCCGCTGGGGCCTGCCTTCCTGCGCGAAGCCCGGAGGGGGGCGCTGCTGGCACAGAATCTGGGCATAGCGATGCTCACCGTGATCGACACCGAAGGAGCGGCGCTGAGCCGTGAGGCCGAGGAAGGCGGCATGGCCGGGCAGATTGCCCGCTCGCTGAGCACCTTGGTGGGCATTGGCGTTCCGAGCGTTTCGCTGCTGCTGGGCCAGGGCACCGGAGGCGGCGCACTTGCCTTGCTGCCGGCTGATATCTCCATAGCCGCAGCAAACTCCTGGCTCTCCCCGTTGCCGCCGGAGGGAGCCAGCGCGATCATGTACCGGGACACGGAGCACGCCGCACCGTTGGCTTATGCCCAGAAAACCGATGCATACTCGCTGCGACGTGCGGGGATAGTACAGGTGATCGTCCCCGAGGAGTATGATGTGACCACCGCTCCGAAGCGCTTCTCGCTGGAAGTCGGAGCGGCAGTGTCCACGGCGCTTGCGCAGCTTGCGGCGACAGATGCCGCGCAGCTGCCTGGCCGGCGCGCGCTGAAGTATGCATCGATTGGCCGGCCGAAAACGGCCAACCAGGAGGTGCGGGACGCCGCTGGATGACTAGAACAGAGGAACGGATGATCGAGCTGAGCACGGTGCAACGCCGCATCATTGCCGCCCTCCAAGTGGACGGGCGAGCCACCTGGCGGAAGATAGCTGCCGTGCTTGACCTGCCTGAACGCTCGGTCGCCCGCCATGGCGCGTGGTTGCTGGAGAATGGGCTGGTTACGGTTGCGGCGATCCGCCACCGCGAGCATTCGCTGCTGATCGCGTGCACTTGCGCCCCGGGCACCGGGCGGATTGCCAGTGAATCCTTGTCTTCCCGGCCGGATACCAGCTTTTCCTACCAGGTCACTGGCCGGGAGGATCTCGTCGTGGAAATGCACTACAACGGAGATGTGACCGAAGTGCTCTCCCTGGAACTGCCTGCTACGCCGGGGGTCTCGTCGATTGTCGTGTATCCGGTGTTGAAGTACTTCAAGACGATCCGCGGGTGGCGCCTGGGATCCTTGAAGCCCGCAGAAGAGCTTGCCTTGCAAAAGGACCCGGATGTCACGAGCTGGCGCATCCAGCCGAACCTCAACTCCAAGGACGAGCAGATCATCGATGCTTTGCACGATGACGGCAGAGCCAGCTTCGAGTCGATTGCCCGCCGGGTGGCGATGAGCGAGACCTCTGTTGCGCGGCGGATCGATTGGCTCCTATCCACCGGGCAGATCGCCATTCGCGCCCTGGTTGAGCCCCTGGCCGTGGGGTTGCCGGTCGAGGCATTGCTCTGGGTTTCGACGACGCCATCCCAAGTCGAAAAATTGGGCCAGCGACTCGCCACCCGACCGGAAGTTCGCTATGCAGCGGCCGTGGCCGGGGATTGCCAGTTGGTGGTCGACGTGACGGTGGCCAACCAGGCCGAGCTCTATGACTTCATTTCCCACAGCGCCTGGGGGAACTCGATGCTGCAAGTTAAGGCCTCTCTGGTGGTTAGCGCCCGCAAACGCGGTGGGCGGCTGATCAGTAGCTGAACCAGACCAGGAAACCGCGTCGTGCAGCACCAGAATTCAACTGGAGTCCAACTCGTCTTTGGCCGCTGTTCGCCGCTGGGCCCAGGAAGGTGAACGGCAAGTGAACACTTCCCCGAAAGGCGATAATAATGCGTAATATCGCCTCAACGGTTCGGAACCGCTTCGGAAGTGGCATAGTCTCACGATACCGGGCGGCATGGCTTCGCTCGCGCTGTTAACAACCAGTTAACGCTGCAGGGGTGAAAGGAATACCGGCAACCGTGAGCAAGAGGTTGACCTACGGGACGAACCAGGGAACGGCTACGCCTGAAAGCGCGTGGCGCAAACGCAAGGACGCGTGGGAGCACTTGGGCTATGTGCTCAGCGAGATCTCTTCTGAATACCAGGAGGAAGACCGCCGCACGGAGCACGAACTGGAGGCCGGCCGGTTGCTGGGGCTGCTGGCAGCCATAGAACCGTACTGGGCGAATCCCGGCATCGAATACTTCAACGAGGTTTCCCGGCTCATGTCCGGCGGGCAGTACGAAGATGCCATGAAGCTGGTCTACCAAGCGAACCAGACCTTCAGGACGCTGACCCAGTACATTGACCTTGAAGGCCATGACGAGGCGGAACAGGATCCATCCCAGCTGGGCAACGGTGCACCTGGCAACGCCAGGGTGCAGGCCCCGATGGTGGAAATCCTGCTGGTGGATAATGGCCCGGCGGAGGAGATCGAGCTTTTCAAGGAAGAAATCGCCGAACAGCGCCAGCGCACCGATCCGTTCCACTACAACTTCGTGGTGGTGCCCAGCGTGGAAGACGCCCTGGCCGCGATCCTGATCAACCCCGGCATCCAGTCCGTCGTGCTGACCGCCCGCTTTGATGTGCGCACGCGTCGCCGGCTCTCCTCGACGCTCAAGAATTTCATAGCCCGGCGGATGGAAGGCTACTTCCAATCCACCAGGCAGATCCAGGGCCTGCTGGATCTGGAAAACATCCTCGATGAACTGCGCCCCGAAGTCCCGGTGTACCTGATCGCCGGGGTCGCCCTGGAATCGATTGCCCACGAGATCACCGGGCGTTTCCGCCGGATCTTCTCGCGCAATGACCGGATGGATCTGCACCTGTCGATTGTCTCGGAAGTGCTCGAACGCTACCAGACCCCGTTCTTCAACGCGCTGCAGAAGTACGCCAAGCGGCCTGGCGGGGTTTTCCACGCCATGCCGATTTCCCGTGCAGGTTCGGTGCAGAACTCCCCATGGGCCAGGGACCTGGTGGACTTCTATGGCAAGAACCTGCTGCTGGCCGAAACCTCGGCCACCTCCGGCGGGCTTGATTCCCTCCTGGACCCGCAAAGTTCCATCAAGAAGGCCCACGAGCTGGCGGCCCGGGCTTTTGGCAGCCACCGCACCTACTTCGTCACCAATGGCACGTCGACCGCCAACAAGATCGTGCACCAGTCGATTCTCGCTCCGGGGGACATCGTGCTGGTGGACCGTAACTGCCACAAGTCCCACCACTACTCGCTGGTGCTCGCCGGGGCGAACGTCAGCTACCTGGAGGCCTACCCGCTCAACGAGCATTCGATGTACGGGGCGGTGCCGCTGGAGGAGATCAAGGGACGGCTGCTGCAGCTGCGCCGCGAGGGCCTGCTGCACAAGGTCAAGATGCTGACCTTGACCAACTGCACCTTCGACGGGATCATCTACGACCCGCGCCGGGTGATGGAAGAATGCCTGGCCATCAAGCCGGATTTGGTGTTCCTCTGGGACGAGGCCTGGTTCGCCTTCGCAGGATTCCACCCGGTGTACCGCCAGCGCACCGCCATGACCGTGGCGGCCGTGCTCGAAAAGCAGCTGGAGACCGCGGATTACCACCAGCGCTACGCCGCGCAGCGTGCGGCCCTTCCATCACCGGGCACCGTGGAGCACCCGGAGAATGACCAGGCCTGGCTGGAGACCCGGTTGATTCCGGATCCGGAGCAGGTCCGCTTGCGGGTGTACTCCACGCAGTCCACGCATAAGACCCTGACCTCCTTGCGCCAGGGCTCGATGATCCACATCTACGACCAGGATTTCGCGGTGCGCAACCTCAACGCCTTCCGCGAGGCCTACATGACCCACACCTCCACCTCGCCGAACTACCAGATCCTCGCTTCGCTGGATATCGGCCGCCGTCAGGCGGAGCTGGAAGGCTACGCGCTGGTGCGGCGCCAGGTCGATTTGGCGCAGTCGATTTCGCGGGCCATGGCGCGCAACGAGCTGCTGGGCAAGTATTTCAAGATCCTGCATTCGACGGACCTGATCCCGCAGAAGTACCGCCAGTCCACCACGCAGAACCCGGTGCGCGACGGGCTGGCAGCCTGGGACGAAGCCTGGGCGGAAGACGAGTTCGTGGTCGACCCCTCGCGCCTGACCCTGGACATCAGCCGCACCGGCGTGGACGGGGACACCTTCAAGCACGAATACCTGATGGATGGGCATTCGATCCAGGTCAACAAGACCAGCCGCACCTCGGTGCTGCTGATGACCAATATCGGCACCACCCGTTCGGCCGTGGCGCACCTGATCGAGGTGCTGGTGAAGATCGCCGAGGAACTGGACCGCAAACGCCGGCTGGATGGGAGAGTGCTGGCACTGGGCAAGAAGCCTGCGGCCGAACAGATTCCCTTGCCGGACTTCAGCGCCTTCGCTCCTGAATTCGCAGGAGGCGGTGGAAGCGGGGACATGCGCTCGGCCTACTACCTGACCTACCAGGACCCGGCGACGCATTTCCTGTCCTCCGCGCAGATCCGCACCCAGCTGGTGAACGGAGAACGCGTCGTGTCGGCGGTATTCGTCACCCCGTACCCGCCGGGATTCCCGGTGCTGGTCCCCGGCCAGGTCATTACCCTGTGCATTCTGGATTACATGGACCGGCTCGATACCAGAGAGATCCACGGCTACCACCAGGACCTGGGCTACCAGGTGTTCACCTGCGAAGCCCTGGAACAGGTCGCGGAGCAGCAGCCCTGAGCGGGTTGAGCGGATTGCCTTGAACGCAGCTTGCGGACCCACCCGGCATCCCCGGGTGAGTTCCGGCTTCCGCGGCGAAGAACGCTGCACGCAAGAACAGGTGCCGTCATGAACCGAAAGGCCCTGATCCGCGCACCGAATGCGCAAATCAGGGCCTGAGTCCCGAGCAGCCCTAAGGCTGTATTTTCCGTCCGGCCAGATGCGCCGAGATCGCCTCGAACGCACGAATGGTCGGGAACAGCTTGGAAGCATCCTGCGGCAGCGGCCAGCTGGAAAGCTTGACCGCGACCAGCTTGGTCGCCGGATCCATATAGATCATCTGGCCATGGATGCCCAGGGCCACCGCGGCCCCGGTGGCAGGGTTCGGGAACCAGATCTGGTTCCGGTAGTGCCCGCCGGGCATCATGTTGTCGCCCGGGGACTGGGCGAACGCCTGGACCAGTGCGGGATCGGTGGCGAAGGTGTCGGCGATCCATGCCTCGGAGAGAACCTGCTTGCCGGTCAGCGCACGCCCGCCATTGACATAGAGATGGCCGAAACGCGCCAAATCGCGCAGGCAGGCGTTGAATCCGCCGTCGAACATTCCGGTGCCGAATTGGTCAACGCCCATCACCAGATCCTGCTGGGCACCGAGCTTGGACCAGACATAATCCGAAAGCAGCTCCTGCAGCGGGGCGCCGCCGGCGGCTTCCAGCACCCAGCCCAGGGCGTCGGTCTCGCAGGAACGGTATTCGAAGACCCCGCCGTGCGGTCCCTTGGCCTGCAGGGTCAGCAAGAACTCGTACATCCCGATAGGCCCGATGCCGCCACGCGACGGGGCCCAGCCGATGGCCTCCTCCAGCTGGCGCACCTCGGCATTGGGATCCAGATACTCTTCGGAGAATTTGATCCCGGAGCGCATATCCAGCAGGTCGCGCACCCGGGCGCCGGCATAGCCGCTGCGTTCCAACGCCGGCACGTAGGTGGCTACCGCCTGCTCGGCATCAAGCATTCCGGCGTCCACCAGCGCCCCGGCCAGGGAACCCACCAGGGTCTTGCTGACCGACATCAGCAGATGATCGGTCAGCGACGTCATGGTGTTGTAGTACTTCTCCCAAAGGATCCGTCCATTGTGCATGACCAGCACGGCGTCGGTATTGGTCGCGTGCATTACCCCGCGCACGGTCAGCGCCGGGTCGGTAATGCTCGCCTTGGCCACTTCCAGTTTGCCCAGCTTCTCCTCGGCCAGGTGCAGTCTGACGATCGGGCCATCGCCGCGCGAAACCTTCACGGTGGGATGGATCCTGGCGATGTTCTGGAATGAGCGCTTGATATTCTGCGGGTACTGCCAGGTGGCGATGTTCAGCGCCTTGCTGGGAGGACCTGCCAAGTTGGCCGCCATGTGCCCGGCGGCATCAGTCGCTTCAGTTGCCATGCTCTGATGGCGGAACGTCAATTCCCTTGTATTGGGATCGGATACAGGAGATGAAGTGCTTGGCATCGATGCTGAGCTTGGTTTTCTTCTTGCCTTCGTACTGCAGCTTGGCCTTGGTGACCAGGACCCCAAGATCGGCTCCCTTCCATCGGTAATCCTCTACGCCGTAGATGCGCAGGAAGAATGCTTCCTTGTGGGTCTGTAGCGGGTGCCAGTCCAATGCGGAACGGGAAAATTGCAGCTTGCCGCGCGAGTCGAGGTAATAGTTTCCGGTGCGTGGGGCATGGGTGATGTACTGCAGGATGTCATCGGTTTCCTTGATGATCATGTGGCTCCAGACATCAGCCCCGCTCATCTCTTCCCAGCGAGCATTGATCTCGTCAACGTCCAGCTCGAATTCCACATCAAGGAATTCAAGCAGGTGGAAGAGGAACAGCGGCACGTCGGCATAGGCTCCGGCGGTGACGTTGGTGATGGCGCTGGCCCCGGAGATGCGCGGGTTCAGTTCGCCCAGGTACACCTCGTCGGTGTCGGTGTCCACCAGCACGTCCACCTCGAAGAAGCCGCGGTAGCCGGTGTCCTTCAGACCGTTGCCCACCTTGCGGACCAGATCGATGGCGCGCGAACGCTGCGAGTCGGTGACCACATCCGGGTGCATCTCATTGCCGCACCAGCCGCCCTTGTACGGAGTCAGTTCCTTGTAGCCGGCCAGTTCGGTCAGGATCGGCCCCACCACCGTGCCGCATTCGGTCAGCACTGCCTCAACGGCTACCGGCTGGTTGTTGATGCGCTTCATGATCTTGAGCTGTTCGCCGATGATGTTCTTGGCATGCGCCTTGAACTGCGCCTTCGAGTCGATGAAGAAGGTCGTCTTGCCCGAATCCCCGTAGGGGGTCTGGACCACCAGGTCCTTGCCCAGGCCGGCTTCCCCGGCCAGTTCCATGAGCTCGTCGTAGTTATCGGCGGTGCCCAGCACGTTGGGCACCGATGGTGCGCCGGCGGCATTGCCCAGCTTGGTGGTAACGATCTTCGAGTCCAGTTCGGTGCGCAAGGCGGCCGAGGGCAGGATCAGGTCGTAGCCCAGTTCCTCGCAGATTGATTCGGTTTCCTCGTCGAAGAAGACCATCGCGATCTTCGGCCGGGGACCGCCCGGGGTGCACTGGGAATCGATGTATTCGCGGACCTCGGAGTTCTCCAGCAGCCAGTTGTTGATCTCTTCGGCGCTCTGGAAATCGACATAGGGCTTCTCGGCGGGGGTGAAGACCCGCGGGTGGTGGCCGTCCCAGCCGTCGTAGTAGGTGATGTAGCTGAATTTGCGGACCCATCGGTCAAGGCCCAGCAGATTGACCGGGGTGGCGCCGAGGAAGAAGATCGGAGTGGTATTGGTGCGGAAGAAATGGCGAACTTCGCTCATGTTCTTCAGCTTGCGGTCCATGCGCAGGACCTTGGCCGGGAGATTCGCGGGTTCGGACTCGTTGTAGGCCGCGTCGACGGCGACGTTGGCGCTGAGCTGATCGGTAACAACGCGCGCTTTGTGGCGCAGCTTGTCCAGATCGCTGGGTTTGGGCATGCGGTGGCGAGAAGCCGGGGCGTGGGCTTCAAGAATGTTGGCCATGATGTGGAGATGTCCTTTGAAACTGTCCGAAGAAGGGCGGTTGCACGGCACAATGCGTGACAGTTTCATGCTCAGCGCTCATCGTAAGCACCGGCACACGTTCTGCTTAACGCGTGGTGAACATTGAGCCCGCCCCCGCCGCTGCGGCTTGTGACGTGGCATGCAACGGCAGGTTCGAGCCCAAAGCGAGGTAAAGGTTACTCCTTATTGCGGCAGCTGGCGGCCGCTAGCCAGCCACTGTCGAGGCGAAATCCAGCTGCTGGAATTCGAATCCGGCCTGCTGCAGGACTTCGCTGGTGACCTTGCGGCCGGTCAACGCGACCCGGGCATTGGTTCCCATGACCGCGGCGCCGATCTTGGGCAGCACCGACCCAGTGGGCAGGCCAGGCAGCCCAGCGATGGATCGCAAGGCGGCCATGACCTCGGCATTGCGCAGCGGCTTCGGGCTGGCGGCATGCACCAGGCCGGCAGGGATGGAGGGCTCTTCGAAGCCGAGCAGGCACCGGATCAAGCGCAGCCAGTCTTCTAGCCCGATCCAGCTGAACCACTGCTTGCCGTCCCCCAGGGGACCACCCATGCCGGTATTCACCAGCAGGTTCAGCGGGCCAAGCAGGGGAGCGTCGGGGTGCATCACCAGCGAAGTGCGCAAGAGATAGCGCTGTTCGGCGTTGACCGCGGCTTCGGAGAAGGCCTGCTCCCAAGCCGAAGCGACCCCGGTCATTTCCGGCAGGGCGCGCTGGTCGCTGGGAACGGGGCTGGACTCGGTCAGCTCTTCCTCGCCGGCGTCACCGAAGATGGCGGTGGTGCTGGCCTGGATCCAGGTGGCCAGCTGGGGCGCCGAGGCTGCGGCTTCGGCCAAGGTCTTGGTGGAGGCCACACGCGAGTCGGTGAGCGCTGCGATGTCATCCGGGGTGTTGCGCTTGTCGACGCGCTCGCCGGCCAGATTGACCAGGTGCACCGGATTCTTGCTGGACAGCGCGCGGGCCCAGGGCCCCTGGTGCACGCCATCCCAGCTGTACTGCTCGGCAGGGAAATCGTTTTCTGGGTTGCGGGTCAGCACCGATACTGAAATTCCGCGGCAGACCAGATCGGCGACGAGGTTGCGGCCAAGGAATCCGCGACCACCGGAGATCACCACATGGGCATCGCGCTTGCGGTGCGCACCCGGGGCGATGATCCGGTACAGGCGGGCCGCCGCGATGGCGAAGTCCTTGCACAGGGCGTTGGCCACGGTGAATTTGAAAGCGGTGGTGCCCGGGCCGTTGAGCTCAGCGGTGAAGTGCAGCACGGATCCGTGCTCATGGGGCTCTACCTGCCAGCGCAAGACCATTTCACCGGCCGGCTGCGGTTGGGTGAATTCCACCATGAGGGTGTCCTGGTTGCGCCGGGTGATGGAGCCCGAAGGCGCGGTGCTGCGGTGCAGCGGGCCGAAGAACTTGCCCGGCGGCAGCAGGTCCACCTTGGTGCCCACGCCGCGCTGGTCGTCATGCACGACGAAGCCGTCGAAGCTCTTCATCCACTGGCCGGTCTGCGACAGGTTGCCCACGATCGAGTAGACGGCCTGCGGGTCAGCGGCCAGGAACTGTGACTCGGTGCGCTGCCAGTGCGTGAATTTACTCGTGGTGCTCATCTTGGAATAGTTCCTTCCAGCTCGGTTTCTCGGGCATAGCTCTAGGCTACTGTGCCCGGTGCACTTCGGCAGGATAGACATCGAAGCCTGCCTGAACTGTTACACCAGGGTCCGGGAACGGGAAAAGCTCCCTTGGTCCATGCGGACCAAAGGAGCTTTGCATCGGGGCGTTGGCTAGGCGGTAACCTTCGCGCCGACTTCCTGTTCCATTTCGGTGAACTCGGCATCGATGGTCGGGTTCGGGCGGTAGGTTGCCCGGGAAACCAGCCATGCGACAACCAGTGCGGCGAGGAAGCCCGGGACGATCTCGTACATGGCCGAGGCCAGCACGTCCACGTTGCCCCAGATGAACACCACGACGGCGCCGGTGACCATGCCGGCGAAACCGCCCACGGCGGTCAGCTTGCGCCAGTACAGGGCCAGCAGGACAACCGGGCCGAAGGCGGCGCCGAAGCCCGCCCACGCGAAGGAAACCAGCTCAAGGATGGAGGAGTTCGGGTTCAGCGCCAGCAGGGCGGCGATGACGGCCACCAGCAGCACGCCCGAGCGGCCCAGCATGACCAGGGCCTTGGGCGAAGCCTTGCGGCCGGTGATGTTGTACAGGTCCTCCACCAATGCCGAGGAGCAGACGATCAGCTGCGATGACATGGTGGACATGATGGCCGCCAGCACCGCGGCGAGCACCAGGCCGGCGATCAGCGGGTGGAAGAAGATCTGGCTCAGCAGCAGGAAGACAGTTTCGCTGCTGGCCTTGTCCAGCGGCTGATCGGCGAAGTACGCGACGCCGATGAACGCGGTGGCGATGGCGCCCAGGGTGGTCAAGAACATCCAGCCGATGCCGATGCGCCGTGCGGTCTTCGCCTCGCCCGGGGTGCGCAGCGCCATGAAGCGCACGATGATGTGCGGCTGGCCGAAGTAGCCCAGGCCCCACGCTGCGGTGGAGAAGATGGCCACGGCGGCGAGGATCGCGCTGTTGTCGCTGAAGGAGGAGAACAGGTTGAACGCTTCGGGATTGACTTCGGTGACCTTCGAGGTGATGTCCCCGATGCTGCCGATCTGGATGACTGCCACAATTGGCACGGCAATCAGTGCGGCGAACATCAGCACGCCCTGGACCATATCGGTCAAGGATGCTCCGAGGAAGCCGCCGAACAGGGTGTAGAGCAAGGTGATTCCTGCCACGAAGAACATGCCCGCAAGGTACTGCCAGCCGAAGGAAGCCTCGAAGAACTTGCCTGCAGCCACCATTCCCGAGGATACGTAGAAGGTGAAGAACACCAGGATGATCACCGATGCGCCGATGCGCAGCAGGTGGCTGTTGTCCTTCAGGCGCTTTTCGAAGAAGCTCGGGATGGTGATGGCGTTCTGCGAGATCGCGGTGTAGGAACGCAGCCGCGGGGCGACGAACTTCCAGTTCAGCCACGCGCCGATGAGCAGGCCGATGCCGATCCATGCTTCGTGCAAGCCACCGAGGTAGATGGCGCCGGGCAGGCCCATGAGCAGCCAGCCGGACATGTCGGATGCGCCTGCGGAAAGGGCTGCGACCCACGGCTTCAGGCCGCGGTCGGCCAGCATGTAATCGTCAATGTTGTTGGTGCGGCGATATGCAATATAGCCGATGCCAAGCATGGCGGCCATGTAAATTGCGATCGCAATCATCTGGAAAGTCTGGTCGGACATTTTTCCTCATTACCGTTTGTGCCTGGGGCTTTTCTCAGCCGCCATAGGCGCGGATTTCTGTGGTGCGAGTCACCACTATGGCACTAATTCTCCGGTTTGTCGCCGGGTGCCATTTGGTCTGTGATCATTCTGTTATCTAGTCGACCGTATCGAAGTCTGCAGGGGTAGCCAAAATCGCGGAGTTGCTTGCATCACTCATTCCGGGCTGCGCGTGCAGCGATTTGCGCACCGCGCGGATGGCCGGGGACTGGGTGGAGGAATGCCGCATGGCGGTGAAGATGGTGCGCTCCGGAGAGCCGGGAAGATCCACCGTGCGCAGGCTGCTGCGCTGGTCGCGCAGGACCAGCTCTGGGAGCATCGCCACGGCGTTGCCCGAAGCGACTAACTGCACGTGAGCCTGCAAATCAGCGGTTTCGTAGCGCAGGTCCGGCTCGAACCCTGCAAGCCGGCAAGCCTGCAGGGCCCAGTGCCGGCTGGCGGCACCCGCGGGTTCCACCACCCAGGGCAGGGAGTTGGCATGCTCCAAGGTGTGCACCCGGTCGAATTCTGCATTTCCGGCCGCGCCTCGTGCCGGCAAGGCCAGGCGGATCGGATCGTGAGTCAGAACACGCCGATCGAGGTTGTCGTAGTGCGGCGCGGAATGCCCCGAGTACTGCTCCGCGACCACCAAATCGAAACTTCGGCTGCTGGTTTCATTCAGCGCGTCGGCTGGTTCCTGCTGGCTCATTTCCACCCGCAGATTGGGGTGCCTGGTGCGCAGTTCGCGCAGTACCGGCGGCATGAGCCGGAGCATGGCCGTCTGGAAAACCGCTAGCCGGACGGTTCCGGACACCGTGGACATGGCCGCGGACAGATCCGCTTCGGCACGTTCCATGGAATCGAGCAGCTCTTCGGTGTGGGCCACCAGGATCTGGGCCTGCGGGGTGAGCTTGAGGGTGCGTCCCGTGCGCCGCAGCAGCTCCACTCCGGTTTCCGATTCCAGCTGGCTCAGCTGCTGCGATACCGAGGAGGGGGAGTAGCTCAGCGCATCGGCCACCTCGGCAATGGTTCCGCGGATATGCAATTCGCGAAGCAAGCGCAATCTTCTCAGTTCAAGCACGGATTTCCCGCCATTCAGTTAATGGGGACTCACGGAGTCCAGACACTTCGGCAAAACCGAACGAACATCTTCGGTTTTGTTCACTTTTGCTTAAGACAATATAGGTTCATACTCGATCTTGCACACAGCTTTTCTTATCGGCCCACTGGCAGCAGCAGGCCGCCGGATTAGCCATAACGACATCAGCGTTCGGTGCCGAACCACAAGTACGAATTGCATCGAAGGGACCACCAGTGTCTTTCACCTCCACCCAGCACGTAGTGCCAGCCGCACTAGATGCCGACGGCAACCCGCTCACCTCGCCGGCCGAACTCGCTGACGACGTCATCAAGCTGGTGCGCCGCTGGCTCACCGAAGCTTCCGAATACCCTGTAGATGCTGCCGCTGCCCGCCTGGCCGGTGTGCTCAAGGACCCCAAGGGCCTGGACTTCACCGTAGGCTTCGTCGATGGCGTGATCCGCCCCGAAGACCTGAAGGTCGCGGCAGCCAACCTCAAGCAGCTGGCTCCCATGGTGCCAAGCTTCCTGCCCTGGTACATGCGCAAGGCCGTCGCAGTAGGCGGCGCCATGGCCCCAGTCGTGCCGCAGGTAGTAGTTCCCATCGCCCGCAAGGTCTTGCGCGAGATGGTAGGCCACCTGATCATTGACGCCTCGGATGCCAAGCTCGGCGGCGCGATCTCCAAGATCAAGCGCGAGGGCGTAGACCTGAACGTCAACCTGCTCGGCGAGGCCATCCTCGGCGAAGGCGAAGCAGCCCGCCGCCTGGATGGCACCACCAAGCTGCTGGAACGCAACGACGTGGACTACGTGTCGATCAAGGTCTCCTCCACCGTCGCCCCGCACAACCACTGGGCGTTCGACGAAGCCGTGGAGCACATCGTGGAAAAGCTGCAGCCGCTGTACGAGCTGGCTGCCAACAGCCCGAAGAAGAAATTCATCAACCTGGACATGGAAGAGTACAAGGACCTGGAGCTGACCATCGCGGTCTTCACCAAGATCCTTTCCAAGCCGGAATTCAAGGACCTGCCCGCCGGCATCGTGCTGCAGGCCTACCTGCCAGATGCCCTAGGTGCAATGATCCAGCTCCAGGAATTCTCCGCGGCCCGCGTGGCCGAAGGCGGCGCACCCATAAAGGTCCGCGTGGTCAAGGGCGCCAACCTGCCAATGGAAACCATGGAAGCCGACATCCACGGCTGGCCGCTGGCCACCTGGCACACCAAGCAGGACTCTGACACCAGCTACAAGTCCGTGCTGGAATACGCGCTGCGCCCCGAACACGTGAAGAACATCCGCATCGGCATCGCCGGGCACAACCTCTTTGACGTTGCACTGGCTTGGCTGCTGGCCAAGTCGCGCAATGCCACCGACGGCATCGAATTCGAAATGCTGCTGGGCATGGCTACCGGCCAGGCCGAAGCGGTGCGCAAGGACGTCGGCTCGCTGCTGCTCTACACCCCGGTGGTGCACCCGCAGGAATTCGACGTGGCCATCGCCTACCTGATCCGCCGCCTCGAAGAGGGCGCCAGCCAGGAAAACTTCATGTCCGCAGTCTTCGAGCTGGCCAAGAACGAGGCCTTGTTCGAACGCGAGAAGAACCGCTTCCTCGCTTCCCTGGAAGCCATGTCCTATGTGGTCCCTGCCCCGCACCGCGTGCAGAACCGCCAGGTCCAGGATCCGGCGCTGAGCACCCGCGTGGCCGGTTTCGCCGATGGCTCCACCGAATTCTTCAACACCCCGGATACCGACCCGGACCTGAACCAGAACCGTGCCTGGGGACGCGAGATCCTGGCCAAGATGCAGGAATCGCCGCTGGGCAAGGAACTGGTCAAGAACAACACCCTGAACAGCGCCGGCGAACTCGACGAGTCCATCGCCATGGGCGTGGATGCCGCCGCCGGCTGGCAGCAGCTGGGCTCGGCCCAGCGCGCGCAGATCCTGCACCGTGCCGGCCTGCTCTTCGAGGAGCGCCGCGCCACCTTGCTCGAGGTCCTGGGCTCCGAATGCGGCAAGACCATTGACCAGGGCGATGTGGAAATTTCCGAGGCCATCGACTTCGCGCACTACTACGCGGAACTGGGCCGTGAACTGGATACCGTGGATGGCGCGAAGTTCGTCCCGTCGAAGCTGACCGTGGTCACCCCGCCATGGAACTTCCCGATGGCGATTCCGGCCGGTTCCACCCTCTCGGCGCTGGCCGCCGGTTCCTCGGTGATCATCAAGCCTGCCAGCCAGGCCGCCCGCGTGGGCGCCGTCATGGTGCAGTGCCTGTGGGATGCCGGCGTGCCCAAGGACGTGCTGCAGCTGGTCTTCGTGGGCGATCGCTCCCTGGGCCAGCAGCTGGTCTCCGATGAGCGCGTGGACCGCCTGATCCTCACCGGCGGCTACGAGACCGCGGAACTGTTCCGCTCCTTCCGCAAGGACCTGCCGCTGCTGGCTGAGACCTCCGGCAAGAATGCCATCATCGTCACCCCGAACGCCGACCTGGATCTGGCTGCGCGCGACGTCGTGCAGTCGGCCTTCGGCCACGCCGGACAGAAGTGCTCGGCAGCTTCGCTGGTGGTGCTGGTGGGCTCGGTGGCTGAATCCCGCCGTTTCAACAACCAGCTGATCGATGCGGTGAAGTCGCTGAAGGTCGGCTACCCGTGGAACCCCGAATCCCAGATGGGTCCATTGATCGGCGAGCCGGGCGAAAAGCTCAAGCGGGGCCTGACCACCCTGGGCGCCGGCGAGCGTTGGGCCATTGAGCCGAAGCAGCTCGATGACTCGGGCAAGCTCTACTCGCCGGGCGTGCGCTACGATGTGGCCCGCGGCAGCGAGTACCACAAGACCGAATACTTCGGCCCGATTCTCGGCGTGATGACCGCCAAGACCCTGGAAGAAGCGGTGGAGATCGTCAACGAGGTGGACTACGGCCTGACCTCGGGCCTGCATTCGCTGGATTCGGCGGAGATGGGCTACTGGCTGGAGAACATCCAGGCGGGCAACATCTACGCCAACCGCGGCATCACCGGTGCCATCGTGCAGCGCCAGCCGTTTGGCGGCTGGAAGAAGTCGGCCATCGGCGCAGGCACCAAGGCCGGCGGCCCGAACTACCTGGTCGGCATGGGCTCCTGGGTGGACGCCCCCGCCACGCAGGGCGCAGCGCTCTCGGCATTCGACCAGCGCCTGCTGAACACCTCAGAACTGGATTCGGAGCAGGCGCAGTGGCTGGGCTCGGCACTGGCCAGCGACAAGCTGTGGTGGAACAACGAGTTCAACCAGGCCAAGGACCGCTCGGGGCTGGTCGCCGAGCGCAACATCTTCCGCTACCGCGCGGTTGACGTGACCGTGCGCTTCGAAGAAGCCACCAGCGGCCACGGACTGGCCGAGGCGCTGCGCGTCATTGCCGCCGGCGTCACCGCAGGTTCCCGCGTGATCTTCTCCGCTGACGTGCAGCTGCCCTTGGGCGTGCGCAACCTGTTGGCCGAGAACTCGGTCACCGTGGTGCGCGAAGACGCTGCGGCATTCGCCGCCCGTGCTGCGAAGCTGGCTGCGAAGACCGGTCCGGAGTCCGCTGCCCGCATCCGCCTGATCGGCGGCTCGATGAAGGCTGTCGCCGAGGCAGCCAACGGCAAGCCGGATGTGGCCATCTACGCATCGCCGGTGACCGCTGCCGGACGGGTGGAGATGCTTCCGTTCCTGCATGAGCAGGCCGTATCCATCACCGCTCACCGCTTCGGCACCCCGAATCACCTCAGTGATTCGCTGATCTAGCAGGCAAGCGCATAAAGCAGTGGCCAGCATCCATTTATTTGGATGCTGGCCACTGCTTTATGCCGGATGCTCTTTACTTCTTGCGTACCTTGTACTTGGCGACCAGAAGATCCGCGGTGGCGGAGAGGATCGCCGGAAGAATGTAGCGCGCCAAGGTCACCAGGGTAAAGGCGAGTACGGATCCGCTGGCCGAACCAGCCACGGACAGGGCCGCAAATCCCAGGCCCACCGCGGAGAGCAGGCCGACGATCCAGCCAGCGAGCTTGCGGGGACGCAGGACGAACCAGCCAACTAGCGAAAGCACCGGCAGGAGCAGGCCCCAGACGGTGAAGTAGCCGGTGTACATTCCTTGCAGATCCAGCGCGGAGACCAGGAACCAATCGCCATATTCCACGGTGTCCAGTACCGGCAGCTTCAGCAAGATGTCCAGGACCAGCGACAGCAGGACCAGCAGCATCGCGAAGACCTTGGTGTCCTTGCGCGCTTCGAGCAACCAGAAGCTGCCGATGGCCACGAGCCTGATCACCCATAACGCGATCAGGGAGAGCAGGCTGCCGCCGGTGACATAGTCGGCGGTGGACAGCAGCGTGGATCCGGTGATGCCGGCGATCAGCACCAGCCAAACAATGATCAGGCGGGCCGGCAGATGCAACAGTGGTTTTTCTTCGCTCACTTAGCCAAGTCTAATGAAGCTGGCTGTGCATCGACTTGGTTTCACCCTAATGGAGTACCGATTAGTAGGCCAATACAGGGCTAGGATGACTTGCATGGCGCGTTCATTCACTCTGATCCAGTTGCGGTATTTCATTGAAGTTGCGCGGTTCGAAAACATGCGTGCCGCAGCAGCGTCCTTGAATGTCTCGCAATCGACATTGTCTGCCGCGATCAACCATTTGGAACGCGATTTAGGCGTGCAGCTGTTCCTGCGGTTACCAAACCGTGCGTTGAACCTGTCCGAGGACGGGAAGCGACTTGTGGCAGGTGCCCGGAACCTTTTGGAAAATGCGGAGATCTTGCACTCGTCATTGAGCGGAGCGAGCCATGAACTTAGCGGAAGACTGCGCGTCGGAATTTTCGCGCCGTTGGCACCCTTCGTTGCACCGAGGTTGTTCGCAGCATTCAAATCCGCATTCCCCGGTATCGAATTGCAATTTATCGAAGGCGAGCAACAACAAGTTCTAGATGCCTTGCGCAAGGGCGAATGCGAAATAGCGCTCATGTATGACCTCGGCGTCGGAGCAGAATTCTCGATGGAGCAGGTAGACCGGTTAGGTGCGCACGTCATCGTGGCCCAAGAACATCCGCTGGCGCAAGGCAACGGAACTGTATCGCTAGAGGACCTCGTTGACGAGCCGCTAGTTCTGCTCGATCAAGAACATTCAAGAGAGTACTTTCTCAAGCTCTTCTCCTCGTTGGGACTCCAACCCAATGTGGCCCATTGGGTTTCAGGATACGAGACCGTCCGTTCCTACGTGGCCATGGGGTTGGGATATTCGGTTCTGAACCGGCGTTTGTCGCATGACCTGACCTACACCGGCAAAGCCGTAGTGCCCCTGCAAATCAGTGATCCGGTCATTCCCATTTCAATTGTGGTCGCCTATCCGAAGGAGATGCAGATGACGCGGAAAGCACGGGCGTTCGCAGACCTTGCGGGCGAGATCCTGAACGACGGGTAACTTCTGATCGCTTTTAGCGATCACGCCAATAAAACTTTTGCGTTGGACGACATGACGTGGATCACAGATCGTTGAGTACTAAGAGGCCGGACTGCTCGTCCGCTCCTTCCACAGCAGCTTCCTGAGAATTCGGCGGAGCTTAGCCCGAAAGAAGGCAGACTCGTGACCCTGAATAGCATTGATGCCGGCGCGGTGCCGTCGACGACGAAATCCGACATGAAACAGAAGCGTCGCGTGCTGGCCGGTGGCAGCATCGGACAGTTCATCGAATTCTACGACTTCACGCTCTACGGGTTATCGGCAGTCACGCTGTCCGCACTCTTCTTCCCATCAGACAGCCCGCTGGCAGGCCTGCTCGCGACGTTCGCGACGTTCGGTGTCGCCTTCTTCGTCCGGCCGCTTGGCGGAATGTTCTTCGGCGTGCTGGGAGACAAACTCGGTCGCCGTAAGGTCTTGTTCATCACCTTGATGACTATCGGACTGGCAACATTCGCTATCGGACTGTTGCCGACCTTCGCGCAAATTGGAGCTCTGGCTCCAGCACTTCTGGTGTTGTGCCGACTCGTCCAGGGATTCTCGGCCGGCGGCGAATCTGTCGGTGCACCTGCCTTCGTCTTCGAACATGCGCCAATTGATAGACGAGGCTTCTGGCTGAACATCACTCTGGCAGCTACAGCATTGCCGTCGGTGATAGGTGGAACCCTGATCCTGGTGCTGTCCACGACGATGGACTCCGAAGATTTTGCATCCTATGGCTGGCGTATACCATTCCTGCTCGCCCTCCCGCTCGCACTCTTCGGCCTTTGGATTCGCTCCAAGACCGAAGAGTCGGAAGCATTCCAGCAGGTGCTCAAGAAAAACGAGCACAAGGAGTACAGCCCTTTGCGCCAGACGTTCGCAGAGAACAAGCTCCGGATGCTTCAGGTCATCTTCGTCATGGCGCTGACAGCCATGGGGTTCTACTTCCTCTCCGGATACTTCGTTTCCTATGTCCAGGTAACCGGAAACCTGAGCCTGGAAATGTCGCTAGTGGCAAATGCCGTAGCCATGGCCAGCTACGCGATCCTGCTTCCTATTGGCGGACGGTTCAGCGACCGCTTCGGACGCAAGCCGATGCTCATCGCAGGTTCCGCAGCGCTGATGATACTCAGCATTCCATGCTTCATGCTGGTAACCAGCGGTTCACTCGCCTTGGCAATCATAGGGCAACTGCTCTTCGTGGTTCCCATGTGTATTTATGGCGGCGGTTGCTACACCTTCTTCGTGGAAATATTCACCACCAGAACTCGGTACACTTCCTCAGCCATCAGCTACAACGTTGCCTACGCAATCTTTGGCGGCACTGCTCCATTCGTCGGGACGTGGCTGGTCTCGGGCACCGGTATTGCGATGATCCCAGGCGTGTACATGGCCACAGCCGCACTTATCGTGCTGTGTCTGCTGGTCTTCACCCCAGTGCCGGAAACCCATCCGCTATATGCCAAGTCTTCGCCAGCCACCGGCCAGTAAAAGCGCCGTACTCTAACTTCACAGAAAGGAATTCACCATGCACAACGAATTTCTCGTTGACTTCCACCACGTTGCCGAATTCGGCGCAACGGATAAAAACGGTGTCGACCGGCAAGCAGCCACACCCGAGGACAAACTCAGTCGAGATTGGTTCGCGCGATTCACCAGGAACCACGGCTGGGAACTTCGCGTCGACACTATCGGCAACATGTTTGCATTGATCGAACTTACGCCAGGGGCCCCCTACATACTGCTGGGATCGCATATGGATTCGCAACCACTGGGTGGACGCTTCGATGGTGCCTACGGTGTCCTCGCAGGCCTGCATGCTGCCAAAGCCATTGAGTCAAGGTTGAAAGCGGAATTACAGCAGCCGGCCTTCAACATAGGGGTAGCCAATTGGTTCAATGAAGAAGGCGGCCGGTTCGCCCCGTCCATCATGGGCTCTTCTGTGTTCGAGGGCTCCATGGACGAACAACAGATGCTGCAAACCCGGGATTTGGCGGGGATCAGCGTCGCAGAAGCCCTGGAATCTATTGGATACCTCGGCCACGATCAACGTCCTGAAGTGGCAGGCTACGCGGAGATCCACATCGAACAGGGACGCATCCTGGAACGAGAGTCGATCAACATCGGAGCTGTCGATTTTTCCTGGCACACGCAGAAGCTGGACGTCGAAGTGCTTGGGGAACAATCCCATACCGGTGCAACGGCCATGGCCGATCGTCATGACGCACTTGTCGCTGCGAGCAAGGTGATACTGAAAGTCCACGACGTCGTGGGACACTTTGCTGAGGGCAGCATCGTGTCGTCGGTCGGGCAAATGACGTTGGAACCGAATTCTCCGATTGTCGTAGCTCGTCGGGTGCACTTGGTTGCTGACCTTCGCGCCGAGATGAAAACGGACGTATTGCGAGCGCGACAAATTCTAATTGGGCAAATTGCGGAGATTGCCCGTGAACACGACATTCGGATCAACGTCAATGATTTCGACGTGCGCGAGATTCAGTACTATCCGGAGTCTGGCCTTGAATTAATCGAGAAAATAACCGCCAATCTGGGCAAGAGCGTTCGTCGTATACGCACGATGGCTGGGCATGACTCGGTAGCGATGAACCGAATGGTGCCGACGGTCATGCTCTTCATTCCCTCAATCGACGGCGTCAGCCATTGCGAACGAGAATTCTCTACTGACGAGGACATGATCCACGGGTTGGAAGTCCTCACTGAGATTGGCTGGGAAATGATCTTTGGCGCCCTAGATGAGAATGCAGCGTTGGCTGGCAACGAGAGCAAAGCAATCCATGGGATTTCCGCATGATGGATGATCTAGCTTTCCTCAGCGCAACAGAGCAGTTATCAGCTTTCCGCAGTGGAGAAATCTCTCCTGCAGAGGTCCTTGAAGCCCAGTTTGAATTGATCAATGCCGACAGGGACCGTGGGGTCGAAAGAATCAACGCGCTGACCGAGACGATGGAAACCGACGCATATGCTGAAGCTGCCAGAAACACGGAGGCGTACGCCAAAGCCCGTCGCGCAAATGAAGTGCAACAGTTGCCGGCATTGTTAGGCATCAGTGTCGTCGCGAAGGAAAAACACGGGCTAGCCGGGCACAGCCTTTCGATGGGACTGCTCTCGCAGAAACAGTCTGTTGCCGAGGTCGACCATCCGATCATCGAACGGCTCCGAACTGCCGGAGCCATTATCCACGGCCGAGCGACGAGTCCTGAGTTCAGCTGCGCCACTGTAACGCACTCTCCTATCTGGGGAGTTACCCGCAACCCTTGGAACCCCCAAATGTCACCGGGCGGATCCTCCGGGGGATCGGGTGCAGCGTTGGCAGCCGGATTTACCACGTTGGCTACCGCCTCGGACATTGCAGGATCAACTCGAATTCCGGCTGCCTTCACCGGAACCGTTGGGTACAAGGCCCCATACGGAAGGATCCCCGGGGCTGGGGAATTGGCCGCTGATCGTTACCGCGGCGATGGGCCGATGGGACGAACCGTCGCGGATGTTCTGCTTATGTCATCAATCATCAGCGGTACGCACCCGGCTGATTCGAACTCTTGGGGATCGACAAATCCCAGCCAAGAATTTGAAGAAGCGTCTCTCGCCGACTTGAAGATCGGGGTCTCCCTGGAGCTGGGCAATTACCCCGTAAGCCAAATGGTTGCCGCAGCGTTCGCCTCGACGATCCAGCGGCTGCGGGATCTGGGCGCGAATATTGTGGAAGTCGACCTGCCCTGGACAACAGACCAGGTCAGGGAAACAAGCTTCGCCCATTTCGGACAAATTCTTGCCCCGGCGATGACCCAGATCATCGGGAACTCTAAAAATCCGAGAGCTGCTTATACCGATCAATTCATTGCCGATGCGCTGGCTCAGGCGGAATCAGTGTCATTGGTCGATTCCCTTCGCTTGGACGCACTGTTCAATCAGCAATTGAACACGGCTATGTCAGGCGTGGATGTCTTGCTTTGCCCGACGAACGCAGTCGATTGGCTGCAGGCCGACGGAGACTACCTGGACGGGATCAGCGTGGCAGGACGGAAGCTTAAGCACTATTGGGAGGGCCATATGACCAGTCCTTTCAACATCGCCAATCATCGACCGGTGATGAATCTTCCGTGCGGTGTGGGTGAGGCCAACGTTCCGATTGGACTGCAGATTGTCGGTCAGCCATGGGATGAAAGGACCGTATTCCAGGCTGCGCTCGCTATGGAACGAGTCATCCAGTTTACCAGTGGTAATCCATACCCAGCACTGGCAGGAACACCGACCGGTTAACATCAGGGAATATGCGGGGACCAGTCCAGAATGGACTGGACCCCGCCTATTCTTGCAGGCTCAGACCTCGAGCTTCAGTGCCTTGCGCAAGGTCAACGCGCCACCGGTGTGCATCACTGCCCTGCCGTAGATCTTCTCGGCAAACAGCAGCACGAGCCAGCAGGCAGCCAGGAGAATTGCCAGCGAAAGAATCGGCTCCCAGAAAGCGACCTCGCCGGAGAGCAGGCGGCTAGGCATCGCCGCCGAGGAGACGATAGGAATGTACGAAGCGACCACCAGGAAGCTGCCCTTGGCATACAACCCGATAAACAGCACCGCCATCAGGAGGCCCACCACGGGCCCGCTGGATTGCTGCAGATCCTCGGTACGGGTAGCCAAGGAGCCCAACGCTGCCCAGATCCCGGCCAGAAGCAGGAAACCGCCGAAGAAGAACACCACGAACCACCCGGCCACCTGGGTGACAACTCCGAGGAACGGGATCTGGATCGGGGAAATGTAGGCAGCCAGCAAGCCAATGCTGAGGAAGGCCAGGAGCTGGATCATTGCGAGAACGACATTCCCGATGATTTTTCCTGCCAGCAGCTGGCGCAGCCGGATGGTGCTGGCCAGGATCTCGACCACGCGGTTCTGCTTCTCCTCGATGACCGAGTTGGCGATGGGCATGCCGAAGAGGAATGCGGCCATGTAGAAGAGGAACGAGAAGACCAGCGCCATGGCACTGGCCATCGCGGCCCGTTCGGAATCGCCATGGAGCTGATCGAGAATGAGGTCCTCGTTATCGGGCAGGCCAGCTGATTCCAGTCCGGCCTCGGCCAGCAGCTGATCGGTCTTCACGGTTTTCATTGCCTCGCGGACCAGGGAACTGAGCTCTTGGTCGACCGCGTTGAAACCGGTCAGCGTGAATTCCTGCGCATCGGCCGAACCGGACAAGGTCGCGTTCAGCCGCTCAGCGGATAGCTGCTGCTCGGCTTGTTCAGGGGCGAGCCTGGAAATGCTCAATTCCACGTCTTCGGGGCGATCCTGGATCACCTGCTCCAGCACCCGGAAACTGGCATCGTCGGTGGCAGCCACGGCGAAATTCGACGTGCGATTGGCGAGGAATCCGGTAACGGCGACCGATCCGATGATGAATAGCAAGGTCACGATGGTGCTGATGATGAAAGCTTTGTCGCGCAGCTTGGTTTCGACTTCGCGCAAGGCGACAATGAGCCATGGAGCCGTGGTGGTGTTCACTTGATGATCTCCCGGTAGATGTCGGCCAGCGAAGGGCGATGGACCGCGAACTCTGCGACGGGCCCGCGGCTCATGGCGGTGGCGAGCACGCGTTGGGCATCGGCTTCGGAATCGAAATTCACCAATGCGTCATGGCCTGAAATATCGATAACGATGACCCCCGGTTCATTGCGCAGCCAGCCCGTGTCGGAGCCCAGGGACAACCGGTGCCGGGATGCCTGCGTCGCACGGAGCCCGGCTGCCGATGAATTGGCCAGGATCCTGCCGTCCTGGATGATCACCAGATGGTCCACCAGCACATCGAGCAGATCCAGCTGATGCGAAGAGAAGAGCACCGGTACGCCACGCGCTGCATAGTCGCGCAGGATGGAGCTCATTGCGTCCACCGCGATCGGGTCAAGTCCGCTGAAAGGTTCGTCGAGGATGAGCACGTCGGGTTCGTGCAGCAGTGCTGCGGTGACTTGAACGCGTTGCTGGTTGCCCAGGGACAGGGATTCGAGTTTCGACTTGGCGCGGTCAGCCAATCCGAAACGGGCCAGCAGTTCCATGGCCCGTTTGCGTGCTCCGGAGCGGGACAGGCCATGGAGCTGTCCGAGGTAGACCAGCTGGTCAATGACCGGCTGCTTGGGATACAGGCCGCGTTCCTCGGGCATGTAGCCGAAGTTGGGGCGGGTGGCTCCATTGAGCGGTTGGCCGTTAAGCGAAACAGAACCGGAATCGGCGCTGAGCAATCCCATGATGATGCGCATGGTGGTGGTCTTGCCGGCACCGTTGGCACCGACGAATCCGGTGAGCGCGCCGCCAGGTACGGTGAAGCTGATGTCATCGAGCACCAAATTCTGTGCAAATGACCGTGACACATGGTTTAGCTCAAGCATGTTTTCCTCTGCCAAGTATTGTTTCTACTCATCAGCTTAGGAAACGAAGCAGCATTTGCGCTCCGTCTGGAGAATGAAACTATTGGATGAGTCCGGCGCGGTGGGCGAATAGCACGCCCTGCACCCGGTCGCGCAGGTGCAGCTTCGCCAACAGGTTCGACAGGTGGGTTTTCACCGTGGCTTCCGACAGGGAGAGCACTGCGGCGATTTCCTGGTTGTTCTTGCCCTGGGCCAGTTCGCAGAGTACCTGGCGTTCGCGTTCGGTGAGTTTTTCCAGCTGCTGGGCCTCGGTAGTTGCCGCTGCCGAATCCGCGGCAGGGACCGCGCCGGTGCCACGCTGGATGAGCTTGAGCGTGACTTCGGGGGAGAGCAGCCCGTGGCCGGCGGCCACCTGGTGCACGGCGGCCACCAGCATTTCAGGCTCTGCATTCTTCAGCAGGAACCCGCTGGCCCCGGCATCCATGGCCTCGAAGAGGTAGTCGTCGCGGTTGAAGGTGGTCAGCACAATGACCTTGGTCTGGGTGGTGCTGGCGATGAGCTTCGTGGCTTCGATGCCGTCCATCTGCGGCATTTGGATATCCATCAGCGCCACCGTGGGGTTCAGCTCGCGAACCATTTCCAGGCCCGCTTGGCCGTTGCCTGCCGTGCCAATGACCTGGATCTGCGGATCGGTTTGCAAGATCAGTTTCAGCGACGAGAGGATCAACGACTGGTCATCGCAGATCACCACGGTAATTTTGCTCATGTTGCCAGTCTAGTTGCCGCGTCGGAAACCACGCGCAAACGGGCCCGGGTACGCCAGCCGTGCGGAATGCGCGGGCCGATTTCCACCAGCCCGTGATGCAGCTTGGCGCGTTCGCGAATGCCACGCAGGCCGTAGCCGCCACCGGCGGAATCCGGCCGTGGACGGCCGCTGTCGGTGACCTCGACTTCTATCCATGCGCCATCGGCATCGGTTCCCGAACGCAGCGACAAGGTAGCTGTGCGGGCCGTGGAATGCGCACGGACATTGGCCAAGGCTTCGCCGCTGATGCGGTAGAGCGCGAGCGACAGGCCTGCCGGCAGGGTGGAAATGAAGCCGGGCTGGTGTTCATCGCGGGAGATCTGGATGCTCAGTCCCTGGCGTTCATTGGCTGCGATCAGCTCATCGAGCTGCGCCATGGAGGGTTCGGGGTTCCGTGCCCCCTCCGCGGAGCTCGGCGAATCCTCCGGTCCACCGTGTTCGCGCAATACGCCCAGCAGTGCCCGCGTTTCGCTGACTGCACTGCGTGCCGAGGACTCGATGCCGCGCATCAGTTCGATGGACTGCTGGGGATCGCGCTCATGCACCATGCGGGCGGCCGACGCCTGGATTCCCACCGAGGCAATGTGGTGGGCAATGACATCGTGCAGCTCGCGGGCGATGCGCAGCCGTTCCTCGTTGACCGCACGGTCTGCCAGCTGCTGGGACTGGTCGGCAATGCGCTGGGCCTGGGTTTCCACTATTTGGCTGGCGTAGGCATTGGTCCAGCTGACCATGCCCAGGAAGATCGCGCCGCCGAAGTACAGCAGGTTCATCAGCAGGTTGTAGAAGATGAACGCCGTTGACGTCGGCAGCACGCCTGCTGGATCCTCGACCATGGAAGTTCCGGTGGCCGTGAGCAAGTCGGAGGTGAAGAAGGTGACGATCACCCAGGTAGCCATGAACAGCAGCACCACGCTCATCGCTATCCACAGTCCCCGGCGGTTCTTCGACCACGTGACCGCGGTGTAGATGCCGATGAAATAGGCCAGCTGCGCGCAGAGCTCCATGCCGACTTGGTAGGTATTTTCGCTTCCGGCGCCCACGAACGCAGCCGAACCGATGAGCATCATGGTTATGGGCCAGCGCCGGCGGAACATCAGCGGCACGATCAGGGACACAAGCACGAGATAGGCGAGAAGAGGATCGGGCGCGTTCTCTTGCTCGGTCAGGGAGAGCAGCAGTTCGTGCATGGCCAGCGCCAGCAGGAGGAAGCCCGAAGCGACGATAATGTCGCGGCGCAAGCTCTTCTTATCCGGAGACGGACGTTCCCAATCCACCGGAGGCAGCGTCGGGAGCCTCCGGTGTACTAGCTCGGGGAGTCGGTACATGGTGTTCCTTGATCATCTCGTTGGCCAGGCATTGGAAACGACTTTACCGGTCTGCGGTTTTCCGGGCATGAGCCTGGAGGCTTATCCCTGGCGTTGACCCGGGAGGAAATGCGCTAGGCAGAAAGGTTACTAGGCAGTAATGTGATGGTATGCACATGATTTTCCGAATCCTCATGGTTTACCTGAACAGCAAGAAGGCTTCCAAGCTGTCCATGTTCGACACCAGCTCAGTGGGCATGCGTGCCACGCTGACCGATATCGACTTTGCCGGCCACATCAACAACGGCATGTACTTCTCGATCTTCGATCTCGGACGCTTCGACTTGATGTTCCGTTCCGGTGTCTGGGACATCATGTCCAGGAATAAATGGGTTCCGGTCGTGCAGACCGAGACCATCACCTTCCGCAAGTCGGTGCGCCTGGGAACCAAGTTCTCCCAGGAAACCCGGCTGATCGGCATGGACGATAAGTGCATCTTCTTCGAGCAGCGCATCGTCGTGAAGGGCGAAATCTACGCTCGCGCCTATGTCGCCACCCGGATGACCTCGACAAAGGGTGCGGTTTCCAACGAGGAAATCCTGGCAGCAGTCGGCTTGGAACTGCCAGCAGACATGGTGCTGCCCGAGTGGCTGCACCAGTGGCGCCAGGACGGAGCGCTGCCCAGCACCCGCAAGCCGGCCCCGCACAATTGGATCCGCTGAATCAATTCACTCGCGCAATTCCTGCTGGACCGTGCCGGGGGGGGGGGGGACTCAATGTGCGGGATTCGGCGAAGCCTTGGCCGCATCAATGAACATGGCGATCAGTTCGGGATCCTTGACTCCGCGCGATGATTCGACGCCGGAGGAGACATCGGCGCCGAAAGCGCTGGACGCAGCCAAGGCATCAGCGACATTCTGCGGGGACAGTCCGCCGGCCACCAGCCAGCGCCGACCAGCGGCCAGATCCTTCACTGCCGCATAATCCCAGCTTTCGCCGCTGCCGGGGACCGAGGCGTCAATGAGCAGCAGATCTTCGCCCCAATCGGCAAACTGCTCCTCCGGGTCATCGCGCCGCACCGCGCGGATGACCTTGAACCCGGCCTCATGGGCGGTGCTCACATCCGTTGCCGTGCGCTGCCCGTGCAGCTGCACCCAACTCACGCCGGCTTGCGCCGCAAGCTGAAGCACCGTCTGGATCTCTTCGCCGCGGAATACCGCCACGGTGGCAATGCCTGCGGGAACCGCCTTCACCAATGCGGCGGCGCGCTGCGCGGAAATTTCCCGGGCACTGGGCGTGAGCACGAACCCGATGGCATCAGCACCATGGGCCGCAGCGGCTTGCACGTCCTGGGCCGTGGACAAGCCGCACACTTTGACGAAGGGCTTTGCTGCACTCACTTCGCGTTCTCCTTGGCCATATGGATCGGGGTGTAACCGCCAGGCGCGTTGGCGCGGATGGCCAACAAGTCGCGGGCGTGATTCCACAGCCGCTTGTCCTCCCCGGTGACGGGCACCCAGGGCTTGACCGGAACAGCGGTGCCGGTTTCATCGCGGGTCACCATCACGGTCAGGCAGTAGGTCGTCAACTGCATTTCCCGGGTCTTCGGATCGCCAGAGCGCACATGCACCGCAACGTGCATTCCCTTGTTCCCGGTGTAGACCAGGCGCGCCTCCACCTCCACCAGGTGGCCGATCAGCAGCGGGCGGTAGAAACGCACGCCGCCGGAGAACACTGCAACGGTTTCCTGCTGGCAGTAGCGGGCCGCGCACAGCTCAGCGGCATCGTCAATCCACTTCATCACGATGCCGCCGTGGACCTTGCCGCCCCAGTTCACATCGGTGGGCGCCGCCAGGAAGCGCAGCGTCACGCGTTCGGCGGTTCCCTCATCGGTGTATACCTGATCGTTCATGGACGCGACGATCTGCTCGCGGATCTCAATGCGCGCCAGCGCATTCTCGCGCATGGCGATTTCCCGGGCCGTACCCGGGGTGAACGCCGGAACCGGGGTCGGCTTCCCATTCTCGCCGACGGCTACGAAGATCACCAGGCAGCTGCTGGACTTCACCGGCCGCAATTCGCGCGGATCGCTGAAGGACACCTCGGTATGGATGTGCATGGAGCTGGTTCCGGTGTACACCACTGAAGCGGTCACTTCCACCAGATCCCCGGAGTGGATCGGGTCTTCGAAGTGGATATTTCCTACATAGGCGGTGACGCAATAGCTGGAGGACCATCCCACCGCCGCGGCGTAGGCGGCCTTGTCGACCCACTCCAGAACGGTGCCCGCAGGAACAATCCCGGTGACATCGACGTCGGTTGGTGCCGCGAGGAATCGCAAGGTGACAGAATGCGGACGTTGTTTCAGCTCCGGGGTGCTCATGCACTCCAGTTTCGCGCACAACGCGCATCACGGGCAATGTATGACGCTTCACGGCCCAGCCTGGCCGGCAAGCCCCACGGCGCGGAACTGCCGGTGTGCTCTGCCCTAGGATAGGAGGGTGCGTAGGGTCTTTGGAATATTTTCGGCTGCAACAGCCATCGTGGTGGCACTGAGCCTCAGTGCCGCGGCCGGAACCGCCGGCTTGGTGATCGTCGTGGGCCAAGGCCTGGATGAACTCATGGCCCATCGCCCGCTGGGCACCCAATGGTATGCCAGCGCCTTCGGCGAACTGCTGATCATGGCGGTTGCCACCTTCTTGATCCCGGTCGTGATCTCGCGCAACAGCCTCGACCTGACCGAGTACCACCGCATGAAGCTGCTCAAGCACTATCTGTCCATCGGCCCGCTGGCGGTGCGCGCCTCCGGCGATGGGGAGCTGCTGCATGCGGCGATGGACTCGGTGGAGCGGTCCGTGAAATACCGTTCCAGCTTCATCGGGCCGGCAATCTCCGCGGTAGCCACCCCGGTATTGATCCTGTGCTTCATCGCCTTTGCCATCGACCCGCTCAGCGCACTGGTACTGCTGGTTCCCACCGCGCTGGTCCCGGTCATCGTCCTGGGCTTCCAGCGGCGCTTCGGCTCCTCGAACGGAGGGTACCGCCGAGCCCAGGGCATCCTCTCGGCGACCTTCCTGGACGCACTGCGCTCGCTGGGCATGCTCAAGCTCAACGGCGGCAGCCGGTGGATGGGATCGCGCATCGAGCAGGCCACCGAACGCGTACGCCAGCAAGTGATGAAACTGCTGGCCCGCAACCAGTTGATCTTGCTGGTCATCGATTCCAGCTTCGCCGTGCTGCTGCTCGCCAGTGCCGCCCTGCTGGCCTGGTGGCGCGCCAGCTCCGGGGCCATCACCCCGGGTTCTGCCCTGTCACTGGTGATCCTGAGCTTCCTGATGCTCGCCCCGGTCAACTACGTCGGCAGCTTCTTCTACATCGGGATGACCGGCAAGGCCGCCGAGAAGAAACTGGCCGAAGTCGCCGACATCCCATGCACCGTTCCATGGCCAATCCGCTGCCCGTGGACCTGCGCCACCGTGATCTGATCCTGGAAGAAGTCAGCGCCAGCTACGACAGCGGGCACCACGCGCTGGACAAAATTTCCTGGCATTTCCCGGCCGGTTCGCGTACTGCCATCATCGGCCCCTCGGGCAGCGGCAAGACGACGCTGCTGCGCGTGCTCCAGGGCCAGCTCGAAGCTTCCTCCGGCACCATCCGCGATGCCCGGCAAGCCATGGGCCCGGCAACCTTGAAGGCCAATACCGCCGTAGTGGAACAGCACGCCACGCTCTTCGGCATGAGCCTGCGCGAAAACCTCCTGCTCGGTGCGCCCCGGGCTGCCGACGGCGAACTGCTCCTGGCGCTGCGCCAGGTCGGCATGGGAGCGTGGTTCGAGGCGCAACCCGGGGGATTGGCGCAACGCCTGGGCGAGTCAGGGGCACGGCTTTCTGGCGGCCAGGCCCAGCGCCTGTCGCTGGCCCGCGCCCTGCTGGCGCAGCGTCCCGTGCTGCTGCTCGATGAGCCCACCAGCGCCTTGGACGTCCAGACCGAGGCGGACGTGCTGGGAACCCTGCGCTCCTTGGACCGCAGCACCACGGTCATCACCGTCACCCACCGGCTGGGGTTGCTGGCCGACTACGACTATGTTCTGGTCATGGACCACGGACAGCTCATCCAGGCCGGACGCCGTGACGAGCTGCTGGCCGCCGACGGCTATCTCAAGGAAGCCATGGACGGATTCCGCCAACGCGCTGATGCGCTGCATGCCAGTGGCCGGAGCCAGCTGGGGGAGGGGAACTAATGCGCACGCAGAAAATCTCCACTATCAAAACCGTCGCCTGGCTGATTGGCAGCACCAAGGACCTGCTCCCGCCGCTGCTGCTGGCCTGCGTGCTGGCCTGCGCCACTCGCCTGGCTTCGCTGGGTATCTACGCCGTGGCCGGGTTCGGCCTGGCCAAGGCCCTGCACCTGGGCGGTGAGCAGCTGCCTATGGTCCTTGGCTGGGGACCGCTGATCGCTGTGGTCATCCTGCTGGGGCTGGTCAAGGGAGCGGTGCGCTACCTGGAGCAGTATGTAGGGCACCGGGTGGCCTTCCTGTCCCTGGCGCGGCTGCGCAACCGCATGTACCAGGCATTTGAACGCCAAGCGCCCTTCGCCGCGGACAGCAAGAATTCCGGCGGCATGCTCGCCAAGGCCACCAGCGACATCGACAAGGTCGAAGTGTTCTTCGCCCACACCCTGCCCCCGGCCGTGGCGGCAGTGGCAGTCAGCGGCCTGGCAACCTGGGGAACCTGGGCGGTATTCGGCATGCAACCGGCCCTCGTGCTGCTCGCCGGCTATGTGCTGATCGGGCTGGCCATCCCGGCCATTGGCGTCGGCGCCCTGCGCCGTACCGCGCGGGCCACCGCCAGTGCTCGCGGCACCCAGAACCAGCTGCTGGCCGACACGCTTGCCGGCATCGACGTGATTCACGGATTCAATGCCGGCAAACCCGTCATGGCGCGGATGCGCGAAAGCCTGCACGAAAGCCGGCAAGCGGCGCGATCGGCCGGAACCCTGGGCGCGGTACGGGCCACGCTGACACAGCTGGTGGTCTGGGGCAGCCTGCTCGCGCTCTTTGTCCTGCTGGGAACCGCCGGGCAGTTCGGCACGCTGATCGTGCTGTGCTGTGCCCTGGTCCCTTCCTATGAAGCGGTGCGCGCGGTAGACGGGTTCATCCTGGGCCTGCAGGATTCGCTGGCCAGCGCTCGCCGGCTGTACGCCACCGCGATAACCAGCCATCCGGTTTCCGAACCCGCCAACCCGGTTCCCCTTCCTGCTTCCGGCACCTTGCGCGTGGCGGATCTGTCGGTTGACTTCGAGGGCCATCGGGTAGTTCGCGGCGTGGATTTCGAACTGGAACCAGGCTCCCTGCTCGCACTGGTGGGCGAAAGCGGCTCCGGCAAATCGTCGGTCGCGGCAGCCCTGGTGCGCTCGGTGGAAGCTGCCGGCACCGCCAGCTTCGGCGATGTGCCGCTGGAGGCCGCAAGCTTGGCGCAGCTGCGCACCCGGATCATCCTGGTCTCACAAGAGGCGGTGATGATCCGTGGAACGCTGCGCGAGAACCTCTTGCTGGGTGCGGAAGGGATCAGCGACGCCGAGATGGAGCAGGTCCTCGATGAACTGGGCATGGGTTCCTGGCTGCGCCAGCAGAAGGCCGGATTGCAGACCCGGTTGGGGGATCGCTTTGCCCGGCTTTCCGGTGGCCAGCGCCAACGCGTGGCCCTGGCCCGGGCGCTGCTTCGCAACCCCGCGGTATTGATCCTCGATGAATCCACTAGCGCCCTGGATGCACGCAGCGAACAGCTGGTCCTGGAAGCAGTGGAACGCCGCCGCGGTGAAGGGATGGCGGTGCTGATGATCAGCCACCGGCTATCGATCCTGGCCCGGGCGCAGAACGTGCTGGTGCTCCATGAAGGAGTGGTGCTGGAACGCGATGCGGCGCCAGCGCTATTGGCCGATGGGCAATCCTTGTTCTCCCGCATGGCCGTGCGCGAAGCGGACCGGATTTTGCCAAGCTGATCCACGCCCCGCCCAATGGATGGAACTGACAAGGCAGCGGGGAGGTACTAGGCTCGCATCATGATGCGAATAGTGGTTCTCCTGTTCCTGGCTGTCCTATTCACTGGCTTCGTGGTGACCGCAATCCTTGCCGGCACCTCCGGGGAATGGGTGTGGTGGATCCTCGTCGTGCTCACCGGTTTGCTGGTGCTTCTGGGCATCAGGGACCTGCTGCAAAAGAAGCATGCGATCCTGCGCAATTTCCCGATTGTCGGGCACGCCCGCTACCTCTTCGAATTCATCCGCCCCGAGATCCAGCAGTATTTCATTGAGCGCAATACCGACGGCCGTCCCTTCAACCGCGACACCCGCTCGCTGATCTACGCGCGGGCCAAGGGCGCCGATAGCCATAAGGCTTTCGGCACGGAGCTGAATGTCAATGAAGTCGGCCACGAATACCTGCTGCATTCGGCAGCTCCGGTGGCCCCGGTGGCATCGCAGCACCGCGTACGGGTGGGGTCCAGCCAGTGCTCGCAGCCCTATGAGATTTCGCTGATGAATATCTCCTCGATGAGCTTCGGCTCGCTTTCTGCCAACGCCGTGCTGGCGATGAACAAGGGCGCCGCGATGGGAGAATTCGTCCATGAAACCGGTGAGGGCGGGCTGACCAAGTACCACCTGGAATACGGGGCCGACTTGTTCTGGGAAATCGGTTCAGGCTACTTCGGCTGCCGTACCGAGCAGGGCCGCTTCAACCCCGAAACCTTCGCTGCCAAGGCGAACCATGAAAAAGTCAAGGGCATCACCATCAAGCTCTCCCAGGGCGCCAAGCCCGGGCTCGGCGGCGTGCTGCCGGCGGCCAAGGTCACCGCGGAAATCTCCGAGGCCCGCGATGTCCCGATGGGCGTGGACTGCATTTCACCGGCCAGCCACGCAGAATTCTCCACCCCGCGCGAATTGATGCACTTCGTAGCGAAGCTTCGCGACCTCTCCGGTGGCAAGCCAGTGGGCATCAAGTTCTGCGTTGGTTCCCGCACCGACGTCATGGCCCTGTGCAAGGGCATGCTGGAAACCGGCATCCTGGTGGACTTCATCACCATTGATGGCGCTGAAGGCGGCACCGGAGCTGCGCCGCTGGAATACGAGGACCATGTTGGCGCCCCGCTGACCGAAGGCTTGATGCTGGTGCACAACACCTTGGTGGGTGCCGGACTGCGCGACGAAATCCGCCTCGCCGCGGCAGGCAAGGTCGCCAACGGCTCCGACATCATCAAGCGGCTGATCCAGGGAGCGGATTTCACCTTCTCGGCGCGTTCCATGATGATGGCCACCGGCTGCATCCAGGCCCAGCAGTGCCACACCAACCACTGCCCCGTAGGCGTAGCCACGCAGAACAAGCGCCTGATGCGTGCCCTGGATGTGGAGGACAAGGGCCACCGCGTCTACAACTACCATCGCTTGACCGTCACCGAATGCGCGCAGATCATGGCATCGATGGGACTGACCAGCCCGGAGCAGCTGAACACCCGGATGCTGCGCCGCCGGGTGAACCTGCAGTCCACTCGCTCCTACGCCTCGCTGTTCCAGTGGTTGCGTCCCGGCGAGCTGCTCGAGGATATTCCAGGTTCCTGGAAGGAAGACTGGAATGAAGCAGACGCGGACCACTTCGGCGAGCACGCACCGCTGGACTACGCGGCACCCAAGAGCGTGGATATCACCCCGTCGGTGGTTCGAGAACCAGCAGACGCAGTGAACGCACCGCGCATTGAGCCCAGGGATTCAGCCAAGGTGCGCCCGGTGCATGCAGATGTCACCCGGCCAGAAGGCAAGCCGGGAGCTGACAGCTAGCCTTCAGAATCAGCAGCCAGAGACCGCAACGCCTCGTGGTCCACTTCCTCCAGCGAAGACGGAATCCACGTGGGGTTGCGGTCTTTGTCGATGACCTGGGCACGGATGCCCTCGGCAAGATCGGCACGGTGCATCAGGTAGCGAGCCAGGCGCAGTTCGCGGTCCAAGGCCGAACGCAGGTCCTGCTCCTCACGTGCAGCCCGCACGTTGTAGAACGCGCTGGCCACGCTGGTCGGGGAATTCGCTGCCAGCATCTGCGCGGCACGCTGCGCCGAAGGATGGACCATCTGCTTCAAGCGTGCCAAGACTTCCTGCGGGGTGGCGGCACTGAAAGCATGATCGATCCAGCCGCGGTCCAGTTCCAAGGCGAAGGACTCGGGCGCACCGTGCATGACCTCGATAGCAGCCGCGATCTCTCCGGCATTCAGCCCCGCGAACTCATCGAGCTCATCGAGGATGTTCTGGGCGAAGTCCTCGGTGACAACGGCATCGGCAAAACCGAGAAGTACGGCATCGGCACCGGTGAAGGACTGTGCACTCATCGCAAAGAACTCGCCGAAGTGGCCCGGCGCGCTGGCCAGCAGGTGGCTGCCTCCCACATCCGGGGTGTAGCCGATCTTCGCTTCGGGCATTCCCATGGTGGCGTTCGCGGTCACCAGGCGCACCGGTGCGTGCGAGGCCAAGCCGATGCCCCCACCCATGGTGATGCCATGGGCCAAGGTGATCAGGGGCTTGGGATAGGTGGAGATCAGGTAATCCAGTTCGAATTCTCTCGCTAGCAGATCGACGAAGTCCTGATGGCGTCCGGTGGTGACTGCTGCATGGAAATCGGCGATATCTCCGCCGGCACAGAAGGCGCGTTCGCCGCGGCCGGTGAGCAGCACCAGCGAAATCGACGGGTCCACGGCCCACGCACGCAGCACCCGGCCCAGCTCGGTGAGCATTTCCAGGGTCAACGCATTGAGCTTGCTGGCACGGTTCAGCTCGATGTGGCCGATTGGTCCATGCACGGCCGAGATGACTACGCCATCGCTGGAAGATGCAGGGGTCTGGTTCTTCACCGGGACATTCCTCTTTCTTGGGACAGACGCAGGCACCAGTGGCGCCGCGGCGCAACGAATCAGCGGGAGAGTACCTGGGCGAGCCGGTCCAATACCAGCGCGGCCTTCGGCTTCTTGGAATTCTCCGGTTTCAACGCGAAGATGGAGCGGGCCAGGCGAATCTCGGGGGCATCCACTATGCGGATGCCTTCCGGAGCGTTGGCCATGGCCAGATCGGGAACCAGGGCGGCGCCCAGTCCCGAGGAAACCAGGCTCAGCGAGGCATTGAAGTCATCGCAGTAGGCAGCCACCTGCGGGTGGATGTTGTAGGACGAGAACAAGCGCGAAATCAAGGTGGCATCCGAGGTGCCCGGGTGGTGGAAGATCCATGGCCATTCGGCCAACTGGTCCACGGTCAGCTGGGCGTCTTCAGCGATGGGCCAGGACGCCGGGATCACTACCCGGAACTGGTCATCGCCCAACCAAGTGCGCTCCAGGGACGCTGGCCACGACAGTCCGCCGGGTCCCACCTGGAAGATCAGTGCGAGGTCGAGGTCGCCGCCGGTGCCAAGGCCTGCGACAGTTTGCTGGGGTTCGCCGATCCACAGGCGCAGGTTGATGCCCAAGGAGGACCAATCCGGTGCCTTGAGGATTTGCGGCAGCGCGTAGGTCGCCAGCGAGGGGAAGATGCCAAGCTTGATTTCCTCAAGGTCGGTAGCTTCGGTGGAGATGGTGGCGACGTCTGCCATGAGGGCGTCGAGGTCGGTGAGCACCCGTTTGGCATGGCGCACCATGCGCAGGGCACCTGGCGTCGGGGTGATGGAGCGTGCGCCGCGCAGGAACAGCGTGGTACCGGTGCTTCGCTCCAACGCTGTCATCTGCTGGGAGACAGCGCTGGCCGTGTAGCCCAAGCGAGTTGCGGCCGTGGCAAAGGAACGATGCGCCACCACTTCGAGCAATGTGCGCAGATGAACTGGATTAATCACTTCTAAAGTCTATGGCCTTTAGCCAAAGATTTGCTTAGCCCACGGCCTAGAGTTCGTCCTCAAGGTCAACAAGCTCTGTGCTTTCCTCGTCGTCGTCATCGTCTGCGGCGAATTCGTTGTCGAGCTGGTCTTCGGTTTCCAGGTCATCGTCGTAGAGGTAATTGCGCTGTGCCAGCGGGTCGAGGTTGCGCATGGTTTCCGGCATGTCGCTTGAGCCCTCATAAGCCTGGGAATCGCGTCCGTCATCCGGTTCGTAGATGTCGTTGCCGAACTCCGGCGCAAATTCTGTGGTGTCGAAATCCTTCGTCATTGCGTACTCCTTCGTCGAATACGAGGGATCCGCCGGAAGCCGGGGATTTACCTCGTGACTTCTCGTATCACCAGACTAGGACGCTGCTTCGGGAAACGAAAGACTTGTTTTCTGCTGCTGACAGTGAATGACTTCTCAGTGGTCATGTTCGGCATAGTGCTCCAGCAGGGGAGCGGCACGGTAGGCCAGGTGCGTATGGAGCGCGAAGGTTGTTTCCGAACGGGTGACGCCCTTGACGCGCAGGATCTGGCGCAGTGCTGATTGCAGCTGGTGGGTGTCGGTGGCGATGAGCCGCACCCAGAGATCTCCACGTCCGGAGGTCTCGTGGATTTCCAGCACGCTGGGGATCTGGCGCAGCGCGGTGACCACGGTATCCAGATCGCGGTGGTTCACTTCCAACGTCACGAAGGCCAGGACGTCGTAGCCGAGCTTGCTCAGATCGATGTCGCGGCCGCCGTCGCGAAGGATTTCGGCACGCTGCAAACGGCGCAATCGCGACTGCGCTGTGTTGCGCGCAACACCGACCTCATCTGCGAGTTCAGAGATTTGGATGCGGGGATCCTTGATCAGTGCGAGCAGCACTTTCAGGTCTACATCGTCTAATCGCACTATATGCTCACTCCGGGTTATCTGCGGGGACAAAATTTTGAACAATCTGCTCAAATACTAGCAAGAAATCTCTCTGGTTGCTTTCAGCAGGCGGATATTAGTGAGTGAACGCTCTGTTGTAGTAGACAAACGCAAGCAGAACGCTCAACTAACCGGTGGGGCAGCGAGTGGCCCCACCGGTAAAAACTCTTTCTGGGCATTCTTCGTGCCCAGCTGGTCTGGACTACTTTGATCCCGGGAGTGAATTTGTCGGTTATCAGCGAGCTGCGCATGCAGCCAATGAATCATCGCGTACTCTCCTGGAACCCCGGTCTGACCGCTCGACTGGTGATCACCGTGTCCGTCAGCTTCCTGCTGCTGGTCGGAGCCAACCTGGCCACCCCGCTGTATCCGGCACTCCAATCCGAATTGCACCTTGGCGCCATGGGAACCACCGTGGCCTTTGCCAGCTACGTCTGTTCGCTGATGCTCTTCCTTTCCACTGTGGGGCATTGGTCGGATCATATCGGACGCCGTGCGGCGCTGGTGATCGCGGTCGTTGTTTCCTTCGCTGGAACCCTGGTCTTCGGATCGGCCGGCAACCTTCTGGAACTGTGCCTTGGCCGTGGCTTGCAGGGCGCCGGTGTCGCGCTGGCTACCGGTGCTAGCGCCGCGGCCCTGCGTGAACTTCTTCCTGCGCGGCCTGAGTGGGCTTCGCGATTCACCCTCTTGGCCTCATCGGGCGGTGTCGCCTTCGGACCGGTCTTGGGCGGGCTGCTGGCTCATCTGCCCGGCGGGCGCACTACCGTGTTCATGGTGCAGGCGTTCTTGCTGCTGCTGGTCCTGGTCCCGTTGAGCACACTGCAGGCCCGTCCGGCCATTGCGCTGGCTGAGCGCGGCCAGCGAAGCAAGGCACTGGCCCCACGCCGCTTGGGCGTCCCCAGCTCGGCCCGGGCACCGTTCTGGCTCGCTGCCCTCGTCGGCTTCTTGAGCTTCGCCATCTTCGGCTTCGTGCTGTCCTTGGCACCTGGGTACTTCGCCCAAGCCTTTGGCCTGGATTCGGTGCTGGTCATTGGCCTGATTGCCGGCCTGCCCTTGGGCATATCCGCCCTGTCGCAGCTGGTCGTGCGCGGCGGCAAGGCCTTGCTGCCTATCGGTCTGGGATTGATGGCGGCCTCCACCGTAGTGCTGGCCGTGGCTGCCGAGCATCGCCAGCTGCCATGGGCCATCGCGGCATTGGTATTCGTGGGCCTGGGCCAGGGCATGGCCTTCCGCACTGCCTTCGCTCAAGCGGTGGACGCGGTCAACGACAAGCAGCACGCCCAAACCGTGTCCACCATATACCTGGTGACCTACCTGGGCAGTGCTGTTCCAGTCATCGCGCTGGGCTGGGCCGTCGGGGTCTTCGGGCAGCAGCAGAGCATCCTGGTCTTCTCCATCGGCTGCGCCGTGGTGGCGGCAGTGCTAGCCGTCTGGGCGCTGGCAGGACTGCGCAAAGCACGCTAGAACCGGGCGTACTGTGGAGGCATGACTAGTCCCCTTCCAGGGCCTGCTAGCCGCGGCGCACAGTGGGCCGTGGCTGCACGCATCTACATTTCTGCACTGTGGCTCGGCCTCATCATCGGCATTTCATTCATCGAGGCACCACTGAAATTCACCGCACCCGGAATCACCATTCCCCTGGGTCTGGGCATTGGACGCCGCGTCTTCTTCGCCATGAACATGGTCGAGATCATCTTCTTCATTGCCCTGGTGGCCGGGTCGGCCAAGCGCGCTGCCGGCAAGGCCTGGGGCTGGGGCGTAGGGCTGGTCGGCCTATTGCTGCTGATTAAAACCGCAGCGATCCGCCCGGGTCTGTCTGCGCGTACCGATGCGGTGCTTGCAGGAGTCTCCGATGGCGGATCGCTATGGCATTACGCCTATATTGGCGTGGAATTCTGCTTGACCCTCGCTTTGGTTGCGCTGCTGCTGATGGCAGCCAAGCGCTGGATCAGAATTACCGGGCGCTAGCCAGCTGGCAGGCCTCGGCGGTAATCATCACCGAGTCGAGTCGAGCGTGCTCCTCGGTGGGGTAATGGATGGTGATCAGTTCATCTGCCTGCGCTGCCGAAGCGAAGTGGCGCAGGTATTCGGCAACCTGTTCTCCGGTGCCCACCGCGGTGTAGCGCATCATGTCCAGGATCTGCTGCGCCTGCGGAGTATCCATGAGCATATCGATCTCAGCTTCGGTGAATTCCTTCTTCGCGGAACGGCCGATGAAGCTTGACACGCGATGGCGCTTGGCAACGTCCAGCAGTTCATGCGCTCGTTCAGCCGTTTCCGCAGCCAGCACGCCTACGCCGGCAATGACATACGGCTCAGCCAGTTGCTCTGAGGGGGTGAACTCCTCGCGGTAGATGCGGATCGCTTCATGCAGCGCAGCCGGTGCGAAATGCGAGGCGAAGGAATACGGCAGTCCCAGCTGGGCGGCGAGCTTGGCACCGAAGAGCGATGAGCCCAGTATGTACAGCGGAACGTTGGTTCCTGCTCCCGGGGTCGCCTGAACGGTAGGAACCTTGGATTCGCCGGCGAGATAGGCCTGCAGCTCCAGCACATCGTGCGGGAAGGAATCGGCGGCCGACGGGTCGCGGCGCAAGGCACGCAGGGTGGTCATGTCGGTACCCGGTGCACGGCCCAAGCCCAAATCGATGCGGTCGCCGTAGATTTCGGCCAACGTGCCGAACTGCTCGGCGATCACCAGAGGGGAGTGGTTCGGAAGCATGATGCCGCCCGAGCCGAGGCGAATCTTCTCGGTGTGGTGGGCTATGTGGCTGATCAGCAACGAGGTCGCGCTGGAAGCAATGGTGGGCATATTGTGGTGTTCCGCGTACCAGACGCGTTCATACCCATGGCGTTCTGCAGTTTGCGCCAAGCGGACGGAGGACTTGAAAGAGTCGGAAATAGTTGTTCCGGGTTCAACCGGAGCAAGATCCAGAATAGATAGCTTCACACTGGGTACAACCGGTGGCGTACGGGAAGTATTCCAGTAATTTCGGCCTCAAACGCAAGGAACGGCTATCCGCAGTGCGGATAGCCGTTCCTTGGCTAAGTCTGGCGTTAGCGCCAAAGACCTTCTTTAGAGAGCGCGAATGTCTGCAGCCTGCAGACCCTTTGGACCCTCAACAACTTCGAACTCCACCTTCTGGCCCTCGTCCAGGGTGCGGAAACCCTGGGTCTGGATTGCAGAGAAGTGTGCAAAGACGTCTGGATCGCCGCTGTCTGGAGCGATGAAGCCGAAGCCCTTTTCAGCGTTGAACCACTTGACGATTCCGGTTGCCATTTTCTTATTTGGTCCTTTCAGACGTTTCTCGCCGGTTTAGTTGGCGAGCTTGGTTGTAATCTGCGCATCCTCCGAATTCCAGGATGGAGAACGGATAATGCGAAGCAGCCAAGTCATTCACTTCACGTCTAGAAGGGGGCTCGCGTCAACCGAGGTGGTACGACATTCACAAACTTCTAACGGGTACTTCGCGAATTACTTTGGAACTACATTGCCTAGCCTACGTGTTTGGTGACGACAAATGAATAACTTTGAACCAATTAATCAGAAATTTGGTTAAGCGGTGAGCCGAGTTCACCGAAATGCCGGTTTGATGACGCGGAATACGACCACGGCAGCGATCAGGGACAACGCCGCGGCTATGCCGGATGTCAGCAGGACTCCGTGGTCGAAGGCCATGGCTGCGGAGCCCAGCAGAGCTTGCGCATCGGCGGCGCTCAAATCGGCGGCGACCTGGTGCGCTCCGCCCAAGGTCTCGCCGGCAGTTTGCAGCTGGGCATCGGTCAGCGAGCTGGGCGCGAGCAACCGCGAGGTGTAGACCGTATTCAGGATGGTACCGAGCACTGCAATGCCCAGTACCGAGCCCACTTCGTAGGCGGTTTCCGAGATCGCCGATGCCGCGCCGGCCTTGGAAGCGGGTACTGCGGAGAGCACCATGTCATTGGACAAGGTCTCGGTCATGCCGATTCCCGTACCGAGGACAGCAAACGCGGTCATGAGCAGGAAGGAATTGGATCCCTCCCCGGCCAGGATCACCAGCAGGTAGGCGACCGCGGAGAGGATCAGGCCGATGGCCATGATGTTCGGCGTGCCGAAACGGCGCGAGAGCGCCACCGAGAGCAATCCGAAGCCCATGGTCAGCACCAGGCCCGGGGTCATCCACAGTCCCGCCACCAGCGGGGAGAACCCTGCAATGAGCTGCAGATGCTGGGAGACGAAGTAGATGAAGCCCACCAGCGAGAAGATGCCGATCAGGTTGACCATCAACGCGCCAGAGAACAGTGCGTTGCTGAACAAGCGGACATCGAGCATCGGCTGTTCGGCCTTGAGCTGCCGGCGTACGAAAGCCGCACCGCAGACAATGGCCAGGACGATGGCCGCGGCCGAGAAGTACCACGGGGCAGTTACCGCAGTCTTGATGGCGTAGACAAAAGGCAGGAGGGTGAAGACCACCAGCAGGATCGAGAACGGATCCACGCGGCCCGGGTTCGGGTCCTTGGATTCGGGAACAAGGATCATGCCGCCGATCAGCAGGGGCAGGAGCATTGGCACGGCCATCAGGAAGACCGAGCCCCACCAGAAGTGCTCGAGCAGCACGCCGCCGACAATGGGGCCAAGCACAGCACCGCCGGAGAAGGCCGCCGCCCACACCGCAATGGCGGTCCGGCGTTCGGTATCATCCGGGAAGATATTGCGGATCAAGGACAACGTGGCCGGCATGAGCATTGCGCCGAAGACGCCAAGCAGGGCACGGGCGGCCACCAGCTGGGTGGCATCCGTGGCGAAAGCGGCGAGGGCGGAAACCAGCGCGAAGCCGGTCGCGCCGATCAGCAGCAGCTTGCGCCGGCCGATGCGGTCACCCAGTGAACCCATGGGGACCAGCAGCCCGGCCAGGATCAGCGGGTAGATGTCGATAATCCACAGCAGCTGGTTCCCCGAGGGGGACAGGGCTCCGGTGATTGCCGGGACCGCGAAGGAAAGCACGGTGTTGTCGACGGAAATGAGCAGGACAGGGAACAGCAGGACCACCAGTGCCGCCCAACGGCGCGGCTTGCTGAGCACTGTAACGCGTTCGGAGATATTCGAGGTCATGACGTTCGCCCTTGGATAGGTAGTGGAATGCGCGGGGATTTGCCCGCAATTGTTAACTGTACCGTCTAGACGGTATAGTTACAATTGTTGGTAAAGTCAGATCGATCACGAACTACACCTTGGAACGGAGAACTATGGCTCGCCCACCTGCTGCCCGCGGCAAAGTGCTTGACGCCTATATCGCGCTCTTGTGCGAAGAGGGGGAGCGGGCAGCCACGCTGGATGCCACGGCCGCACGCGCCGGAGTCTCCAAGGGCGGGCTGCTCTACCACTTCGCCTCCAAGGATGCGCTGGCGGACGCGGTCATCGAGGCCGCGGAGGAACATGTTGCCCGTGATGTCGAGGGGATGCGCACCTCAGCGGAAGGGGCGTCCGTTTATTACGTGCGCACCAGCGCGGAAGTCGATACCGAATTGGATCGGCACCTGGTGGCCCTGCAACGCCTGGCCCAGGCCGGGGTCAAAGCCGCGACGGAAAAAATCGAGAGCACCAATGAGCGCTGGTACCGGTGCATCCTGGATGAAGTCGGCAGCAAGGACATCGCGCATTTGGTGATGCTTGCCGGCGAGGGGCTCTACGCGAACCTGGCACTGCCAGGGACTTGGTACGAGCGCAATTTTGATGGCGAGCTCAATCGCTTACTAGAGTTGGTCTCGAGAATAAAAAAGTTGGGAAACCTCAACGAATAGCGAGCAGGTAGAAATCAATGAAGAACAAGAGCGTTGCTTCTCCAATCAGAGGACGAGTTGGAGCGTTGCTTGGCATCCTGCTGCTGGCACTGTCCCTGCGCGCCGCAGTGGTGTCAGTATCCCCATTGCTCTCCCGCATTGAAGCGGATATCGCGTTCACCGAGTTCACCACCGGCCTGCTGGCAATGCTCGCGCCCATTGCTTTCGCAGTCTTCGGACTGCTCACTCCGCGGCTGATCAAGGCTTTCGGCCTGGAAAAAACCCTGATGATCTCGCTGGGCCTAGCTGTCATCGGCCAGGTAGCGCGGATCTTCATGCCCGAGGTCTATTCCTTCCTCGCCCTGTCCATCATCACCTTGGCTGGCTACGGCATGGGCAATGTGGTGCTGCCGCCGTTGGTCAAGAAGTACTTCCCTGACCGTATCGGCATGGTCACCAGCGGCTATGTCACGATGCTGGCCATCGGCACCTGGATGGCCCCTCAGTTCTCTGTTCCACTGGCCAATCTCAGCGACTGGAAGATCTCCATTGGTTCCTGGGCCGCCCTGTCGGGCATCGTGCTGGTGCCATGGCTGGTGCAGCTGCTTGCCGACCGCGGGACACAGCGCCCGGATAATCCCGTCCACGCCAGCGGGCATCCGCAACCTATCGCCAAGATCAACCCCTGGAAGTCCAAAGTGGCTTGGGGCCTGGCAATTTTCCTGGCCGGCAACTCGGCGCAGACCTACGTCTACTTCACCTGGCTTCCGCCCTACCTGCAGAACCGCGGCCTCGACGAAATGGCAGCTGGCAACATGCTGGCGCTCTTCGCGATCCTCGGCCTGCCGGTCAGCCTGCTGGTTCCGCTCTGGGTGCCTCGGCTGAAGCACCCGATCATTGCAGTCCTGGTCTTCACCTCGTGCTGGATTGCCGGGCACCTTGGCATCTACCTGTCGCCAACGCAGAACACTGCGTTGTGGATCTGCCTGGCCGGCCTCGGGCAGGGCACCTTCGCGATTGCGCTGCTGATGATGAACCTGCGCTCGCGCACAACCTACGGTTCAGGCGTGCTTTCGGGCTTCGCCCAGGGCCTTGGCTATGCCGGTGCCGCGGTGGTTCCCATGCTCTTCGGCGTGGTGCAGAAAGCCACCGATTCATGGTGTGCGGCCTTCTCGATGCTCGGCGGCTGCGTCATCGTGATGCTGGTCGGCGCGATCATCATCAACCCGCCGCGCACCATCGAAGATGATTCTCCAGGCACCGAGGACCTGGGCAAGCTCGAGCGCATCGACTAGAAGTGGCGCTGCGGACCCTCGCTGGACGGTGGCGTGGGGCGGGAGCGATGCCAATGGCCCGCGGCCAACGGGACCGACCAGCCGAAGCGGATGGAAGCCACGCGGATGGCAAAAGCCAAGGCGGCAATGCCGGCGCCCACCGGAACGTTCATCAGCCCCAGATGCCAGGCCACGGCGGTGAGCGCGGCACCCACCATGGCGGCCAACGCGTAGATATCGCGCGGGTTGAACAAATCAGGGGTGACGTTGGAAATGACATCGCGCATCAAGCCGCCGCCTACGCTGGTGATGACACCAAGCAGGACCGCGGTGACCGGATTGAAGTCGTGTTCCAGGGCCTTGAGCGTACCGGTGACGCAGAACAGGCCCAGGCCTGCCGCGTCGAATAGCTGGACCAGGCGGTGCAGCTTCTGCACCGCGGGGGTAAACGCGTAGACGCACAGCGCCGCGAGCACCGGAGGCACAAAGTAGACCGGATGCGCGAAAGTCGCCGGGGACTGATTGAGAATCAAATCCCGCACCACTCCGCCGCCCAGACCGCAGACCCCGCCGAGGAAGGCCGAACCGAGCAGATCGAAGCCACGGCGCGCGGCCATCAATGAACCCGCGACGGCGAAGAAGAAAATGCCAATGAGCTCGATCAGGATGTACATTCCGGGCCTTTTGCAGGTCAATCAGTGGGTCAAGGCTCAATTATTGCTCACCGGCGATCTCAGCCAAGAATCTTGGCGAGCTTGACCAAGGTGTTGTGGTTACGGGTCGTCACAATGCGTTGCTTTGCCTGTGCGGCCATGAGCTTCCCGATGGGATTCGCGGTGCTTTCGCCCTTGCGGACAATCCACGCTACGGCACGGCCCTGGACCAGGTAGGCTCCTGGCTCAGCGAGTCCCTGGATAGCGGCGCCCACCGCTTGGGCATCCTCAGCCGATTCGCAGAGCGTGAAGTAGCGATGGTGTTCGCTGGCCGGATCAGGCAAGGGCAGCGGGAAGGGCTGGGACAGCTGCTGGATTTCCGCGACGGTGCAGACAAGCGTGGGAATCGGCCGCTGGTAGTGCCCGGCCAGAACCGCATTGCAGTGCTCCTGGACTTCCAACGGATCAGAACTGGATGCGCTGAGCACCGCATTGCCGCTGGCCAAAAGGGTTTTCACGTCGGTGAAACCAGCAGCGAGAAGCAGCTGGGCCAGGTCCTTCATCAGGACCTTGACCCCACCGACATTCACCCCGCGCAGGAATACGGCGTATCTAGTCATGGATCAATCCAAGCGCATCGGATTGATGCTTGTCGAGGGTCGTTATGAGTCATAAAGATCGCTAGGATCAAGAATATGCCTACGCACTTACCCTTTGGATCATGGCCATCATCGATTTCCGCGCATGACGTCGCTGCCGGAACCAAGCCGCTGGGCGGAGCCTGCTTCTTCTCGGACAAGCTCATTGTCCAGGAAGGCCGTCCTGCCGAAGGCGGGCGCATCACGCTGATGGAGTACGGCACCGACGGCACTGCCGGTGCAGAGCTCATCCAGGCACCATTCAACGTGCGCTCCCGGGTCCACGAATACGGTGGCTCCAGCTGGATGCTCATCGAGGGCGGCACCTCGGCAATTGTTTTTGCGAACTTCGCTGACCAGCGGGTTTACCGGCAAACCGTAGGGGCGCACGATGCCGCGGCCCTGACCCCCGCCAGCGGAATCGACGCAGACCCGCAGCTGCGCTTCGCCGAATTCACCCCTGGTCCAGAAGGCAGCATCCTGGCCATCATGGAAGACCTGCGGGCAGAACCAGTACGCCACATCGTGCAAATTCCCCTGGACGGCAGCGCAGCCGAGGACCCGGGCAAGATCCGCATCCTCAGCGCCCCAGCGCGATTCGTTGCAGCGCCACGGCAGAACCCCGCGGGAACCCGGCTGTCCTGGATCAGCTGGGAACATCCGAATATGCCGTGGGACTCCACCGAGCTGCACCTGGCTGACTTCACCGAAGAAGGCGTACTGGAGGACACCGTCATTGCCGGTGGAGCAGAAGTCTCGGTCATGCAGCCGGAATGGCTCGATGATGACCAGTTGGCTTTCATCTCCGATGCCAGTGGCTGGTGGAACCCCTACCTCTACCAGGACAGCTCGGCACGCATCACCCGGCTGGTTGACCGTGCCGCAGAATTCGCCGGCCCCCTCTGGCAGGTGGGCACGCGATGGTACCTGGCAGAAAGCGCCCGCACCCTGCTGTGCTCCTACGGCACCGGCACCACCAAGCTGGCACGCTTGCACGCGGACACCGGGGGATTGGAAGACCTCGCGCTGCCATTCACCGGCATCCGCCCGTTCGCGCTGCGTGACGGGTGGCTGCTCGCCGGCACGTCCTCGATGACCCAGGGCGAAGAAATTACCTTGATCAACCTCGACACCTTGGAACACCACCCGGTGACCCGTGCGATTGCGCAGCTGCCGGATCCAGCGGTGCTTCCGGAGGTTGAAGAGTTCGAGTGCAAGAACCTCGCCGGCCAGTCCGTCCACGCGTTGCTCTACCGGCCTTCCCAGGAAGGCTACGCAGGGATGGAGGGCGAACTGCCGCCCTTCGTCACCTTCGTGCACGGAGGCCCGACCAGCCAGGCTTCCCCGACGCTCAGTGCCACGGTTGCCTATTACACCTCGCGCGGGATCGGGGTAGTCGACGTGAACTACGGCGGCTCCACCGGCTATGGCCGCGAGTACCGCAACCGCCTGCGCGGGGCCTGGGGCGTAGTCGATGTTGCCGATACCGTCGCGGTGGTCAACGCGCTGGTAGCGCAGGGCATTGCCGACCCCGCACGCATCGGCATCGAAGGCGGCAGCGCCGGCGGGTGGACCGTGCTGTGCGCGCTGACCTTCTCCAATGCCTTCACCGCGGGCATCAGCCGCTACGGTGTTTCGGATCTGGTGGGCCTGGTGCAGGACACCCACGACTTCGAATCGCAGTACATGTTCACGTTGGTCGGACCGTACCCGGAAGCTGCCGATCTGTACGAGAAGCGCGCGCCAATCAATCACGTGGCGAAGATTTCCTGCCCCGTATTGCTGTTGCAGGGGGATGAAGACAAGGTGGTGCCGCCGGCGCAGTCCCAGATCGTGGCGGACGCGCTGGCCGAACGCGGCATTGCCCATGCCTACATTCTCTTCGAAGGAGAACAGCACGGGTTCAGGAAGTCGGAGAACATCATCAAGGCGTTGGAAAGCTCATTGGCCTTCTACGCGCAGATCTTCGAATTCCAGTCGGACGTTCCGGCGATCGTGCTGTCCTAGGACAGATCAGGACCTGGATCCGGGGCCTGCCAGGAATCCCGCAAGCGATCCATTTCGCGGCGGTCCTTCTTGGTGGGCCGGCCGGCGCCGCGTTCGCGGATCGGTACCTGGGGAATGACCAGGCGTTCGCGCGGCGGGGTGTGGTCGATGTAGCATTTTGCGGCAACTGGCGCGCCGACGCGCTTGGAGATCAGCCCGCTGACTTCCAGCTCGCGGTCGAAACCGTCTTTGCGCACACGGATGCGATCACCGGAGACAACGGTTTGCGAAGCCTTCACCGGATCGCCGTTCAAGCGAACATGTCCGGCACGGCAAGCAGTGGTCGCGGACGAACGGGTCTTGTAGATGCGTACTGACCACAGCCACGCATCGAGACGTACTTTGCCGCTTCTTGGAATTTCGACCATGGGAAAATTCTAGATCAGCAGATGGCTAGTGCCGCTGAAGCTGCTAAACCGTAGCCTCGTCGCAAATCCCGATCAGGCGCTGCTGCAGCGCTTCGGGTGCTTGGTCTCCTGAATTGGCGAGCTCCTGGAGCACATCGACCAAGTCTTGCGGCAGGCCACCGCCCTGGACCGACTTCACAATGGACGAGAGGACACGAAGTTCGCTAGCGTCAAGGGTGCCGTCCTGTACCGGTGCGCAGGCCTGGCGCACGATTTCCTTGGACGCTGCATCGGTCAGCTGGTTAGCCGCGTCGGCCGCGGTGTCTTCAACAAATGCGCATCCGGAGCTCAATAGAGCCATACACGAAATCGCAACGAGCGCTGTTGCCTTTCGAACTTTCTCAATCCCCATAACAATAAATCATAGCCATGGAGATTGAGTTTCTGCTGAATGCCAACCGAGTCGATCATCTGAAGATCGGATGGCATGATGCACAATGGATCGGTGACTAGCGAGCAGAAGAACACCGCAAATGACAGCGCAACGGGGCAGCAAATCATTGCCCAACTGGCCCGGGAACTCTCCGAGGAATCCGCGGTAGCCCCCTGGCAGGTCAAGGCAGCGATCGAGCTCCTGGACTCCGGATCCACCGTCCCCTTTATTGCCCGTTACCGCAAAGAGGTTACCGGCATGCTCAGCGACAGCCAGCTGCGCCTGCTCGAAGAACGGTTGCGCTACCTGCGTGAATTGGAAGACCGCCGCGCAGCTGTACTGGAAGCCATCGCCGAAGCCGGCAAGCTGACCGACCAGCTTGCCGAAGCGATTCGCGCCGCTAGCACCAAGGCGGAACTCGAAGACCTGTACTTGCCATTCAAATCCAAGCGCCGCACCAAGGCCCAGATTGCCCGCGAGGCTGGCCTGGAACCCTTGGCCGATCTGCTGCTCGCGGACCCAATGACGGATCCGGTGCAGGCAGCTGCCGACTACCTGAACCCGGATGCAGGATTTGCCACCGACGCAGATGCGCTTTCCGGCGCGCGTTCCATCGTGACCGAGCGCGTATCCCAGGATGTCGTTCTCGCCGGTGAACTGCGCGAACGCCTGTGGAACACCGGCAAGATCGGTGCCAGCGTCGCCTCGGGCGCCACCGCAGAGGGCCAGGGAAAGTACTCCGATTACCTGGACTATGTGGCACCACTTGATCGCTTGCCATCGCACCGGGTCCTGGCCCTGCTGCGCGGTGAACGCGAAGGCGTGCTGAATCTGCAGCTCGCTGAAGCTGATCCACGCGACGAGCGTGCCTTGGACGAAGCACGCAGCGCCTACGAGAACGCTATCGCCTCCTCCCTGGGGCTGAACGTTCCCACCGGTGCGCCGGCTGCCAAATGGATTGCGCAGACTGTGCGTTTGGCGTGGAAAGCCCGCCTGCTGACCCGCTTTGAATCAGACCTGCGCTCGCGCTTGTTCGAGGCCGCTGAAGACGAATCGGTGAAGATTTTCGCGGCGAACCTGCGCGATGTGCTGCTGGCGGCGCCGGCCGGGAACAAGGCCGTGCTGGGCTTGGACCCGGGCCTGCGCACCGGTGTGAAGGTTGCAGTGGTGGACCTGACCGGCCAATCGGTGGAAACGGCAACGATCTATCCCCATGCGCCAGCCAATAAATGGAATGAATCGATCGCGGTACTGGCCAAGCTAGCCCAGAAGCACGGCACCACGCTGATTGCGGTAGGCAATGGCACAGCGGGGCGCGAAACAGACCGACTAGCTGCCGAGGTCATCAAGGTGCTTGGCGGCGAGGGCGTCAGCAAGGTCATCGTCTCGGAAGCCGGCGCTTCGGTCTACTCGGCCTCCGAGCTGGCAAGCCAGGAATTGCCGGATATGGATGTGTCGCTGCGCGGCGCGGTATCGATCGCCCGCCGCTTGCAGGACCCGCTGGCCGAGCTGGTGAAGATCGATCCGAAGTCCATCGGCGTGGGCCAATACCAGCACGATGTCACTGCCTCGAAGCTGGACCGCGCGCTGGATGCGGTGGTCGAGGACTGCGTGAATGCCGTAGGCGTCGATGTGAATACCGCATCCCCTGCCTTGCTGGCCCGGGTAGCCGGCGTGGGGCCGCTGTTGAGCCGCAACATCGTGGATCACCGTAACGCCAACGGCCCTTTCGCCACCCGCAAGGATCTGCTGAAGGTACCGCGTCTGGGAGCCAAGGCCTTTGAACAGTGCGCGGGCTTCTTGCGCATTACCGGCGGCAAGGAGAAACTCGATGCTTCCTCGGTGCACCCCGAAGCTTATGTTCTGGCCAAGACCCTGCAGAGCAGCGCGGAGGCGCAGGGCCGCCGGCTTGAAGAGCTGAACCCGCAGGACTTCGCCACGGACCAGTTTGGCGAGCCAACCATTCGTGACGTGATTGCCGAGTTGCGCCGTCCTGCCCGCGACCCCCGTGGCGAATTCGTGACGGCCACGCTCAAGGAAGGCGTTGAGACCATCAAGGACGTCAAGCCGGGGATGATCATGGAAGGCACCGTCTCCAACGTTGCCGCCTTCGGTGCGTTCGTGGACCTGGGCGTCCACCAGGACGGCCTGATCCACGTCTCGGCCATGAGCAGCAAGTTCATTTCGGACCCTCGCGAAGTGGTCAGTTCCGGCCAGATTGTCAAGGTCAAGGTGCTGGAAGTGGATACCGTGCGCAAGCGCATTTCGCTGACTCTGCGACTGGATGACGAACTGCCTGCTGCTGGCGCGGAGGCCAGGAACTCCGGACCAGGCGAACGCAAGGGACCGGGAGCTGGCCGTTCGGCGCGCTCGGGCCAGAACCGCACTGGGCAGAACCGCAAGGCCCAGCCCGCGCAGGGCAAACCGGCTGCACCGGGCAACACCGCGATGGCCGAGGCGCTGCGCAGAGCAGGACTGGGCAAGTAGGTTACCATCGTATCGGCATGCCTAAGTTAGGTTAGTATCGGCTACATTAACTCGATCCCAACTTGGGATGATTCCCTAATTCAGGTTTGACTAAGTGAGTCCGAACTTCGGTGACAAGATGGCAAAACAGGTTTAGTCTGATGACATGGAACTTACAGGAAAACTGGCAGAAGCCTTCAGCACCCAGGTAACTCTCGAACTAACCGCAGCAACGGTTTACCGTCAGCTGGCAGTTGAAATGGACGTATTGAGCCTTCCCGGCATTGCTGGCTGGTTCCGCGCCCAGGCCGGCGAGGAAATCGTGCATGCGGAAAAGTTCATGACCCACATGACCGACCGCTCGGCCCACCCGAAGATTGGCGAGCAGCCTGCCCCGACTGTGAACGTGAACAGCGTTGCAGATGCCTTCGCAGCTTCCTTGGCCCACGAGCAGAAGGTCTCCGGAGCGATTCGCGAGCTTTACCGTTTGGCGCAGACCGAGGGCGACATCGACTCCCTGCCGCTGCTGCACTGGTTCATCGATGAGCAGGTTGAAGAGGAAGCCACCGTTGGTGAAATCCTGGACCGCGTCCGGATGATCGGCAGCGATGGAAGCGGCCTGCTGCGACTGGATGCAGAGCTCGGCTCGCGTTCTTCCGCATCCTAAGAGGCGGCGAAGCACGCATCTTCTAAAAATGGAATAAACTTAGGGAAGCAACCGGTGGTTGCTTCCCTAAGTTTTTTCATTTGAGGTGGTTGTGAACCAGGTGGGCTATCCACATCAGTCGGCTCGGACCTCGTCCATTGCCAATACCCACCGGACGACTGCCTCGCTCAAGCTGCGCAAGGGCGCCGGCCGCCACTACGTAGTGCAGAGCCATTTGGAGCAAGGCACAGAGCTGGTATTGATTGAGGTCAACGGCTCGTGGGCGCATGTTCTTGTGCATCGTATCTACGGTTGGCTGCCGAATATCTATCTCGAAGCGATTCCTGCGGTCTTTGACGAGCCGGCAGTTGCCGAAGACGATGATGAGCTGGCCGAGCCAGTTCTTTCACGCTATTCGTTGATCGAAGCCACCCATGCCACGACGGCAACGCTGAATCTGCGCAAGGGCAGCGGCACCGGGTATCCGGTGCTCAAGGTCATTGACCAGGGGGCCAAGGTCCGCTCGATGCTCCAGCAGGGACTGTGGTCCCAGGTGCAGTGCGGCAAATTGCTGGGCTGGGTACCCAGCATGTACTTGCAGGAGATCCCCTCCCGTCCAGCCAAGGGCGGGCTGATCGCCGTCCCCAACCAGCGGGCACTGACCACCATCGGACTGAACGCGAGACGCGGTCCTGGCGACCATTACTCGCTAGTGCGGATTCTTCCGGCCGACACGGCCGTGGTCATCGTCGCGCGCCAGGGCGCGTGGCGGCAGATTGACCGTGACGGCGAAGAAATGTGGATCCCTGCCAGCCAGCTTCGTACGGTGTACTGACCAGATTCGATTCTGTTTCAGGCGATCTGCAGATCCGCAGACGAAACCAATCCGGATTCTGTAGCCACTACTGCCAGCTGCACACGATTGGTGACGCCCAGTTCCTCCATGATGCGCGCCAAGTGGAGCTTCACCGAGCCCTCGGAAATATGCGCGATACGGGCGATCTGCGAATTGGTGAGCCCGGTCGCTACCAGGCGCACCAGGCTGCGATCGCGTTCGCTGAGCTTGCGCACGACGGATTGCTGGCCTGAGCGGCGCACGATTTTCGCGGTCGATTCCCAACCGTCCGACGGCTGGGCAAAAAGTTGGTAGCCTGCAGCGAGCATGCGCAATGCGCTGGGCAGTTCCGAGCTGATGGAGCTTTTCGAGATCAGTCCCGAGCTGCCAGCATCGTAGGCCTTGGAGATATCGTCCCGCTGGTATCGGGCAGCCAACACCACGATCTTGGTATTCGGTGCACTCTCGGAGATGTCCCGAATCGAGCAATACAGATCCGTCCCATTCAGCGACGATTCCAGGATGACGAGGTCCGGCTCCAACTCGGTTGCAGCTTGAACGGCCTCGGACATGCAATCCGAAACATGCTCGATCACCATGTCGCTGGCCTCGGCTAAGACTCCAGCAATCCCGGCCCGTGAGAAATGGTCACTATCAGCCAGATGAATGCGGATGTGCGACATACAAGAATCCTCCATCACTACGAACTGGTGTTGTCCTGGCCAATCCTTCCTAACCCGTTCTGCGGTGGGGAAAGCTAGCAGGTGATTCACAGTCTATGGCCAACTAGTCAAATCGCTTGGCTTGACAGATAGCATTGCGAGGTTGTTGTCATATTGTTACATCACTGTTTGGGTAAATTTTCAGGTCAGTGGTTGTAAGTGCATTATTTTCTCCAATGGCAGGAAGTTAAATTACTGCCCAGTATTACCTGCTGGCCATCGATTCTGACCGTATGGCCAAGAAATTTGACCTGAGTATGCAAAGAAATGGCTGAAAGAAACCTGTGAGCCGAGGTTCATCAACCGTAGAGTCAAACATGGAGATCGTGCACCCGTGCGTTCTTCGCGCTCGGCACCGGATAACGGTGGTCACCAGTCTTAGTATCCGGTGGCCGTTAGCTGAAGCACTTGAGAAGGTCACAATCATCGGAAGGTAACGGGACAGATTACTGTGATGAATCAAAAAACCCCCGCACTAAGTCGAAAGAAGGGGGCGGGCACTGTCGCCCTGGGCACGACTGCAGCAGTTGTGTTCGGCTCACTGCTCTGCGCTCCTCCAGCAATTGCAGACACGGTGGAGACGGACGCAGTCTCTGCCGCGCACGGTCATGGCATCTTCGTTGAAGGCTTGGGCCTCGATGTAGTCGGAAGCGCCAAGGCGGACTCCGAATTCCCAGATAATGTCGGCTCAAACGGCAACGACCTTGATGTTGCGGTGCTCGATGCGCTCAACCTCAACTTGGGTTCGTTGAGCCTCCCCCTTATTAAGGGATCCGAAGCTGAAGCCGGATTACTTCACTTGGGTAACCTCGGGGCGTTGTCCAGTTACGCAATTTCGGAGTCCGAAACTACTTCCACCGCTTCGGCCGGCATCCTCGGTGAGAATGGCGCACTGAACGTTGACGCCGATCCAGGTAACGGTACTGACCCGTCCAAGATCAACTTGACTGATCTGCTGTCGCAGGTTCTGACGCAAGAACTCGTGAATACGGTGTTGGATGAAGCATCGATCACTATCGGTGCACTTGGCTCGTCGGCTTCCGAAGACGCTGGCGTCGTCACTTCCGAATACGCAGTTGCCGATCTTCAAGCCGATATCAGCAGCCCTCTCGTAGGCGGACTGGCTACGGAAGTTAATACTGCTCTTGAGACGTTGATCGAACCTGTTTCTGGTTTGCTTGCAACTGGCGGCGCGGTCGAGACTTTGGTTTCCGGACTGGTTGATACCCTCGATGCAATTCCCCTGGTTAACGGTACTCTGAACGACCTTTCGCTTGACACCGAGCCTCTGCTCACGAGCGTTCGCACTGAGCTCTTGGCTACCCCGCTGGAAAATTCCGACGGCAGCGTATCGGTCAACCTGACCGATGGAACCATTCATGTTGATCTTGCTCAGCTGATTATGGATTCGACTGGTGCTACGGATCTGAACTCGTTGCCTGCCAACACCTCAGTGTTGTCCGGCGATGTCGTCACTTCAATCGTGGATGGCGTTTCTGATGCATTGATTGGTGCCGGACCAAACTCGCTCGTCAGCAAGACGGTTGCTTTGGTAACTGAGGGACTCTACAGCCTAGAGCTCAATGTTGACATTCAAGTAGCCGTTGATTCGGGCCTTCCACTGGTACCGCCACTGGTGAATGCACCGGTGACCATTAATGGCACTCTCGGTGGGTTCCTAGGCCAGGAAGGTCACACACAGCCTGTTGTGGACGCTTCGAACCTCACCGTAGCAGGACTTAACTTGGGTGCTGCTCTACAGCCAATCCTTGACGGTCTTAACGGTTTGGTTACCAGCATTGGTGGCGCACTGGAGCCGGTAACTGACGAAGTGATCGCTCAGGTCGGTCCGACGCTTACCACCACGCTTGGCTCGGTAATTAGCCCACTGTTGGATGATGCACTGGCTCCGGTGCTGTCTCAGCTAGTAGGTATTACCATCAATGAACAGCCAACCGAGGGCGATCTGGGCGCAGACAGCTTCACTGTTCGCGCACTGGCGCTCGATGTGTTGCCTGGTACTGCAAACCTCGGCGTTGACCTCGGTTCTTCGACCATTAAGGCACTGGACGAGGCTCCTGTTGCCGCGGCGGTCGATATCCTGACGCCGGCTGAGGGCCAGGAAGTTCCTGCTGGTGACGTGGTCGTGACCGGTACCGGTGAACCTGGTGCTGATGTAACCGTAGCCATTCCGGGGCAGCCTGATCAACTGACCACTGTTCTCGAGGACGGTACTTGGAGTGTTACGTTCCCTAACGTCCCAGGCGGTGACCACACAGCTACCGCAACGGACGAAAACGCGTCAACCGATGTCGTGAACTTCGTGGTTGTTGAGAACACTGACGTGAATACTGCGGATAACACTGCGGAGAACACGGATGTGAACACTGCGGAGAACACGGATGTGAACACTGCGGAGAACACGGATGTGAACACTGCGGAGAACACGGATGTGAACACTGCGGAGAACACGGATGT
>NZ_JBIUWB010000009.1:0-26333 GCF_044743255.1 Glutamicibacter sp. NPDC087673
TCATGACACATGAGCATCGACCTCATCCTTTGGAAAGTCAAGAGTTTCCGGGGGAATTCAAGGGTATAAAACGTGGATTAGCCGGTTAACAGGGAAATCCCGGTTTTCCCCATCGAGGAGCGCATCCCCAGCCCGGTGACCAGGGCGCGGAAGGATGCCGAGGTATAAACGCTTCCCCGGTCCGAATGCCAAATCGCGTTCGGCTCGATCCGGTTCGTGTCCGCGGCATTGCGCAGTGCCCGTTCCACGAGCTCCGCGCGCATATGGTCCTCGATCGCCCAGCCGACGACCTTCTTCGAATAACAGTCGATGACCGTGGCCAGATAGATGAAACCCTGCCAGGTGTGGATGTAGGTGATGTCACCGACGAATTTGATGCCCGGACGCTCCGCGGTGAAGTCCCGCTTCACCAGGTCGGGCATGGCTGCGGACGCCGCGGCATCGGCGAGGGTGGTGGTCCTGAAGGGCCGCGGCTGACACGGTACCAGGCCCTCCTGCCGCATGATCTGGCGGACCAGCTCCGGGGAGCACTCGGTGCCCTCACCGGCCAGATCCGCGTGGATCCGGCGGTACCCGTACGTTCCCTCGGATTCCTCGAAGAAATGCCGCACCCGTGCCGCCAGCGCCTGTCTGCGGGCCGCGGTGGCCGAGACCGGGCGGGAACGCCAGTGATAGAACCCGGAACGGGAGATCTCCAGCCATCGGCACAACTTCAGCACCGCCGGAGCTTCTGGGGCGGTGGCGTAGGAGTCAATGAATTCATACTTCGCCACTACCGTGGCTCCCGTGCGAAGTATGCGGCCGCTTTTTTAGGAACGCGGCCTCGGCCTTCAGCTCCTGATTCTCGCGTTCGAGTTCCTTGAGCCGGGCCCGTTCGGAAACGTTCAGTTCCGGCTCGGTGTCGGTACCGCCGTGCGCTTCCTTGTACTTCTTCAGCCAGCTGCGCAGCGTCTCGGCGCCCACGCCGTATTCGGTGGCGACGTTCTTGATGGGCTTGGACGAGTCGATGACTTCGCGGCACAGTTCATCCTTGAATTCCTGGCTGAACCTGCGTCGTGTTGATGACATTTCGGTGCTTCCTCATTTCGGTAGTCCCCATCATTTCATGGGGTCATTTCATGGGGTACCGCTGTCCGAAATATCCAGAGCAGCCCACATGTCCTCTCTGAAACCCACCAGGACCGTTTGGGTATTTAACGAATGATCGAGCATTCATTGAGACAAGCACCGGTATAGTTTCAAAAACTTTGGTAAGTATCGCTAGCCTGCATTCGCTTTTAGCGGTGGTTACGGCACCTACTAGAACCGGTGCCCCTATAGGATACAAGCACGCCGGGACCGGCATGCAAAAGCCTGGACTACAATACCCCACCAAATCCCAAGAATCAGTCCTCAGTGCTCGTCGCGTAGGGTATCTTAAGGCCATGACCAGCTGGAGCATCTCAAGGCACCCCGAATGGGACCAGCTGCTGCTTGCCGGAATCACGGTGCGGGAAATCGCCGAACTTTGCCACCGCGGTCCTGCCACCATCCATTACCACCTGCGACGACGCGATCACTATGAACCGGGTTTCCGCGCCAAGTACGAAGCTGCAGTGGCTGCACGCAACAACAACAGGCCCTCCAGCACATGGCGGCGTCAGGCTACCGAACTAGCAGCCTTCCACGCTGAGCACAAAAGGCTTCCGCGCAGTACCGGCGACCGCGCCGAACGTTCTTTGCACTACTGGCTGGCGATACAACGCAAAGAGCTCCAATCCAGTCAGTTGCCTGCAGCTAAAATCCTGCTTCTGCAAGACGTTCCCGATTGGCATATCGACCCTCGGCAACGCGAACTCGACGAACGATGGAGCGAGCGTTTCGAGGCGCTCCGCGAATTCGTTGCAGAAAGCGGCCAGTTCCCGCGATACCGGACCTACACATCTGAAACGGAACATTCCTTGGGTATCTGGCTGCATAACCAGCATCAGCGTCGTACCGAAGGGAAACTTGCAGCATGGCGACGCGATGCCCTGGATCACGAGTTTGCCGGATGGCGAGGTTACTCCTGATCATGCCGCGGACTGCCGGAAGTCGATTCCACGGCACCACATCCAGTCAATTCTGGTTTGCCCCCAAGGCATGCAGATCTAGCGAATATCCTGCTGCCCACAGTGGTCGTGTTGGCTGCTTAGCTCCGGCAAGACATCGGGCAGGTGTGAGAAAACCCAACCATTTAATCCAAGCTATGGCTATACTACTGCTCTTAGTACTGTCACATTCTGGAGGTGGAGCCATGATCAGAAAAACCCTTATGCGGATCGCTATGTCAGCCTCGGCGTTGGCGCTTGCTGCTGGAGGTCTAACCGTTGCAGCATTGCCGGCCCAGGCTGGATATTCCTATCTCTATCCCACTGACTACAAGACGTTCGATGCTTGCAACGCCAAGCGTTTGACGATGAACTCTTCGTGGACGCGAGCGAGCCAGTGCTTTATCTACTACGACACCGATCGCAACGGGAATCGTGTTGGCCCGAACGTCTGGAAGTTCTCAGTAACGGTCAAGAGCTACTAATAGGGCTCCCCAACCGGTCGTCCTGGAAAGGCAAGGATGGCAGGGGAACGTTTATCCGCATCGTCATCCCTATTTCTTTAAGGTCGTTTAGCTGCGGCGCCCCGATTTCGGTGCGAGGCTAGCGGACAGAGGAAACGTAGTCGCGGATCTTGTACGGCTCGGTGTCGTTGAAGGTGAAGAAGAACGTCTGCTTCCCTTCGCCGGCCCAGGATTCCCCGTCCTTGGTGACCCATTGCCAGGTGGCGGTGACCGCAACCGTGTCTTGCTCGTGGTGCTCGGTCATGAGTTTCACCGTGGGCTTGCTGATTGCTTTCTTCTCTGCTGCGGTCAGCCATTCGACACCGGTCGCTGGCCGCTCTGGCGCGATGACTTGCGTGGCCCGTTCGCTGGTCATGAGCTTTCGGGCGCGCATCTCGGCGGCGGTGCGGTTGAAGTCCTTGTTAGGGTTCCAGGTGGTCATGATCGTGGCCGCTTGCTTCGCCAGCTCGATTTTGGCTGGATCATCCACAGCATCCCCGTGCTCGTGGCTGGCACTAGATGACGGCGTGCTGGGGCTGGCCGTGGTGGGGACAACGCCCGGGATGCTGCTTGGTTCGGTCTCGGTGCTGGCGGGGGTGCATCCGGCTAGGCCTGTTACGAGTCCTGCCGCCAGGGCCATGGCCAGGATTTTGGGGTGTTTCATTGGATGTTCACCTTTTGCTGTCGAAGGATCGGTACCGGATCATAAGTTGTGCCGTTGTTGATCGCTGGGCGGTCAAACACGCTGGTTTTCGGGTTGTTGATCTCGAAGTGAACATGGATGCCACTGGAATTGCCGGTAGCTCCTGGCTTGCCCAGCGGGGTTCCCTTCTTCACTACGTCGCCGGTTTTCACCAGCAGGGAGTTGTCTTGGGCTTCGTGAAATTCGAACACCAGGTAAGGCGGCTCGGTCATCTGCGCGAAAATATAGTTGCCGTAGGAGCCGTAGAGCTTGTCGATGTTCCCGATGCTGGCATAGGTGATCTTCATGTCCGTAGGAGCGTAGAAGTAGGGGTCTGATCCGGCCAGATCGATGCCTTCGTGTTTCAAGAGGAACGGCATGCCAGCGCAGCTGGCCAGCGGGCAGGCGCGTGGCCCGAACGGCGAGGTCATGCGTGAATTGGGCATGGGGTGTGCCCATTCATCGGCTTGCAAGTCACCGAAGTCGAAGCCACCGGGCGCTTCGCAGGTTGAGGAATAGTCCATCTGGGCGTTGCCCATGATGATTTCCACGTAGTGGCGGGTTTCCTCGAAGGGCGGGATGCCCCCGTATTTCTGGACGTTGCCTGCTCCGGCATTGTAGGCGGCCAGGGTGAATTGGATTTTTTCTTTCTCGTTGCTGGCCAGATCCGCGATTTCTCCGGCGAGATGTTTCATGTAGCGGCCTTGGGCATCGAGGCTAGCGAACGGATCGAACGGATCTTTACCGTTGCCCCATTCCTCCCAAGTGCCGGGCATGAACTGGGCAATGCCTCGTGCTCCCACCGGGGAGACTGCCTTGGGGTTCCAGCCGGATTCTTGTTGGATTTGCGCGGCGATGATCCCGACGGGCAGCCCAGCAGTATTGGCGGACTTCTCCACGGCTTCCCGGTACTGTTCGGGAATTTTCACCGTTGATGTTCCGTCGTTGCCTTTGCCGATGGGGGTTCCTTCAATGACACAAGGGGCGTTGGGGTCAGGTTCTTCGCTGTCCCCGGCACCCAAGAACAGAATGATCGGAGTGATCACCAGAAGGAGAAGGACACCGAGGATCGCCAGAACGATTTTGGCTCCTCCACCCTGTTCTTCCATGACCAGGCCTCCCTACTGGTGCGCGCTGTCGCTGGTCTTGTTGGATCGATAGACGGTGGTGTTCTCCAGCTGGGTTGCCACCACATACACCGCGTCATCGGTGACCAGCGCCGGGGCTGGATCTTCGGCACGGTAGTTCGCCCACGTCTTCGGCTCAGCCTCAGAGCTGCCCAGATCCAGGGTGACTGGCCCGTTGTTGCTGTTCGCATAGATCAGGGTGCCGTGGATTGCCGCCAGATCAGCCGCAGGAAGGTCAATGAGTGCCGCCTGGTCGCCGTAGCTGATTCCTACGGTTCCGATAGCTGCGGTTTCCGCTTCGTTGTCCACCAGCAGGGGTTCGGTGGTGTTGGGGATCGCCCGTGGTGCGCCGGAGAAGAGCATTGAACCGGTGCTGGTGTTCAGCACTCCCATGATGCGTTCGGTGTCATCCCAGGCCAGTAGGGCATGGGTGTCATCGAGCGACCACACTCGTGCCGGGTATTTCGTGGCACCTTCTGGCGCGGTGAAGTTCTTCTCTCCCAGGATCGTTCCGGTGTTATCCAGGGTGTAGATGGTGGTGGCGCTGATGGTGGTGATGGTTCCATCTGCCGCTACGTCCAGCACGGTTGACCCGGGTGGGATCATCACATCATGCAGTGTGCCAGCCGTATCGGGGACCCGGATGTACCAGTCCCCCAGTTCGATGTAGGGAGTGTGTGTGTCGGTGCGCGCTGTTTGCCCTGGTTCCAGCCCGATGCTGGTCGGCGCCACGCTCGGGGTGTCGTAGGGCATCTCTACCGGCCATAAGCGCAGTTCGTTGCGTTCTGCAGCGGCATAGACCGGTTTGCCGGCCCAGGTGCCCTGGTGAATGCTGGCCAGGTCTTCCGGGGCTTTGTCCCCGCGCCACACTGGCTGGCCAGTGTCCGGGTTGCGCCCGGTGACGGTGCCTACTGGATCGGCGGTGAGCAGCCGGTCGGGGCTGATCATGTTGACCGTAGCGCCAGCGAGGGTGGGGTGGCTCCACGCGGCGGTCGCTTCGTGTTGCGGTGGCGGCGCGGCTGGCAGCGTAGCCCCGACCCCTTGCGGGGTGTAGACCGGCGCGGTGGCTGCGGGCTGGTTGGCGATGACCACGGCGGTGCCGATGCCGCCGAGGGCGAGCACCGCCAGGGTGCTCGCCCCGGCAATGAACAAGTGTTTTTTCGTGCGCTGCGCGCGTTCGATTTTCGCTTGTTCGGCTTCCTGTTGCGCGGAGAGATCGAGCACTTCCCCATCAGCGGAGATGATCATGTCCCAGGAGCTGTTCGTGGACGCGTCAAGTGCACGCACACGAACGGCCCCGAAGTGGTGGGTGGTGAGTTTGGCGATGACCGCGTTTTTCCCTGCCTCGATGAAATCTTCCTCATCGAGCACGGGGACCGGTGCCCCGTCCAGGGTCAGCATTTGGCGGTCTTCGCTGATTTGCAGCGTATAGACCGGGAAGGCCGGGACTTTCTGGGGATCGATCAGCGTCATCTATTTCGCCACCCGTAGCTTCCTTGGGTTAGTCGGAGGCCTCATCGCTTTTCAGCAAGAAGTCCCGCACGTCTTTCTTCCTGTACCGGCGTACCCTTGACCCGATAGACACCGACTTCAGGCCGTATTCCTTGTTCCATTTCAGAACGGTCTGCGCTTTCACCCGCATCACGTCGGCGATCTCCTCGGTCGTTGCCCACTCCGGCAAATCCGCGATGAGATCTTCAACGGCTTCTGGATCGTTCATGGTCACACTCCAAATGTGCTTGAGTACGAAAACCACGTCAACCCTGTTACGTCATGTTTCCCCATAAAACTATGTTTTACATGTTTTCATAATGTAACCGCGTTACAACATTGACACTGTTTTCTATGCGAGTTAGCGTAAATAACGAATCACTACTTACGGTTGATTACTTTACTGAGGTGAACCCGCATATGTCAGGGATCCCAAACCCTTTTGCGCCTACAAGACCAAATAAGACGCCTGATAGCGGTCATGACATCCGAGATGACCTTCTAGGCCATGAATTCATCGTCACCGGACCCACTGCACCAGGATTGTCTCCCACGCTGGAAGCACCATCTTCCCCGTGGCCGCACACTGACATTGGTCCCTTCGAAGGCCTGGCCGTCATGGGACTTCACGGCGGAGCAGGCGCCACCACCCTCAGCACCCTCCTCGGCGAATCCGCCCTGGACGTAGGCAGAGCATGGCCGCTCTCGCAAAGTACACGAACTCAAGCCCCCTGGCCTCTTCCGGTGATCGCAGTCGCTCGCACCGACCGCACCGGACTGTCCGCCGCTGACAGGTTCGTCCGCTCCTGGGCTAACGGTCAGCTAACCGGTTCCCAGCTTTCAGCACTCGTACTGATCGAAGCAGGGCCTCGCACCAGTGATGCCCGCAAAAAGGCCACCAAGCGCCTGTTGCGCATGGTTCCCCGAGGCACCCATATCCCTTGGATGGATCCCTGGCTGGATGCTCCACCCGATCCGGCCAGGTTACCCGGGCGCATCAAGCGAATCATCAAACTCCTGAACACTCCCACTAAATAGAGAGGCAAAAACATGTTGCTGCAAACCCTGGCATTCGGTATCGATCTGGCCGCCAGCATCCCCAACCCAACCCCAGAACAGCCACCAGGCACCGAAGGTTTCACCACGATCCTGAACTGGATCGCGTGGGCCGTGATCCTGCTCGGCGTAGCCGGATTCCTCGCCTCGGCAGGTTTCCTGGCGTTCGCGTCCTTCACCGGACGGGAAATCAACGGGTTCAAGGGACTGGTCATCTCGCTGATCGTCTGCATCCTGGCAATTAGCGCGGGAACGATCATCAACGTCTTCGTCTAAGCACCGGTGAACCGTCTAAGAGAAAGAGAAGATCCTCATGGCCGAAACTGACCCATTAGGCAGAAACTGGAAACTCTGGGGCGGTATCCTCGCCTTCATCGTGGTCATTGTGGTCGCGGGGCTAGTCATCTTCCCCCGTGTCAACTCTGAACCAGAAACAGCTCCGCCCGCTCCTGCCCCGTCGGTACCGGTTGAGACTGCTTCCCCGTCCTCCCCTTCGGATTCGCCTTCAGCCTCGGCTTCCAAGCCAACTTCCGGGGACTGCCCTGCGCTAAGCACCGACACTTCATTCCCGAATGATGCCCCAGACACTGAATGGAAACGGCACCCTGTGGGTATGCTGCTACCGGTATCGGAGGAGCATGGGCCAGCAAAGATGGACGGGGATTTCTGGCGCTGCTTTAGCCACACCCCATCTGGCGCAATTTTCGCAGGATTGACTCTACTCCTAGACATTTCAGGGGCAGGCGTCATCGATGCCGCGGCCAAATCGCCAGAACGCGATCAGCTTTTTGAGCAGTGGATGGCCCTGGAACAGACCTCTGAATACCCCGTAATTTCTGGATACCGCATCATGAACAGCTCTGACGATGCTGCCTCTGTTGAATACATAGGTCCAGCCGGGGATCAATATATTTCAACCCGAGTGGATCTTTTGTGGGATACCAAAGCAAACGACTGGCGTCTAGATCTTTCGTCTGGTGAGCCCGCCTGGGACGTTACGACTGACCCCAGCGCATACACCGATTTGAAGTAGGTGCAATCGTGGCTAATTCGGAATGCCGCCCGTGGGATCTGGTGTGCAAAGGCGGCGAAGGGATAAAAAACCTTGCTGATAGCGCGATTGCCGAGTTCATCAAGTCCATGTTTGATGGCGCGGTGGCCTTCATGTCGCAGATCTCCACATTCTGGATGGACTCACCCAGTCCAGACGTGAACAACGCGGCAGTCATCAGCCTTCGAGAAGACATGTCCTGGTACGTTGCAGGGTTCGCCGTCCTGGGATTCTTCCTCGGCCTGATCAAGCTCGTCATGTCCCAAGATGTGAAGAACAGCCTGATCGGCTTGGCCACCCCGATCGTGAACCTGATCCTGGCCGCAACCGCCTACGCCGTCGGCATCGGAGTGCTATTGACGGCTTCGGACGAGTTCTCCAAATGGATCGTGCAGCGATCCACCGGGGGCGAAGTGGATCTCACCCAAATGCTCCCCTCCGTCTCGGCCCTCATCGCAAGCCCCGGCACCGCTTTCTTGCTGTATATCCTGTTGCTTCTTGGTTCCATCATCAATCTACTGTTCATGTATTTCCGCGACGTGATGTTCCTGATCCTCTCAGCATTCATCGTCGTGCTGGCTGCGGCCAGTGGCTCCGAACAGGGCCGCCGAGCATGGCGTAAAGCCAACGGCTGGCTGGTCGCCCTATTGCTGTTTAAGCCGGTGGCGGCGGGAATCTACTCACTGGGGCTTCGCATTCTCGCACCGACCGGTACCCCGGAAGGACAAGAACCATCAGTGCCGGAGGCGATGCACGCCACCCTCATTGCATTGTTGATCCTGTTGTTGGCGGCGTTGGCGTTGCCCGCGTTGATCAAATTCATCGTTCCTGCCGCCGGGGTCGGCGCTGGCGCGTTCTCCGGCGGCGCAGCCTTAGGCGCGGGTGTCACCCTCGCAGCCGGCGCCGCAGTTCTCGCGGGAACTGGTGGCGCGGGCGCGGCGGCCGCAGCAGCCGGTAAGGGCGCTGCAACAACGACGCAAGGAGTTTCAACATCAGCTTCCACGGCAGCAGCCGGGAAGGGTGCTGAGTCTTCCGCCGTTACTGGAAGTTCCAGCAGTGGCGCAGGAACAACGGGAGGCGGTTCTAGTGCTTCGGACACTGTGAGCGGTGGCGGCACTTCCTCGGGTGACGGCACTGGATCTGCCGGCGGCACTTCCAGCAGCACCGGATCTACGGGTGCGGGATCTACCGGTGCCGGGTCTACTTCTTCTAGCTCTACCCCCGCTCCTTCGGGGACCAGTTCCTCAGATGCCGGCAACGCATCCCAAACCACCGGCGGAAAAGACACAGGCTCAAGCACCCCACCTGCCGGTGACCCCTCAGGAGCAAAAGCACCAAACAAGCTCAACGAGGCACTGCAGAAAATGAGCGATGTTAAAGGCATCGCCAACGGGGCGAATCCCAGCAAGCTCGTAGACGAGGACGGCGAATAATCATGGCCACCACAGAAATCCGGGTCGAACCGAACACCTTCGGCAACCTGACTGTGCCCCGCCGCTCAGGCTTGCTGGGCCTGTCGATGGGCCAAAGCCTCATGCTGGTGCCCATCGTCCTCATCGTCATTGTCACCGCAGCGCGCGGGTGGATCATGGCCGCAATGATCATCGCCCTGGTCACCATCCTCGGGGCCGTGCTGCTGCTGGTCACAAAGAAACAAGGCCGTTCAATCTATGGGAGACTCATGCTTCGTCTAGCGCAGCGGCAGAAAGTCGCATCCAAAAAGCACGTTTACCTTTCCGGCCCCACCGGGTTCATCCCCGACGGGCAAGTGCGCTTGCCCGGTCTGATGGCCAAATCGCATTTGACCGAATCCATGGATTCCTACGGCAACCCGTTCGGCCTGATCCGCCTCTCCTCCCGTGGCCACCACAATTACTCCGTGGTGCTCGAATGCTTCCCCAACGGGGATAACCTCATTGACCAGGCCGACGTGGATAACCAGGTGGCGCACTGGGCGAACTGGCTGACCCAGCGCGGGTTGGATGAAGGAATCCGCGGTGCCTCCGTCACCATCGAATCGTCCCAGGACTCGGGCCTGCGTCTGCAAAAGCTGTTGGCTGATAATCACCGCGAGGACGCTCCCGAATTCGCCCAGCGTGTCGTTGAACGTATCGCGCAGACTGATAACTCCGCCGCTCCTGAGGTCGTGGCCCGCATTACCCTGACCTTTGACGGCCGCCGCCTTGATGGGAAGGCCGGGGATCGGGGCATGGAAGAAATGGCCGAGGAAATCGGCAACAAGCTCCCCGGCATCATTTCCGGTCTGGCGAACACCGGGGCCGGAGCGGTACGCCCTAACACGGCCCAGGAAATCATCGACTTCACCCGTGTTGCCTACGACCCGACCACCGCTGTAGCAGTGGAGGAAGCGCAAGCCGCTGGCGGCACCGGCCTTGCCTGGGAGGATGCGGGGCCGTCCTTCGCCTTGGACGCGTTCGATCACTACCGGCACGACCGGGCGGTGTCGAAGTCGTGGACGATGTATGAAGGGCCGCGCGGCGCGTTCATGTCGAACTCACTGGCCCGCTTGACTGCACCGAGTGAAGGCGCGCTGCGCAAGCGCGTGACCTTGCTGTATCGTCCGATCCCGGCTGATCAGACTTCAACGGTGGTGGAGAACGAGCAGAAGGATGCGATGTTTTCCGGCTCGCAGCAGCGCGTGTCGGTGCGTGCCCGCCAGCGTTTGGCGGCAGCGCAGAAAACCGCCCAGGAAGAAGCCTTGGGTTCCGGGTTGACCCGCTTCGGGCTGATCATAACGATCAGCGTCAAGGATGAGGCGGAACTGAAGAAGTTCGACCGCACCGTTCCCGGCTTGGTGTCCCACGCGAAACTGCGGGTACGCGAGGCGTTGGCGAACCAGGCAGTGACATTCCAGGCTGGCTTGCCTTTGGGCATGGTGGTGCCTGATCACATGATGATCCCCGACGAGATTAAGACGTGGTTCTAATGACTCCGCTGATCCAGAAGAAGCGCCAGCAGCCTAACCCTGAGGATCTGGCCCAGTCCCACAGCCTCACGCTATCCAAGCGCGACGTGGCCCGTTTGGAACGCTCTGCGAAGAAGGCAGCACCCAAGCCAGCCAAGGAACCAGGCTTGCTTTCCCGACTGCTGGCTGAGGGCGCCCAATCGCGCTATGTTCCAGGCGATGCAGGGTGGAACCGCCGTGGCGGCGGGCCGGTGAACTACATCGAAAACCCGGTGGAGATTCAAGGTTCATCGGTGCAGGTGTGCGGGTTCTGGCCCTTCGTCAACGGTGCCGGATTGCCGACCATTGGCGCACCTCTGGGCCGCCATCTGCTGCGCAACACGCTCGTGACCGGCGATCCTATTTCCTGGTTCCTCAACGGCATCATTTCCAACCCTTCCGCCTTCATCCTCGCCCAGCCAGGACTAGGCAAGACCTCGCTGGTGCACCGCCTGCTGGCCGTGCTCTCAGCCTGGGGCGTGGTGCCGATGATCCTGGCCGACTCACGCCCCGATTACGTGCCGCATATCCGCGCTCTGGGTGGGCAGGTCATCACCTTCTCCCCTGGCCAGGGGCATTTGAATCCGTTGGATCTGGGGCCGCTGGTGGCCAGCCTGAACGAGATTGAGAACGAGAAGGCGCGGGACATTGCAATTCAGGAAATGATCAGCCGCCGCCGCTCGCTCATGGAAGGCATCGCCTCGATGATGCTGGGCCGGCCTCTGAAACCGCACGAGTCCACGTGCCTTTCGGTGGCGATCAATGAACTTGATCCGAACCTGACCGAGGCACCATTGATCGGGGATCTGGTGGACTTCATCCGCTCCCGGCCCGAGGTGCTGCGCCAAAACGTGCTGGCTTACGATGATGATCACGAATACGACCAGCGCCTTCAAGCGCTGCTGGACGCGTTGATCAACCTCGGCCCTTCCGGCGCGTATGGGGACATGTTCGCCAAGCCTTCGGATGCCCATATCACCCCCGGTGTGCCGGTGGTATTCGACATTTCCGGCGTAAACGAAAACGATAGTGTTCTAGTCGCTGCCGTGCAGTCCTTGTGCTGGAACCTCGGATCAGCCACCGTCTCGGCCGAGCAGCATTTGGCCGCTGCGGGCAAGCGCCAGCGGCGCACCTACTTCCTGGTCATGGATGAGCTGTGGCGCATCCTGCGCGCCAGCGATGACATGGTGCACTTCATTGACACGATCACGCGCCTGAATCGCGGGCGCGGCATTGGCCAGGTCATGATCACCCACACCATGAACGACCTCAGGCTATCCAAGGAACATCTGACGGCCACAGCCTGGGGGTTCGTGGAACGTTCCGCGCTCGTGTTCCTCGGCGGCTTGGCTCCTTCGGAGATGGGCAACCTGGAAGAAGTGTTCGCCCTGTCCTCCAAGGAAAAATCGTTAATGACCGACTGGACCGGTGAAGCCGTGGTTGATCCGAAAACCAACAAGGCTTCCCGTCGCCCTGGTGCAGGTCACTTCATCATGAAGGTCGGCAAGAATCCCGGGACTCCGTTCGTCACGCAGCTGACCGATCTGGAATTTGAAATCAGCGATACCAACCGGGCTTGGGAAATGGTCAAATAATGTTTTCCTCAGATCCGCGCTCTGGGCGCAAGAATCAGCCAGCAAACGATGACGCGCTGTGGATGGTCGGCGGCAGCATCCTCACTCTGAGCATCATGGGGGTGTTGTTGTGGTCGCTTGGGGCGATCCTCGATCCCAAGGTGGAGAACTCATCGAATAATCCGGTGCAGATCCTCATGGATCAAGGCCGGGGGTATTTGCCGGTTGGTGGCATCCAGCTCACCGTGTTCATCCTGGGCCTGCTGCTGTTGCTCTCGGTTCTCATGATGCTGCTGATCGTGTGGCGGCGCAGCCGGGGCACCAGCTCGCGCGTGGATCACCTTGCCAGGGAAATGGGCCACGCCAAGGACTTCAAGAGCCTGGAAGAACCAGCGGCCCGTGCCGACGCTGAACGCCTCGGTGCCCAGAAAGCCGGGATCGGCTCGCCCTTGGCCAAGCTGGTCAACAACCGCAAGCCCTTGTTCGCTTCTTATGAGTGGGTGCAGATCTGGTTGATGGGGCCACGTGCCGGTAAGACCTCGTGCGTGTGCGTCCCACAGATCCTGGAAACCGGCGGCCCGGTGCTGGCCACTTCCAACAAGCGCGACATTGTGGACATGACCCGTGGCCCACGCGCCCGCGTGGGCACCGTCTGGGTTCACGACGTGCAGGGCATCATCGGTGAAGAACGCTCCTGGTGGTGGAACCCCCTATCGTTCGTCACCGACATGGAAACCGCCGAAAAGCTCGCTGACGTGTTCCTGGCCTCGGCCACCGACGCAGGCGCGAAGCAGGACGCGTATTTCGAATCTGACGGTAAGCGGCTGCTCTCGCACCTGTTTTTTGCCGCTGCTGTGGGCCGACGCCCGATTACCGATGTATTCGCCTGGGCGCAAGATCCCGAGGATTTCACCGCCCGCGACCTGCTCAAAGACCAAGGCCACCTCGCCCTGGCCGGTTCGCTAGAGCAGATCCAGAAGCTCACCCCGAAGCAGCGTGACGGTGTGTATGGCACGATGCGCCCATGGGTGAACGTCCTGTCCTACGACAAGGTGATTCCCTGGATTCGCCATAATGGGGCCAATCGCCCCGAATTGGATCATCGCAAGCTGGCTACCGGAACAGACACTCTGTATCTCATCTCCAAGGAAGGCGGCGGATCAGCTCGTGCGATCACCGCAGCGCTAGTCATGGCCGTCATGACCGAAGCGGAAAAGACCGCAGCCAGCCAGCCAGGGGGCCGGTTGAAAACCCCGCTCACAGCAGTGTTGGATGAAGCGGCGAACGTGGTGCGTTGGCGCGAACTTCCCGATGTGTATTCCCACTATGGTTCACGCGGTATCGTCGTTTCGACGTTCTTCCAGTCCTATAGCCAAGGCGTAGATGCCTACGGCGAGAAGGGCATGAACAAGCTCTGGGGTGCAGCCAATATCCGTGTGGCCGGATCTGGCCTATCTGACGATAAGTTCCTGCCGTTCCTCGCCCAGGTGATCGGGGAACGCGACGTGCTCAAACGCTCGTCAAGCACCAGCGGCCGCAACGGTCGGTCGGTGTCTAGCTCGATGCAGCGTGAAAAGATCTTGGATGTAGCCGACCTCGCAGCATTGCCCAGGGGGCGGGCAATCCTGACTAGCTCCGGGCTTCCGGCAGGATTGATCGAGCTACAGCACTACTCGACCAATCCTTATGGGGACGATGTGCGAGACTCGCAAAGATATTACGAGGGGCGGCTGAAGAACTAACGAATCGCAGAAGTTGGTTCCCGTTCATTCGATGCTGCAATGAATTTCGCAGATCAATCGATTGACTAGATCTGATGCTCCCCCAAGTTGACCCCAGCCTTCAACCTCTCGTTTCGTAAGATCATTGGGTAAATAACGTTTAGGCAACTTTTTTCCCAAAGCGTTCTTTTTGGTAATTCGCGCGCGCTGGATATAGCAGAATCTATGTGCTGGCTATGTGTCAGCTTTATTTCTTATCGAAAATAGAGGTCGAAGTGCACCTTCTGAGAAGGGATATCTCTGCGCGCCTGTGGACAGATTTCACAGTAGGGAAGAGGAAAATCCTATCTGCTATCGCGATTGCCAGCACCAGTGCGTTGCTGGCCTCAGGTTTAGTCGCCCCATCGGCGTTCGCCGACGAAGAACCGCAAGACACGGCACAAACCGTGGAGGACGTCACCGAACGTCCTGACGGGGTGTCCGCCCAAATTACCGCGAAAGCCACCGGCCACCGCGTCGAAGATTTGTCCCTCCGCACGGCCACCGAACAGGTGTTCGCCAACCCGGATGGGACCTGGACGTCCGAAACGACCTCAGCAGCCCGCTTCAAAGAAGAAAAAGGCAGGTTCATTCCTCTAGGCGCCGACGGAGAACTGACTGACACCGCTTCCACGGTCGTAGGTGACGGCACCGAGCTCACCATCGCTGACGGCAAGGACGCGCTCGGCGATGGCCCCACCCAAGATTCGGTCGTGCTCGCTGAGCTCGACGCCACCGGCGAGCACCAGAACGCCAAGCTCACGCTGGGCTGGGAAGGCGAGCTTCCTCAGCCTGAGATTGCTGAGAACCAGGCCAAGTATTCTGACCAGGTCGAAGTACCAGTGACGGATGAATCCATTGGGGATGTCTCACCGCAAACTTCAACGGTGACTCCACTCCCGTCGGAGGAATCTGAATCATCTGAGGCCCTTTCCCAAGAGTCTGAAGTTGCCGAAGGCACAGCTAAGCCATCGCAGTCGCCTACCGGTAACAGTGATGCAACATCCACTGTTGCCCCGAGCGAAGCATCGGCAGAGTCATCAAGCACGAATCCGGAACCAGAAACATCGGCAGAGCCAGTCGAGTCACCCTCTTCGGAAGCTCCGCAGGAACAGTCAGCTGAAGCTGATGTCGTCGTGCAGCCATTGAAGTCAGGATTTTCCCACCGAACAGTGGTCGATAAGGCACCCGAGGGAGATGTCTCATTACGTTTCCCGGTCCAACTTTCTAAAGGCCTGACCCTGAAGAAAGATAAGGACACCGGGGATCTGCGTGCCGTGAATGGCTCGGGCGAGACCATATTCTTCGCCCCGGCGCCGACGATGTGGGATGCCAAGATCGATGAGGCTTCCGGCCTTCCATCTGCTGAACGTTTCGTCGACACCGAACTCACCGAAGAAGACGGCGTCCCAGTACTCACGCTAACCGTCGATAAAGAGTGGCTGCAGGACCCGCAGCGCCAGTATCCGGTCACGATTGACCCGACGTGGACATCCGGTGTCTCTGATACGTGGGTTCAGGCAGACGTCCCCGGATCCAAGGCCGGCGATCCTGAACTTCGCGTTGGCACGTTCAATGGTGGTTCGTTGAAGTCCCGCTCATTCCTGCAGTTCGCCTCCACCGCCTTGAACGGCAAGAAGATCACCAAGGCCGAGCTGCGGATGCACAACTACCACTCCTATTCGTGCACTTCGTCGCCGATTAAAGTGCAGCGTGTGACGACCTCGTGGATTTCGTCTGATGTTCGTTGGACCGCACAGCCCAGCGTGACAACCAGCGGCGAGGGTTCAAACAACATTTCCAAAGGCTACTCCTCCAGCTGTGCTGCCGGGTACGTCTACTACCCGATCACGCCGATCGCCCAGTACTGGGCAGATAACCCCACCAAGAATTTTGGTGTTCGACTGATTGCCGCCGATGAAACGAACAACAACACTTGGAAGCGGTACCGCTCAGCGAACTACATCACCGGGTCCAATGATCCGGTGGAGCCCCAATTCATCGTGACCTACAACTCCTACCCAGGAACCCCTTCGGGTGTTTCGTTCAACTCCGGCGAGTCAGTCAAGGACTCTGCTGGCAAACTGTGGGTGAAGTCCAAAACCTCGACGTTCCGTTCGACAGTTACGGACCCTGATGGCGGTAACGTCAAGGCAGAATTCGACATGTCCGGCACCAGCACCCTGGCTAAGAAGGCAGGGACGACTGTCGCTTCAAAGCAGGTCTCCACGTACAAAGCCTCCTTGGCTTAGAACGGCACTTACACGGTCAAGGCCTGGGCCAATGACGGTTCGCTGCGTTCCAAGGCTGCCGGTTCGTCAACTACTTTCACTGTTGACTCGGTAGCGCCGTCGGCTCCTTCAATCTCCTCCTCAGGAGGGATTACGAACAACGGCTGGAAGTTCACAAAGCCCACCTCGAATACTTTCACATTCTCTTCCAGCGCTGACACCGACAAATTCTCCTACCAGTTGAACAATGATCCTTGGAAGACCGTCACGGCCACCTCTGGCAAGGCGACCTTGTCATGGAACCCTACCGGCGCGAATATCCTGAGGGTGAAGGCGAACGACAAAGCGACCAACACTTCGGGCACTACCACGTGGACCTTCGGCAACGGCGTTGCTTCGCTGACTTCTCCTGCCGGTGGTTCCACTACTTCGGACTCCTTCAAGGTCACTGGCCAAGGTCCGAGCTCATCGACCGGCGTGGTGACTCCGAAGGTGTATTGGCGTGAAGCAAACAGCGTCAGCGCTGATACGACGACCTATGGTTCGAATAGCGGATGGTATGAAGCTGCCACGTTGCCTGCTATCGCTGTTGGGCAGCCGGTCAAAGTCAATACCATGGTCAACGTCGCAGCCGCTCCGGCCGGAAAATTGAAAGAACTCGGTAAAGACCGCCTGGCGACCTTGGTTGAGCTCCAGGTCTGCTTCGACTACGCAGGAGCTCCAGCCGCTTCGAAGTTGCAGTGCACCACGAACAAATCCAAGAAACCAGTCCAGGTCACCAAGCTGCCGCACGCTTTCGGGGATAACTACCCTGTTGCCGAAGCCGGAGACGGACAGGTCGCGCTGACCACCGGTGAACTGAACCTTTCGGAAACCGACGTCGAAGTCGACGCCGGCAACACTGGTCTGTCCGTGAACCGCTCCTACTCGTCCTACTCGGGGATCGGCGCGAACTCCCGCATCTTCGGCAAAGGCTGGCGCGTGAATATCGAAGGACCCGACGAGGGTCTTTCAGGGCTGATGGTCGCTGAATCCACTGCCCTGGATGGCACCGTCACCTTGATCAATGATGATGAAACCGCGGCGGTCTTCCGCCAACCAGGCAACGGCCGTGTCTCCTTGAAAACGGGCACTTATGTCGCGGCGAATGACGACGCGAGTGCTTCGGGATGGAAACTCGCATTATCCGGCACTGGTACCTCCGCGCGGATCAAGATCACCGAGGAAGACGGCACAGTGACCACGTTCAAGCGTGGTGCGATCTTGGAGGGCAACTCCAAGATCTACGAGTGGATCACTGAAACCGTCACCGGCGGCAACGGCACGGGCACAGCCAAGTTCGTCTCGAACACTGCCGGGCAGACCACGATGGTTGTTGCTGGCACCGAGACCAACCTGACATGCGACACGACCACCCCCGTCAAGGGTTGCCGGCGCATCAACCTGGCCTATGACACTTCGGGCAAGATCACGAAAGTCACCTACACCGCCTGGGATCCAGCCGTCAGCGCGATGAAGACTGTGAACATTGCCGAGTACGCGTATGACGGAACGACTGCTGATGCACAACTGGTCAGCGTGAAGGATTCCCGCACAGGGGATGTCACTTCCTACACCTATGCTGCCGACTCGGCCGCTGGCGTGCCGCTGATTGCTTCCACCGAGGAGAAGACCAGTGGGGGTACGCGCGTTGATGCCCCGACCTACTATTCCTACGGGCTCGGGAACACCGGCTCCGGGCGTGCTGATTGGCTGGAAAAGGTCGAGCGCGGCAACCCCACCGACGGGAACTCCCGGGTGCAGACAGCACGCTTTGTCTACGGGATCAACCCCGTCGGGGATGGAAACAACCTGCCGGACCTGCGTGAAGAACGAGTCAAGCTCTGGGAGCAAGAAGGTTCCAAGCGTCCCGTTACCGGTTACGCAGTGTTCGGGGCCGGGAAGAGCATCGCATCGTCCAAGGCCGGATCGGTTGCAGCCAGCGACTTCAAGTATGCGGATCTGCAGTATGTGGATGCGCAGAACCGGGTCGTGAACACGTCCTCGTTCGCTGCTGGCGCCTGGCAGAGCACCGCCAGCGTGTTCAACGAGGACGGCAATGTCGAGCGGTCCTACGATGAGCGGGCCCTGCGCACGATCCAGGCCTCGGCCGCAACCCCAGGGAATGTTGTCGGCGGCATTGTCAACGGACATATGGACCAAGCATCCTTGTCCTTCTACTGGTCGGCTCTGTCGGCCTATGTGGATGAGAACGGCGACGGGATCACGAACGCCACCGACCCGGTGATCAAAGCAGATGAGATCGCGAAGAATGAGGCTACCGCGGAATTCTTACGTGGGTATGTCACTGACTCATATTCTCCGGTGACCACCGACGAGAACGATGAGCCAGCCCGCGTCCACACCAAAACGACCTACACCGCGTTGAGCGATGTTGATGCTGGCGGCATGCCGCGGATGCTTGCCACGAAGGAAGTCACTACCAAAGCGAATTCCGGCGACGTCGACATGTCTGCCACGAATGAGCCGATCATCACCCAGGTGGAGAACGGGTATGACGCCTATACGGTCGATAAGAACGGAAAGGCGATTACCGACAAGAACAACTTGCGTTCAGGCTGGGTGATCGGAACCCCCACCAAGGTCACTCAGGTCCTATCTCCCACGACAAACAACATCGTGATCGAAACCAGGTATGACGACCAGGGCCGCGTCATCGAGACCCGCCAGCCGAAGTCGGCAGGAGCAGACGCCGGCACCACTCAGAGCATCTATTACACTGCTGGACCCAACGCCGTTGATGCTGCTTGTGGCAGCAAACCTGAATTTGCGGGATACCTCTGCAAGAACACCCCGAAGGGGGCCGGCTCGGTGTCGAAGCATCAGACCGGGTTCAACATCTATGGCCAGCCGGCGACGTTCACCGAGGCCTCGACCGGGACCGATGGTGCCAAGCGCACGACAACCCAGACCTACCGTGCTGACGGGCAGGAGCTGAAAACCACGGTCACTACCAGCGGTATCACCACTGTCGCGGTGCCACCGGTGGAGAAGCTCTACGACGCCACCGGCGTACAGAACGGCGTGCGGGCACTTGCCTCGGGCACGTTGCCGCAATCCGAGGTGAAATGGACCCAAGATCTGTGGGGACGAACCACGTCCTACACGAACTCGCTGGGGGAAACGACCACGACCGAGTACGACGGATTTGGCAACGTGTCCAAGACCGTCTCGCCGGTGTCCACCTCGACCTACAAGTACGGGGCGCTCTCGTCAGACGGCACCGCGGAGTACCAGGGCGTGGTCACGAGCATGACCGTGTCCAAGCATGGGGGGACGGGAACCGGTACCTACACGGCGTCCTATGATGGAGACGGGAACATCCTGACCCAGAGCATCCCGGGCGGCTTCACCCAGAAGATGGACTACGACGAATCCGGCAAGCAGGTCCGACTGGCCTATGACGGCCCGCTGAAAGCCGAGGACGGGACAGCGTCGAACGGGACCTGGATCGCGTGGGAACAGAACCGGGATACCACCGGGCGCATCATGGGTGAAACGACTCCGGAGGGTGATGTCCTTGCGGGCACCTCCACCGCCGGTGACCGGGGTGCAACCTACGACCGCATGTTCACCTATGACCGGGCCGGACGCCTGACCGAAGTCAAGGATGTCACCGCGCAACCGGGCGAAACCGTCAATACTGACCCTGCTGAAGGTGCCGTCACGCCAGTGACGGTGCGGAAGTATGCGTTCGATAAGAACGGCAACCGCACCTCACTGACCACCACGGTCAACGGAGCCCAGACTGCTTCGCGGACCTGGACCTATGATGCGGCTGACCGCGTCGGTGTAGGCGCCGGGTATGTGTATGACGGGTTGGGACGGCAGACCACGCTTCCAGCCGCGGATGCGCCAGCAGCTGCTGGTGGTGTGAAGGCTGGTGCTGGGGCGATCACGGTGAAGTACTTCGCTGATGATGCTGCTGCAGCCATTACCCGCAACGGCACCACCTCCACCTTCGCCCGGGATCCGCAAGGCCGCCGACTATCGGTAACTTCTACGGGGACGAACGCTGCCGGGACCGAAACGAAGCACTACGCCGATGATTCGGATAACCCTGCATGGACGAGCCGTGTTCAAGGAACCCAAACGATCACGACTCGGTATGAGTCCACGATCGGTGGAGACCTGGCACTGACCATCACCGAGAATAACGTTGAACTGGCGTTGAGCAACCCCCACGGAGACGTGGTGGCCACTGTTCCGGTCACTGGCACCGGTGCGGGGCAAGGTATCACCGGGTGGGCACAGTATGACGAGTATGGGAACCAGCTGTTCGAACCAGTGAATACTGGTGCGACGACTTATGGCTGGCATGGCGCTGATCAGCGAGCTGTTGATACCAGCGGACTGATCCTGATGGGCGCACGTCTTTACAACTCTCATGCTGGGATATTTACCGGACGTGACCCAGTAGAAGGCGGCAACACAACAAGCTATAAATATCCGGATGACCCAGTTAATAGCAGCGACACCGATGGTGAAGCATGTCGAACGCAATGGTATGGATTTGCCATCAGAATTAGCTGCGGAGGCGGCTATGGTAGCGGGTACGGATCAAGTTCGAACAACTATATGAATAGTTGGAACCGCGCCACAAGTAGATGGCATAACACATGGAGTAGGAACGTAACACGCGCCGCAGCTAGAGCTTCCGTGCATGCGGTCAGGGTGGGCGGCGTCGCGCGTCCTGGGAAGTCGAAGAGGTATTACAAGAAAAAATACTACGGCTATACCATGTCCTACCACAGGGGATCGAAGAGCAAGGTCTACAAATATGGGATTAGCCGAGTTGGCGCCAAACGTCCGATATCGCAGATCTCTAGATGCCAGCGCAGGATGGGTACGCGATGCAGTTATAAGATCAATCGCCGGTTCCAAAGTTACCAGCATGCACGAGTCTGGGAGACTGGGCGGATCGTTGGATACAAGAAGCGAGCAGGAAGTTGTCCACCAGGGCACAGAGGTAGATACTGCAAGTAACAGAGTAAGCCGGTAACGAGTTGGCTTATCCGCATCCACGAGTTCAATTGGGGGAACATGGGTTTTTCAGTATTCCGTAAAAAGAGCGATAGCGGCTTACGAGGGCCGAGTATTGAAGCGCTCAAAAAGGGACATCGAATTTTCTACGGAGAGTATCTTGAAGGTCCAGCTAAAGGAACAACTGTTCTCATAAAAGTTGTTTCTTCTCGGAGGGTCACTAAGAAGCTCGTCGAGGGCAATACTGGGAGTTCCATGTTCCCTGCTGGGATCGAAGTATTAGTGACGCTTCGTTCAGCGGGCCCGGGGTCATACACCCTTTTTCCGGAGATTAGTGAGAGCTGGGATTTCTTCTCCTTGGCCCCAGGGGAAGAGGAAGAGTGGCTTTCAGTTCAACCCATTAGCTGGTTCACGCATATTGACTCTAAAGCTAAGGCTAAAGGCTTTGACAGAGTTTATTGATCGCGCGATCCAAGCGAGGCAATGATTCGAAACTTAACAGAGGATTCACTCTTGACTTTTAGGAACAGCCATAAATGCATGACGATAATTTGACACCGCCCCATGATGAATATGTGAATCACTTCACCTCGGAGTTCTATGAAGATCTAACCAACGAGTTCGCACCGTTTGGTTCGGACGAAGGCTTTGACGTAATTTCTTTGTCAGAAGACCATCGAGACGAGGTCTCTGAAGAAACAACCGTTCAGGAGCTTTTGGAGATAGTAGACGCACCACTTAGCGACGAGTGGAGCCAGACTCTAAAAGGCCAGGAGGCTTTGGATGATGCAGTGTTCATTTCGTCAGCCGCGTTCGCATTGATTCGCATTACTGGAAGGATAGACTCGCGCGGCCATAAAAAAGCGCTTGAATCATTGAAGGTTTTAATTGATAGCTTCGGAGATGAAAGCGAACTGGTGCAGCAGAAAATTGATCTGGAATCTTGGACTAATTCCACTGCCTGACCACAATCAGGGTTGAGCGCTAAGAGGATCTCTAACTATAAGTTGATTCTAAATTGCATTCGTTCTACCAAACCATTTGCCGAGTTTTGGGTAGTTCGATAGAAAAGCTGCAAAATAAACCAGGGTGGAGAGAAGATCTTTCCACCCTGGTTTGTGTTAAGCCCTGAATCCGTACAGACCGTGGACGACGAGCTTCTATGAATTTCGGCCGATATCGTTCCTGGCAATTGCTAAATAGTATTTGCTTGCGTTGATGGCTAGTTCCACCGCCTGGTACCAATCACTCACGTAGGCCGCTAAGTCAGCAATAACCGCAAGAATCAAAAGAGTGTTCACACCACTCATGTGTGCGGCGCAACGCTTCTGTCTCTCCGGTGGGCCAAGAAACATGGGTTACGCCCCCTACCATGTGCGCAAGAGGTGGCATTAAAAGCAAGAAGCTGGCCAGCGAAATTCGCTGGCCAGCTTCTTGCTGCTGCTATACAGATGAACGGAAATACCCGCTCGGTGCGTCCCAGATAGGGAGCATCTCGGGCAGTTCTGGGTGCATCACCTTGTCATAAGCATGGAAGGGGCCGTCCAGAGCGGTGAGTCTGTCCATCAGCGGATAGAAGTAGTCCCGATAGAACACCAGAATCTGCTGTGGGCCGTCCCACCGCATCTGCTCCCATGTCTCCCACAGCGCAGTGATCACCGAATACGCTTCCGGATATTCATACCAATTCGGTGCCCAGGCTCGCCCTGAGGGGCCATGCTTGCGCAAGTAGCGCGGTAGAGCATACCCATGAAGCCACTTTTCCGCATCCTCATAGACGAAGGGGCGCTCTTCTGGATCTCGCTCGGTCACTGGTTGTTGGGACGCTGGCTCGCTGGCCTCGCCACCATCCAGATCCAGCTCATCATCATTTGGGGGAATGCCGATCATCGCGACAGCTCCTGTCCCTGAGTCCGTGCGGACGCGGCCCCGGCCATGACTCGCTTGCGGTTCTTCATGGCTGTCTGCGGGTTAGCGGTGGTTGGAGCCAACGGAAAATCAGCATCCTTGCCGCCCTTATCTTTCCACACCGTCAGCAGCCGTTGCGCAGCGGGGCTGTTCTGGTTCTGCGCTGCATCAACAGAACCAGGTTTTGCCCCATCGGCATGACCAGGAGCTACGGGAACCGCAGACTTATCAGTTGACTCACCCTGCTCTTTGCCACCAAGCACCGGCTCTTGTTCGGCGCGCCGCTCGGCCGCGTCAGCGTGAGCCTCATCAGCCCGTTCTTCACCTGCTGCTCGCTCAGCCACTGCTTGGTGAGCTTCTTCGTTCTCCTGCGCCTGATCAGCTACTACCGGGTTGCCTTCGGCGTTCTCACGCTGACCGGCCAGATAGTCATCCAGCGCATCACGCAAGGCTTGGTGCCGGTCAGTCGCCGCCGTGGGGTGATCCCGGTTAATGTCCTCCACGTTGATCTCGAACTGATTGCGGATACGATCAGCACCAACCATGAACGCCTGGGAAGCTGACTCATGGCGTCCAGCAAGTTCACTGGCCACAATCATCCTGTCGGCAATCGCCTCGCTGCCAGCACTCTTCCAGAACTGCGCTGAGGATAAATCTCGGTGAACCATCTGAGCCACGTTGCGTTCACGCTCTGTTTCCGCATTGGCCTCGGACAGCCGCATTTGTGCTCGGCGCTGGGCATTCTCGGCCATTTGCATTCCCGATCCCATGACAGCTCGGACAATGCCGCCGAAGTCCTGCATCATCTCTGATTCTTCTTGGCTTTCCACGGTGCTTCCTCTCGTTAGGTTTGGGCCTATCGTTCGTAACCCTGGTCAGTACCCGATCCAGGACGTGCCCCGGCCTTCCAATCTCGGTACGGAACATGCGGTGCCTTCGGCGCACCCACTTTCTGCGATTCCTGTGCCTGGATACGTTTCATTTCCGCGTTCACAATGTTCTCGGCATCATTGATCAAGCGATCGACACCCGAAGCAAAACGAGGCCGATCAGCAGCCATATGATTCTGCATCATGACGCGGCCTAAACGACCAGCTTGCTTCGCCAAAGCCACCCAACCATGACCACCACTCACCTTAAACCGCTGGTTCAGTCTCGCGGCGTAGCGCACGTTGCCTCCACCCTGGGCAGCACGGGCGTAAGACTCGGAAAGCTGCTGGAACGTCGCTGGCTTGCCGCACTCGAACTGCAACGACAAGCGGGCGTAAATGTTCGCCAAAGTATCCGGCCCGGTCTTGTGGCTCATCATCCGTTCCAACTGCTGAACAGACACCGGATGAGCTACTGCCTTGCGGTGCTCCCGGGAATGGTTCGATGAATGCAAGGACACCAAATAGGCATCCCCGGCCACGCGATCCTTGTTCCCGAACCTGGCGTGAATATCATTCCAGGCAAGAGTGGAATCCAGCTTTGACGGCGCGTACCATATCACTTTGTTGTCGCTGCCGCGTTCGCCCAACGACACCCGATAGCCACGCACTTCACTGTTCGATCCGGCCTTGAAACTCGGAGCAATACGCACGCCCAGATCCTGCGCATGGCGCACATATTCTTCGGCACTGTTCGCTGTGGAGAGCGCTGCACGCAACCGGCGGCGCAGCTCGAACTTATCCGACAAAGCGTTGTTCCCGCGCTCGGCCCTCGCACGCTCTGCTGGCTTCTCCCCCGCCAGACCCTTGCCGTGTTCCTGGGACTCCAACCGAGGCAATCCGTAATCTACTTCCAGCTCGCGGCACGCGACCTGGGCGCGGTGGAAATCATTGTGTGCGCTCGCCTTGGTTCCGTTCTCGCGAACCATCGACACCACTACGTGAATATGGTCGTTGCCGTTCTTCGATGCGCCGTGATGTACCGCAACCCAGCGCGAAGATTTCGCGCCGTCCGGGTCAATAAAACCCATCCTTTCCACGAAGGATGCCGCGATCTTTTCCCATTGCTCATCGGGCACTGAACCGTACCCGGATTCAACAGCCAAGGAGCAATGCCACACGTGCGCATCCTTCGACCCGGTGCGGATCTTCTTGCCGTTTTCATCCTTCAAGAACTCGCCGGATTCTTCGTCTCTCGCATACACCGGCTTGGTCACGTCCGTGCCGTGCACCTTGCGCGGCGCATCCAGCATCTCGGCAATCTCAAAAGCATCGTACTTCGACAATTCAGCGCCAGGAGCATAAGCCAAAGTCACGCGATCATCTCCGGCAATGAGCCGCTGGTTCTCGTGCTCGTTGGAACGACCAGGGCCAACCAGGTAGTTCATCAAACCGGCCATGCGACCACCGCGAGTGACGTTGGGGATCATGCTGGATCACCCGCAATCTTCAACGACTCCAAGACCTCATCTATGCGCGCAACCGTTGCCCGCAGATGTTCCAAAGAATCGTGCAGATCGTCCTTGATTTCACCGGTCGTGTTTGCAACTCGGGCGATCTGGTTGATGTTGTTTCCCGCAGCGGCAAGGCCTCGTTGCAACAAGAACAACAAGGTAATCAGCTCGTGGCGCTCGGCAGCAGTTTCACCACGAGACTGCGACAAGGTGGATTCCACCAAAAGACGAGCCACCGACACGCCAGCCTCATCGGCCATGACTTGCAACGCCAAGTTCTGGTCAACGGTGAGCTTCACCTCGCGGCGCACCGAACGGCCACCGGCAGCGTTCGACTGACGCTTGCGAGAATCGAAGCGAGTCATGCCAACCAACCTTCCAGCCCAGTGCAACACCAATTGACCTAACAGGTCAATTGTCTCATCCGCAGAATCGAAGATCAAGGATGCGAGCCACTTAGCCGTGCTAAGTATATAGCTTGCTCCGCCTG
>NZ_JBIUWB010000009.1:26429-77412 GCF_044743255.1 Glutamicibacter sp. NPDC087673
CCTGGTCGGTGGCGCACTGTCTCTCATTCGGGTGCAACAAGCGTTGCTCCGCCTGGTCGGTGGCGCACTGTCTCTCATTCGGGTGCAACAAGCGTTGCTCCGCCTGGTCGGTGGCGCACTGTCTCTCATTCGGGTGCAACAAGCGTTGGATTCGTCGCCTGACCGAGTTACGCTGGAAGCATCAGACAATCGCCGGATTGGCTTTGCTAAGTCGGCGCAACCCTATCGGAAGGTGCAAGCCATGAGCGACGCAGCAGACCGCATTCTCGAACAGCTCCAAGCGCAAAACGATCTGCGCATGGAAGCAGCAAACAATATCGCCCAGGCGGTCGCCGCCCGCGTGGAAGCTGAACAGCAGCTAGAGCAGGCCAAAGCCGCCGAAAAGCAAGCCTTTAACGCCGCGCTAAAGAAGGGCTGGAATCAAACCGAGCTGAATAGAATTGGTTCCCCTTCGCGTCGTCGCACGCGCAAGAAGGCCGAAGAAGCGGGCGCTGAGAACGAAGGTTAAGCCAGCGCACAGCAAAGAGCCGGTGCTCACCGTGAGGTGAGCACCGGCCCTTGTTGATCCCGTGGCTGAGTGTTTAGCCTCCTGCCCACATGGGCACGAAAAAAGCCCTCCCGCTCCGCTGCTTTTTTCGCACACATGATGGACAGCAGGAACCAACCGACCGACCGCACACAGCCCAAAAGTTGCGGTACCTGAGTTCCCTCACCTGATGCGATCTTGGGTTGTGCACGGATCCCTGAACCAGCGAAACATGTTAACTACTAATGCTGGTCAACTAGCGTTCAAGTCCGTGATCCTTCGTCGGTGCATGATTCCCAAAACCGTAAGATTTTTGTTGTGGTTGCCTCTGCCGTTTTTGTCCCGCTGGCTGCGGAAAATCGGCGTTGATTCCTCTCACGGGTTTGCTTGATGCGACCGTCTTTGAATCCGCAGAATTTTTGCCTTGGATAGAGTGCCCGTTATCGCGATCAACCAGCTTTCCATCGACTTTTACGCGGTCAATCTCCGGTCTGCTTGCCCCTCGCCGGAATTGGGTGAAGCTCACAACACCTTTGCCATTTTCGGCCAACCACTTTGCCGATTCCTCAGTGGCAGACTTGCCTTCAGGCGTGACAAGATTATTCGCAAAATCAGATGGCACTGGACGGCCGCCAAGCTGGCTCTCTCCGCGTTCAAAAGCTTCGCGTCCTGCCTGCCACCGGCCATAGATTCCTGCCTTGGATTCCTCGAACGTAGCTTGCACGCTCACCACATCGTAGGTGTAGCCACGCTTGTCCAAAGTAGCAGCGACTTCCTGCGCCGATCCCTGCGATTTCAGCACCGTATCAATGACATAGTTCGTGCCATCCTTGCGCAAGTCTCTCTGTAGCTTGGCGCTGAGCATGGACGATTCTTCATGCACTAACGCAGCAAACTCCATTGGCGCGAACTTGTGCCCCTGGGCTTCAAGTTCTTTCACCAATGGAGTTTTCAGACGATCCAGATTCCCGCTCTCTAATTCATGCTGGATGATCTTCTCTTTGAACATGTCCGGTTCACACTGCACATAACCAGGAACGTCATTCAAGCGTTCGCGTTGCACGGTTCCCTTGCCAGCTCCGGGCGGTCCAGCCATCACAATGGCTTTTCCCTCGTGCCTGATTTCGCCGCGCTTAGCCGAGTCAGCAACAACCTCTTGCATCCACTTCTTATGCAAAAGTTCTCGCTCCGACATGGCACGTGGCCGCGATCCGCTTTGAATAAAATACTGCTCTTGTTTGATCGTCGAGTATGCCCCGCGCGGGTTCATATCAGGATCAGCCAGCACCTGGCGCAGCGCCGCGTAATGTCGTTCTATTGATTCGTCGTTAGCCAACGATTCACCCTTCGGTTGCTCGCCGCCTAATCGGCCGTCTTCATCAAAACTTCATCGTAAGTAGCAGCGTCAATCAGCTCATGCCGCAGCGCGTCGCCTACTTCTTCCCATGTTCCGTCCAGGCTCTCTTCGTACTCGCCGTACTCGTTCGCCCAGGGGGTCGGCTTGTAGGGCCACTCGACCAGCTGGCGCACCAGTTCCTCACGGCCGATATACCCGGCCGCATACCGCTGGCATACCTCATAAGGGCTTGCAGCGTTGAACTCGCCAACCACAGCCGGTACAGCCTGGGCACGCTGCAACGCCTTCGCCACGGCCGGCTGAGACATACCCAGCAACGCCGCCATCTCACGCTGAGTCATGCCACCAGCAGCAGCCTTCAAAGTGCGCTTGTAGTCCAGCGCATCAACCTCTACACGCTGCCGAGCTTTCAGCAGCTGCGCACGCATTTCATCATGCTGCGGCCGTTCCATTAGCTGGCTCATGACAACCTCCTAAACATCGAAACAAACATTTCCTCACTTCAAATATAACATTAGTTATCATTGTGGATCAAGGGTTTTCACTCGATAGTGACGGGTAAATACTCGCTGCGCTGACACCAAGAATCTTGCCGATCTGCGCGTAGCTTTTCCCTTCCTCGCGCAGCTGTCGCGCCGTCGCGGTGCGGTCTGCATCCATGACGCGCGGCCGCCCTCCGATTCTGCCCTGGGCGCGCGCGTGCGCTAATCCTCTGTTGGTGTTCTCCCGGATCATTGAGACGCGCAGCTGCGCCATAACTGCCAGCAAGCCAACGATGGCTTCGCCCATCGGCGTTGATATGTCCACGTCTAAGAATGGCTCGGTAAGACTTTTGATCCTCACGCCGCGCTCCCCCAGCTCTCGGATAATCTCAATGGCCATCCGTTCTTCGCCTGCCACGCGATCCAGGGCGCGGGTGACCAACGTATCCCCCGATTGCAATTGCGCCTTGCACGCGATCCACTGCGGCCGCGCAGCTTCCCGGCTCGATTCGCCACGGTCGGTAAATATCTGTTCAGCTCCGGCCGCACGCAGTTCGGCCGCCTGCGCCTGCGGGTTCTGCTCGCGCGTGCTCACTCGCGCGTATCCAATGACTGCCATATCAAAAACGGTACATGTCCTGGTTATGCATCGTTTCGGTTTTGAAAGACGTTTCTGAAACAAAAAACCCCGGCGTGTCGCCGGGGTTCTGTCAGTTTCCGAAGTCCTCAGCACTTCTGTCCATAGTCCACAGCACTGCCGCCCGCAAGAGGAACGTTCTAGGAAACAAATTCGGTCTAGCGCCATTTCCATGACCCACAAGTCTGCTACTGCACCTAGAACGTCGACATTCGTATGACAATCTTGTGGACCTTGGCTCCTGGCAATCAGGAATTCGCGTTCAGTTATTCCGCGCTAACCTTTTCCTGGTCGTTAAAACACCTGTATGGCGCGGTCTCCCCTTTTGACAAACGAACCATTGGGATCAAGTTCATTGACCACAAAGGATTCGTCACTACGAAGGGTCTGATAGCGCTCGGAGTCAGGGGTTCCAGCGTCTCCGAAGATACTTGCACTTAGGGAAGAATAGGGCGACGCTATCCCCCCGCGCTTAGGCCTTCCCGGGATCACTATTTTCTTGAACGTTCTACAAACAGCTAGGTTGTCTTGGACGGAAATTACCTCAACCTCAACCTTGGAGATGTCGACTGTCCCTAGCAACTCATTGGTATCCGGATCGCGAACTTCTGATGGGTCCGAGCTGAGTATTTTGAACCGCATTCCGACCTCAACACCAGCCGAGCTTCCTCGGTTGATGGCAACGTCACGCTCCGATATAACCTGAGCGACCTTACCCTCGATCGGTTGCATTTACGTTCTCCTCTTCAAGTGATTCATTTTGTCCGCGTTGTTGGCTAGCGTTCTGGTTTAGTTCGTTGACTTTCCGCTCGGCGGCGCTGTTAAACGAGGTCCAATCCTCGACGCTGGCAAGAGTATCCTCGGCGATATAATTGAGCCTCGCACTCAGGTCCAGCAACGCGCTCCGCATTGTTGCCGTGTCCATGCTCTTCGCGTCCTGGGCACTCATACTCAGGGCCTGTGTGCGATAGGTCAAGTTAACTAGTCGCCTCACAGAGGCCTCTGAATGCGTGTCGTCCGGCCTGCCGCTGCGTGAAAAAAGTGCAATGCTTCCAAGCTGAAAAGCGGCAGCTAACAGTACGAGGAGAACACTCAGTTCGCTTGAGGGTGGATCCTCTCTAGATGCAGTGGCCGCAGTGAAGACTGTGGTTCCAATGGCAAGCAGGAAGAGAAGAGCGCCACCGGCGCGTTGAGCCCACCGTCTCCATAACCTTTGAGCTTTTTTAGTCATCCCAGCAATCTACCGTCTTTTAATCCGCATATTCGAAAGCAGGTCCGGGATTGACCACAAGTGTTGCGGACCCCAGCAGTAGTGGCACGGCTTTTGCAGTCTATTGCGGCCAGCTGCCTAGTCCCGTAAGACGGTCGCCATACGGGACACTCGACCCGTTGACTTAGTAAATTCTTGAAACTCCGAGTTTTCAAAGATTTCAGATTGCCGTATACCCCGCCCGAGAAAATGCCCGGTGGAGGACCTTATGCGGCACACCAAAAACGGTCGTTTATGACACATCGATTGCATGGGGCCGCCGAAAATCTCCGACCGTCTAAAACTCAACAGAATTTCAAGGTAGCTTCGTCGCAGAACCCAACACCATAAACTATGTAGCGAAAACATCTCTGCTTCACGAGTATTGATACAACACAGCTTTAGGCGCACTCGAATCTTTCCCAGTTCCCCACAAGCTCCTCATTCAGATCAGTACAGGTGAACACCCTCGTGGTCTGGCAGTTCGTTCACCAGCCACCTGGCGGCTCGGACCGCGAGGATGGTGTATATCGAGACTCGGTGCAACCGGAAGCGTCCGCATACGAGTAACGGCAGGTTGAGTCCTCAGGCGGTTCCGAATTTGTATAAGGAGCGGATTTCTCGGGTGTTTGCGGCTTGAGGGTATTTAGGAAAACTAAAGATTTTGTCTCAGAAATTTGAGCAGCTCATAGGCCACCACTCAGAATTACTGGTTTCACCAAAAATGATTCGGGCGAGCTATGGCCTTATGCTGAGTCACTTTCCCATTCTTGGAGATAGCTAACCACAGTAGGTGCACCTTTAACCAAGGCACTTCTCCATTTCACTCTGCCAGCTTTCTGCAACTGTCCTGTGACAACTATGGGATGGATACCATTTTTGTCGGCAACGCGAGTGACCCAATCATGGCTGATTCGAGCGGGAAGGCTATCCATTTTGTGCTTCTGAATCCAGGAAGACGCCAATAAGTCAGCTTCTTCCTCTCTAGAATCCGATTGCTCACCGTCAGCATCATCTACAACTAACCCATTCTCAATATGGCCGAGTACCACATGTGCAGCTTCATGAAGAAGGGTAAATAGTACTTTATCTAGTCTTTGACCTCGACCTGACAAAGCAATAACGGGTGTGTCGTTCAGAAGGAACGATGCACCATCAATTTTACTCCCAGGAAAAGCTTCGACATAAATGAGCCGAACTCCAACATCAGAAAAATCAGCGGGCAAATCAAGGAATCCCTCAGGGCGCTTGACTATTTGACTCACTCTCGAAGCAAGATCGGTGAGGAATGACTTATTGAATTTACCAACCGTTTTCTGCTCAGCCTGACGATAGGCGCATGCAAGCCAAGTGTGTTGAATGGAAGAAACTTCTTCGGCATGGTTGCTCCTACGCGCAGCCATGGGAAGACTAGGTTCATCGAACACGCTTTCCATCCCAAATAGTTCGCTTAGCTGCTCAGCTTCACCATATGCATCTCTCGCGCTAATAACTCCGCGTTTTCTCAATAAAGCAACAGGTGCGAGTTCGTTGGAACGGGCTCGTAGCTTTACTTCATCCAGCTGTCGCAAAAGGCTAGGGTTTCGGTTCTGCTTCCAAAGATAGTAAGCATCCTGAAGATTTAGCCACATCTCAGGGCTCGTTCCTAATGCTGCGCCTATCTGAGCCGCAGACTCTCGGGTTATTTCCTTTTTGCCGGAAATTATCTCCGAAACGAATTGAGATGGGCGACCTAGAATTTCGGCAAACTCTGCTTGGGTCCATCCCCGCGCATCAAGTTCATCAGCCAGGTAGCCCCCTGCAGGGAATGCTTCGGCAAGTATGGCATTCATATCCGGCATCTCCCCTTCATCGATAGTGATTATTTAGTTCTAGCACCACGGCCACTCGATCCCCTCTGGTGACAAAGGAGAGAATGAGCCGAAACTTAATGTTCAATCTGATTGAGCACTGACCATTTCGATCCCCGGAGAGTTGCTCTAGATGCAACGAACGAATTGCTCGAAGGTCCCTTTCATCTACTGCTGCTCCAATAAGCTGGATCTTTTTCCTGTAAGCAGTGACTACGTCTGGTCCCCACTTTTTTTGCACAAAAGTGGGGTCTTCAGCCAGGCGCCGAAGCTCTTCATCTTCATATTCTATACGCAAAACGCCCCCTCGTCATCACCTTAGGGGTGATTGCGCACATACATCATCAGAACGCACTCCTTAAATCCTAATACGAAACCAGAAGGAATTTGAATGCTAGACGTCTTCACCCCATGGGTGATACGATGAATGTAATAAGATCGGAGATTTCCCATGCCCCACCCTCTGCCCATTACAAAGCACTTCAATATCAGCACTTCCGTTCCTTTTGTTGACGTCAATGCTCACACGGACACAAGACTCTTCGTCGACCCCCGTGCTATACGAATCGAAAAGAACCCGTCCCCCTATAACGCGGACGCCAATCATTGCACTCGAACCTTTTTCGATACGGTCACGAATTACATAAAGTCGAATTCATCAGCAGATAACTACCGCGCCCTCGAACTGCTTCAGCATTTTACGGAACCAAAACAGACTCGGTTAGGCCTGGCCAAGAGTGGCATTAATGGCCATGGCGGCTCAGAGGAAGTCGGTCAGTGGATTTGGGACACGCTGTCTACAAATGCCAACGCATTGTTGCGCATAGGGACGTTGAAATGGATCGAAGATATCCCGCTCTTCGTTGACGGCGTAGGCAACGACATCACGTCAGACCTCACAACGAGGATTATCTTCAAACCACTGGCTGAGTTCACTTCGGCGATGGTCGCGAAATATCCAGAATTTAGGGCAGCTCCACACAAGATGATCAAGTCCGAGCACCAGATATGGGATCCTCAATCCTGCGCATGGGACGAATACATGTTCGAACTACCCTCCGTCAATGGAGTTCCCCTACTGCTGGTGCCAAAAAATTGGGTGCGGCCTAACCTACTGATGACAGCAACCAGGTACTACGAAACTCAAATGCTGACTTATGTTCAACGAAAAGATGCTTCCTTGGATGCCAAAGGAAAGTTGCTATTGACACCGAAGGATCGAATCATTGAAAGCGGAAAATACCCGCGAGGACGTAAAACCATAACCGACGTCACGACAGATGCAGTAATAAACCATGGGGCCGATCCCCTAGCCGATTTCCGGTATTTCGTAGACAGTCGCTACGAACCCCGTGGATAGCAAACCGCTCCAGCACAAACATCACCTGACACTTCTTCTACCAATCGCGCGATGCTAACAACGCTAGTACCAACGACCTCTGGCATCTCGCGGTCGGTCTAAGAAATACAAAATAGCCAAGGAGGCTGACATGTCAGTTCAGTGGGTCAATTACGATCTCAACAAGACCGGACAGAATTACGAAGCTCTCATCGACTACCTGAAATCCCATAACGGGTGGGCAAAACCGCTCAAAAGCAGTTTCTTCGTTAAAACTTCTCTAAGCGCAGCCGAATTGCGCACTGAAATCAAGAATTACATAGACACTAATGATGACGTAGTCGTTGTCACTGTCGACGGTCAAAGCTGGGCAACCTACGGGCTGTCCGAAAAGCTCAACGCCTGGCTCAAGAACAATATTTAATAGGGCGCTCCCTTATAGCTCAGATGTTCTGCTCGCTGCTGGTGCTCCAACCCCAAGAAATTCACATACAAAAATATAGTATTGAAGCTACCCTCCATATGCGTCTTGTAACCCATAGGTTGCAAGACGTCTCACCGAGCTCCACTCCCCCCGACGAAAAATCCTCGGAAACTCAACGGTTCAAGATTCTCGCAACTATGTGTCGCAACCAATGCCGTAGAATTGTGTCTGCACCATTAGTTGCGAGACACTTTCGAAGGACCGATGACCAAACTGATCGGCTATGCCCGCGTATCAACTAAAGCCCAAGACGCCGACAGGCAAATCCAAGACCTCCTCGCCGCTGGTGTCCGCCGCGATGACCTCTACACCGACCACGGCCAATCCGGAGCACTGGCCAAACGGCCCGGACTGGATAAAGCGCTCGAATCACTGCACCCTAACGACACTCTCGTGATCACCACCTTGGACCGGCTCGGGCGCTCCACCCAGAAAATGCTCGAACTCGCCGAAGAGTTACGCGAACGCAATATCGGGTTACGGGTGCTGAACCTCGGCGGAGGCGACGTAGATACCAAAACGCCCATGGGCGCCATGGTCTTCACCGTCATGGCAGCCCTCGCCCAAATGGAACTCGAGATCAAACGCGAACGCATCAACGACTCCGTCACCAAACGCCGCACCACCGGCGGCGACCTCGGAGGCCGCCGACCCACCTTCACCGAATCGCAGATACGCGCCGCAGCGAAACTCATCCAGGCCGGCGAACCCGCAACCCAAGTCGCCAAAGACATGGGAATGTCCAGAGCGACGCTCTACCGCCGAATCAGAGAGCAACAAGCCTAAATGGCTCTTGCCTTCACCATGCTTAGCAAACCAAACTTGTCGGCTAGGAAACATATACTGCTACAAAGAGCCTTAAAGCATGATGGGGGTCATCCATGGTTCATAAGGTACCTACTGCCCGGATTCGTTTCGATAAGGGATTCTGGGGAACATCAGGCAAGCTAGTCCTCACGTTGGGAAAGAAGGACTATCTTCTGCGAAAAGTCGCCCGAGCAGAATACGACCACCTTCTTTCACGCCAGTTAGAACAGCCAAAAGTCCTCGCACGGGTCAAAGGCAAAAACTACTGGCTCTTCAAAAACAATATTTATTCCGATCTCGACGATCTCAAAGCCAGCCAAATCTACGCAGTCCTCGAAGCATCCCGTTTACGGCGGCAACGGAAAGTAGAGAACGCGGTGGCACTCCAAGATTTGAAACACCAGCCAGCGGTGCGCCGAGGCATACCTGATGAGGTCAAATTACTCGTCATGCAAAGAGACGGAGGCCAGTGCAGCCATTGCGGCGCCTCGTCCGAACTTCAATACGACCACATCATCCCTGTCTCGCGCGGTGGAAGCAGCAACGCAGAAAATCTCCAGATCCTCTGCGGGCCGTGCAACCGGGCAAAAGGCGCCAACCTCACCGTACGACGCCTCGGCTAAAGCTACGCTGGCACGTAGCAACTAAGCTCGCGAAAGTAGAACACCGCATGCAGGTATGGGGCCTCCACAACGACACGCTCACCACCGAGCTGACCGAGGAAAACTTCGTCAGCCTCAGCTGGGATACCATCAATGATCTATCGCAGATCCCCGGCGGCCGCGAAGGACTCAAAGCCGAGCTCACTCGCATCACCCCGGAAGAACGCCACAAAGCTATCCCGACCTGGGCCGGGATGCTTCTCCGCTTCTGCGACGAAATGCAGATCGGCGACATCATCGTCGCCCCGTACAAGCCGGACAGCACCATCAATATCGGCGTCGTTGACAGCGACTACTACTTCGACACGACAGCGTCGACCCACCGTCATCGCCGACGAGTGCAATGGAAGAAAATCGGTCTCGCCCGCACCGTTTTCACCCAACCGGCACTCTACGAAATCGGCTCAGCACTGACACTATTCAAGGTCAGCAAGCACACGCACGAATTCCTCGCCGCCCTCAAAACCCGCACCGATGACATGGAAAAAGTCACCGCATTCGTCGAACAAGCTGCGGCCCGCAACACCCCCGATGACGACGCTTCCGATGAGCCCCGGGCGTCCAGGATCGAACGCCATACCCGAGACTTCGTCCTCGAAGCACTTCAAGAACGCATCAGCCACCGCCAGTTCGAAGAATTCTCCGCCGACCTCCTGCGGGCCCTGGGATACCAAGCCCGAGTCACCGCCTACTCCCAAGACGGCGGCGTCGACGTCATCGCCCACAAAGATCCCTTGGGCGTCGAACCACCGCTCATCAAAGTCCAGTGCAAACACAAGACCGCCACAATCGGTGCTCCCGAAGTGCAGCAACTCATCGGTGTCCAAGGCGCCGGCGAACTAGTCGTGTTCATGACCCTCGGAGCCTACAGCCGCGATGCCCTCGCGCTCGAACGCCAACGGCCAGGGCTGCGCCTGATCACCGGCGAAGACATCGTCTCCCTCGTCCTAGAGCACTACGCAGCCTTGCCTGAACGGTGGCGAACCCTCATGCCATTAACGCCCCTGCTTGTCGTCGCCGACACCGCATCCTAACCACGGAGAAAACCATGACTTCCCAGAGCCTGCACGCGGAACTGATCTAACACTTCGGCAGCGACGTCGACAAACTCACCGACGAACTGCTCACCGCCTTGTGACTTCCCAAAAACCGTCCGCTGGTGTCTACGGGAAGCGATGTTTCGGTCCCCAGTATCGGGACATGTAGAAAGTAGAGGACCGCAGGTGAAGAGTCCTTCTTCATCTGCGGTCTTCACATTCCCATAAACGACCGTTTTAGGCGTGCGTATAAAGCACCTTCACCGGACGGTTTTGCGGGCGGGTATAACAGAACACTCGGCATACCCGTAAATTTAGAAATCGCTTACATACCAAGTCAGCAGAGTCGGTGTCCGATGGACGGCTAGCTTACGGGCCTATGAGATATTCGGTCGCAAAACTCTGCAAGAATGAAGTTAATAATCCATGTTGTCGGCCATGTCCTGGCGGTGCGCGAAGTAGCTCAAGAGTTCTTCGAATTTGTCACTCGCCAGAGCTTCTTCTACCTGTGCTCTAAAATCAGGATCGAATCGAACATCGAGACCCGAACTGATCCACTGAATAGCTTCAGGAAGTCTAGATTGCATCCATGCATCTAGTTCGTCGAACAGGTTAAAAACTTCTTGGATCGTGGATTCCGTCGCCGGCAGGAAAGAAAATAGGGGGCTTTCCCGGACTTTCGTGAGACCGACTGGAACAGCTCCGATGTCCGGTGCATGGAGATATATCGTGGCGGCATGCCCCTTTTCGAAGCCACCGTGTGAGTAGGGGTTGCGCCATCGTTCCACGACCGCAGTGAGCTGGCTGCGGTATTGATGGGAGCCGCTGACCGTGTTCAGTACCCGGTTGAACTTTTCCCCCCAACGTGACCCTATAAACGAGGTTAGATTGTCCGAGCCAGGATCGAAGTTGGAGAAGGCAAACGCCAGCACTAGATCGTGTTCCAGTCTGCTGAGATATGCAGTGATGGCTGCGATCATGTCGTGGAAGGCGTTTAACTGCATCAAAACTATTCCGCTTTGGAAAGTAGATGCGCTTGCGACTCCTTTAGGGAGTTCGTCCGCGCCGTAGACCTTGTACTCGTCTTCTATCAAAATAGGGTCGAGAGCACGGGAGCGGAAGTATGCGTATGCCCTTTCAAGAGAGGAATGTTGGTTCACAACAGTATCGTGGCCCTGCGCGAGCATTTCAGGTGCCTTAGCAAGTAGAACTTTTTCAACAGCCCGCACCGCTGAACGAAGCTGTGTCTGAATCTCATCAAGAAGCTCTATGCTTGCGTCTTCCGTTAGCTCAGCCGGGAGATAAAGACGCAGGCCGAACTTCTCGTGCGCTAGCGATGCACCAACACCCTTGTACGTGAATGAGGCCCACCACTCAACCTTTTCACCCGGTCCACCAGTGTTAAAGCCAGAGATCCGCAGAGAGTATGCCAAGAGGCGTGGTACGGGGAAATCATGAAAACTCAAAGTATGCCGCTTGGATGCGTAGGAGTCGTCAGGCTTCCGTGGACCAAAGTCTCGTAGCGGTCCGCGTTTGAGGTGCTCGCCGGTTTCTGCATCATCAGGGAGTGAAAAAGCCATAGTACTAGCATGACAGCTATGGAACGCGGCCAACGGACCCTAGCCTCCAGACTGCAGGTTTTAACCGGCCTGACTCATTCTTCGAAGTCCTTCAACCGGATCCGCTGGATCGGCTTGGACTGGTTCAGCAGTGCAGCTTCGGCGTGCTTGGACCAGTTATCCGTCGTGGAGACAATCATGCCGCTGGTGAACGGGGCCTTGCCCAGCTCGGTGAAGAAAGAATCGATCGACTGCTTAGGCAGCGGGCGGGCCGGGTCGTAGAACTTCGCCTGAATCGCCACCAACTCACCGGTATACCGGTCTTCGGCCACCAGATCGATGCCAGTATCAACGAGCCCATTGCGGTCCAGCCATTCCTGCCACAACCACACCTTAGAGAACTAGTCGGCGTACTTCGGCTCCACCTGCAGGTACCGTTTGAGCAGACGCTCGAACTTGCTGCCTTTGTCCCTCTGGCTCGTTGCTGAAAAGTAGAGGTCGTCGAAGACATCGGCAAAGGTCTGAGCAGTCATAACTCCAATTATCGCCAGCCGGAAAGCGAAAGATGGAATTAGCGGTCACTCCTATCCGCGTGGCTAATAGCTGGCTTAGTTAGGCTTCATCTCCAGAACCAGAAATTGAATGGGCTGGAACATCAAGATTCTCTACATCCGCAATCAGTTCGGATACCGATGGATAGCGTTCTGACAGATTGTGCGACACGCATTTTTGGACAATACGGTCCACATCGTTATTACCAGTAGCTATCGATTGACGACCAGTGAAGATGAAGGAGAGAACATGGCCAATTGCGTAGATCTCGTTCAGAACACTGTAGTCTCGAAAGTTATCCAACGTCGGATCAAGGATGGTCCCACGCATTTCCGTATGAGCACGGGTAAAGGTGGATTCATGCTCTTTGACCAGGCCGAAGTCAGAGAGCTTGACCAAGACGGCACCGCTTTCGTACACCTTCATCAGAACATTCTGCAGGCTGATATCACGATGCAATAGTTTTTGACTATGGATATAGCTCATACCGTAAAGGAACTGCAGGGCTATCCGTTTCCGGGTTGAAAAGTGCAAGTTGTTGTTACGTTGGGAGATGTACTGTCGCAGCGTTGCGTCACAATGTTCCATTCGAAATTCGTTGCGTGATCCGTCGTACTTGTAGACCTCAAGAATGTAGGGGAAGCTGAGATTCTTCATCACGTCGAATTCCTTGCGGAAACGGAGTAGGTCTCTTTCTTCCGCATCTCGGTTGGCCCGTCTAATGGCAAATTTGATGCCGTAATCAGGATCAACGTAGGAGTAGACATGGGCGTAGGAACCTTTGCCGATCATCTTAGGCTCGATGGGCTCTTGCTGTTTTTTAAGTTCGACCAAAGCATTCTCCGTAAAAACAGGTTCATACTTGATGATTTCGATCGGTTCGAAACCTTCCGGGACAGCACTGCCACCACTGTAGGAGAGCCAAGGCCTGCAACGCTCAATGGCGTTCTGGTATGCAGCATGCAAAGTGATATCTACTCCTGCACGCTTTAGGGTATAGAGGTCATTCTTTAGATCCTTCAATAAATCGAGCATGGCTCTGCTGTTATCAGCCCAGTAATGACCGGTTGTTTCTGCGCGCCCGTTGATCGCATCAAAATGCTGATTCAGCTCCTCATGAAGCACGGCGAACATGTGCTCCCACCGGGAGCCTTTATAGAGACGTACGAACTCTGGAGAATCGGCTCGTTCCTCATACTTCGTGTCAATATCCTGCAGCATGAACTTGATAGATTCCGTGGTCACCAGTGCCCCATTTCTTGTCGATGTTCTCCAAGTTTGCCAGAGAGAGCCGACAATCCAGCTGGTACACAGTGATCCGATGAGCGGCATGCATCAAGGCAGTGCCATTTCCTGCCGGCAGTCTCCTCTACACTCAAATATTAGAATATATGTTCTAAGGATAGGTGTTACCATGAAGGTTGATCGTATACAGGTTTGCGAGCTGGCGACCCCGCCGCAACGGGTGGTCGCTATGGCTCTGGATAGGGTCCCGGCGGGCTACCCTTCGCCAGCCCAGGACTATTCCGATACGAAGATTGATCTATCCGAGATGCTGATCCGCGACCAGGTCTCCACCTTCATCGTCCGTGTATCCGGCGAATCCATGCAGGGGGCGGGATCAGCGACGGGGATGAACTCATCGTTGACCGCTCCGTGCAACCTAAGGACGGACACGTAGTGATCGCGGTGATTGACGGGGAGATGACCGTCAAACGTCTCTCTACTGGCCCTGCCGGGGTGGTCTTGAAAGCAGAGAACCCGGACTATCCTGATCTGCGCGTGGCGGAATTGTCGGATTTTCGGATTTGGGGTGTGGCCACCACATGCCTCCATCACCTCTAGACTCCCCCAACCCACAGCTGCGGGGCGAATACATCGCTCACGTGGATGTGAACAGCTTCTATGTCTCCTGCGAACGGGTCTTTGACCCGAAGCTCGATGCCCGCCCGGTGATTGTGCTGTCCAATAATGATGGCTGCGCGGTCGCGCGCAGCAGCGAAGCCAAAGCCCTGGGCGTTGAGATGGGTGCGCCGTGGTTCAAACTCGCGGTCGACGCTGAGCGTCTCGGGCTGGTTGCGAAGTCCTCTAATTACGAGCTGTACGGGGAAATGTCGACCCGCGTCATGAAGCTTTTAGGCCGTTTCTCGGCGTGGGTGGAGGTCTATTCCATTGACGAGGCGTTCCTGGGTGTGTCCGGCACCCTGGATGAGCTGCAAGCCCTCGGTGAGCGGATCAAAGCTGAGGTGTTCCGGCTGACCGGGCTGCCGGTGTGCGTGGGGATCGCCAAGTCCAAGACGCTGGCGAAAATGGCGAACAAGACCGCCAAACACATCAAAGAACTGGGCGGGGTATGCGTGTGGGCTCGCTCGCCAGCGCAGACCACCGAGAATCTTCTGGCGCGTCTACCGGTGGTGGAGGTGTGGGGTATCGGCCCCCGGCTGACCAAGCGGCTGCGCGGGTTAGGGATCTGGACGGCTAAAGACCTGCGCGATGCGAATGAGGTGCGGATCAGGGATAAGTTCTCCATTGTGCAGATGCGCACCGTGCTAGAGCTGCGCGGGATTCCCTGCATCCCGATGGAAGAAGAACGGGTGATCAAGGATCAGCTGATCTTCTCCCGCAGCTTCTCCGATCCGATCACTGATCGGGTGGGCATGGAGCAGGTGATGGGGATTTATGCCCAGCAAGCCTCCGCACGGCTGCATAAGCACCAGAAACAGGCCAAGATCCTCTCTGCGTGGGCGATGACCAGCTACTACAACCAGCACCAGGATCACCAGCCAGCGATCACGGTGAAGCTGCCTGGGCCTACGGCTGATCCGGTGGTGCTCACCCGCGCAGCGAAGCAGCTGCTCCCCCAGATTTTGGTCGGGGTGAAGTATGCGCGGGCGGGGTGGTGGTTATGGATCTTCAACCGTTAGCCATGCAGGAAACTTTTGATCCGTTCGTGTCAGCGCATGAGGCGAAACAGATTGGCCCGCTGATCCAGCAGATCCGTTCTGAACACGGTGTGAAGTCTATCGGTTTAGGTCGGGCCGGATTACAGCAGGGGCCGGCGTGGGAGATGCGGCGGGAGATGATGAGTCCGCGGTACACGACCCACTGGCGTGAGCTGTTGACCGTGCAAGCCGCCTAAGGGTAGCGATGCTTATAGACGGCTATGGCCGCGCGCTTTGCACTGATACTTGCGCCGAGTCCCATGAAGCCCAGTACCCCTAGCACAACAACCAGCCCTGACCACAGCACCAAAACCCAAATACTGGGAGCCACGCCAGCGAGGCTTCCGCCCGCGAACAAAATTGCTACCCCGGCCAGAATCAAGGTGAAGGCTTTGCTTATTTGGTCATAAACTCCGGAGTCGAATTCGGTTTTGGCAATGAGGTGTTCGAAGGGATCGTTCATCGGTGGTTCGCTGAGCGCTTGGAGTTCTTGGTTAGTACGGCGCGCGTGCTTTTCGCTGACTCTGCCTGCTTTACTTTGCCTCATCTTCTGCGTACCTCCCATTTTTCTTGTCGCTTCCGTGCTCATCGCTAGATGCCGTGCATGAGCCATGATCCCCTGTCGTAGGCGAACTCAGGTACCGCAGCTTGTGGCTTGTGTGCGGGTGGTCGTTTGGTTCCTGCTGTCCACGTGGGTGCAGGAAATGCAGCGCAGCGATTGGGCTTTTGCTGTGCACAGGTGGACAGGAGGCTTAACCGCGCTGCCTGGTTTCGTGCCGGTTGGTTCGGTTTCGGGCAGGGTTTCCATCCAGCAGGTCGCGTTAATGGCGACCTGTAGCGCTGCCAGGGCTTGGGCGACGGCTTGTTTCGTGTCGGGGTAGTCCTTGTTCCATGAGTCGGTGCTCATGGTGATGCGGCCGGTCTTCGCGAGGTCTTCCAGCTCGTTGGCCAGCGCTTTGAGGTCATCGTAAATTTCTGAGGCGTTGCGAGTCACGGTGAATCCCTCCTTAGCGTGCGTGAATATGCCAATACTGTCGTGCATATGAATAAATGAGTAAAGACGCATTCATGCAAATGAGCAAGTGAACATTTGAGCAACGAATGTGCGTAAGTCACGGAGAATACTAACGAATAGTGGTGCGCGCGGACGGGGTGACTACTCCCCTATCCGAATCCTCGATGCCTAGCAGGTTGAATCCACCTATGGAAAATTTTCTCATATACACATTTGCAGCTCTGAGTAATTGAGTCCAATTGCTTATCGGCCTAGCTAGTACACCATGACGGTCCAGCTGCCGGCTGACTTCGGAGATACAAAGCACGATATACGCATTTGAACAATTCGTAGGTGCGTGTGCACCGTGGAACGCTGCAACGATAAGCTCTTTGGGCAGTCTGAATGCTTGGAAAAAATGAGTGCATGAGTAGATGATGATCTACTCATGCACTCAAAAGATGATTTACATCTTGATGTGTTTACTCTTCAGGGAGTGACTCAATATATTCAGTCAAGAACTCGCGAATGCTTTTGTGTTCACTGCGAGCCACATGGATTTTCAGCTTCGTATGCAGGCTTTTAGGTAGTTCGAAGTTCACTCGTGTCAGCGGTTCTGCGGGAGCGGTGTCCCGTAAACTAGCCATCAGCCGGCTCTTCTCGCTTTCGGCTCGCTGGCTTGGACGCCCTGCGCTGAGCCCGGTTCTACTGTTGCTCATTTAGACAACCTCCTGCTCAAGGATGATCGACTCAATTTCAGCACTCAGTGCAAGCATTTCTCGGGTGCCCTCGGATCGAGGGAAGTCTTCAATCACTGTAGACCCACGCGCAGCTGTCCCTGGGTAGTCGACACGCTGGAAAATCTTGGATTCAAGGACCGGCAAGCCATAATCCTCGAGGATCGCAGAGACATCCTTGCTGATGTTTGAACCGGTGATCGCGCGGGATACGACGAAGGCCGCCTTGAGTTTCCCGTCGGTGACCTCGATGCGCTGCTTGACTAGGTCAACCAGATCCTCGGTGGCCCAGATGTCATACGGCGAGGGCTGCACGGGAATAAGGACAAAATCAGCAGCCTTGATCGCAGAGACAGCAAGGTCACTAGCCTGCGGTGCCCCATCGATGACGACGAAATCGACCTTGGCCAGGCTTTTGACGTCGCGTTCAATGGTGGGGCGATCGATGCCCACGACGGACACGGGGTGCTCTTCCCTGACTGCAGCCCAGTCCCGGGCGCTTCCCTGAGGGTCTGAATCCACCAAAAGCACAGAGCGGCCAGTGTGCTGCAGTGCGGTGGCTAGGTGGGTGGAGATCGTGGTTTTCCCAGCTCCGCCTTTTTGGTTCAATACGGCAATCGTTTTCATAGATTCCTTCCGCTGCACAGAGGTGAGTAAATACGGATTTACATATAAGTGTATCAGCACAAATGAGTAAAAGTGCATTTATGCACACATGTGAAGGGCGATGGCGTGAGGCGCTTCTCCCCCATCGAATGCATGAGAAATTGTCTAGATGATCATTTGATGATTTACTCAAAACCGTACGGATCCGATATTCCGGCTGGCCGTGGTCTGAGGGTTCAAGCAGTGGTTGAGTCGGCCTTTAGATGGATTGGCGAGCACAAGGACCGATAGAGTGGTGTCTTGCTGCAGGTCGTCAATACACCGTCCATCAAATGAGTAAATGAGGTTTCGCGTATGTATTGCGCTGAGGGTGACAGGTTGAATTCACTCCAAGGCACTCAATCATTTTCAAGGGTCGGGATTGCGCTTTAGAGGACCATGAGCCCTGAGGAAGTATTGCTTAAATGTTCATTTGATACTTTACTCAAAAACGTACAGATTCGGTGCCCTGGGCCACTGGCGGCTGAGGGGCAAATATTAGTTGAATCAATCTTGTGGCGGATTATGCGCGCACGGAGCAATGTGGGGGTGCTTTGCTTCATTACTTCAAATGAGTAAATGAGAACCCTCGCATAAAAAGCTTGGGGAGGGTAGATCAGATTCCCGCCAGGCCATTCAATTTTTTTCGCTGAGCGTGGTTGCGCTGCAGGAAGTGCTCAAATGATAAAATGAGTAAAAGTGTAGATTTGGTTGAAATTTCGGTGGGGGAGTGGTGCTTGGGGCTGCGTTCGCTCACTGGTGCAAAAAATCTTCATGAGTGAGCGGGTAAGGAATCAAATACTCTTTTGAGTATTTTCTCTCTATGCCTATGGCTTCAACGCCGAGTTTAGCGTTCGGATGCTTCAGGGAGCGGTGTCAAGCATTGGTGGAAGTCGCCCTGGATTACATCAAGATTTCACGCAAATGATCATTTGAGTAAATGAGCGGATACTTCATTATTGGCGGGCATGGCATTTGGCAGGGGAGTCCACTTGGCCGGCAGAGCCGTCATGAGCGCTGGGAATGGAAATGTGAAAGTTCGAGCCGATTCCTGGGAGCGTGTGATTCGATCTTTTCGGCAGTGAGCAAATGATGATCTGAGTATTTGCGCAAAAACGCGCCAACATCTCAATGCTCGGCGTTACCGGCTTATCCCGCGATAACTGTTCGATATGCGCCATGGCTGCAGCAAACCTACGATCCACCAAGGAAGAGATAGCGCCAGGAGGCTAATAAATCAACATTTGAGTAAATGTTCGTATGAGCTAATGATGTTAGGGATCACCTTCAGGTCGATAGCGCGCGTGCCGCTGACAGCGCTGCGCGTACTCTGGCTGCCCCGGTTGCTGCAGCACTTTGGTGTGCCGGGCGTCGAGCTTGGTGTTTTGCCCGCCGGTCGGCGGCGGCCCGTGCGGCAGCGCGGGCTCGGTTGCTTTCCGCAGCGGCTCGCTGGGAGCGGCTGGTCATGACTTCACCGTTCGGAGTCATCCACTGGCGGAGGCGGTAGAGGATTGCTGCGCGCAGAATGCGGCAATAGTCGATGTAGGACTGAGTGTCACGATCATGCTGGGGGAGTGCACCCCATGCTTCCTTCCCGTGCAAACCCGGGCTGGTACGCCAATCCAAAGCATGGTGAACATCTGAAATCGTCCATCCCGCATCGAAAAATGGTTTGACCATGTTCAGAACGTTTTTCTTGGAAAAACGGGCCAGATCTGGCATCAAACGTAAGATTTCAGCGGCAGCCGATAACCCCTGACTTCTCGAGCTGATGCGTCGGTTGGCTGGCCACAGGGTGACTTGTCGCTGATCGCGGTGGTGAGTTCGCACGGCGTAGCCGTGCCCATGATGTTCAGTGCCGCGCAGCGGCTCAATCTGGGTGTTTTTCTCGAGCGTGCGCGTGTAGGAACTTACTTCGTAAGTGGTTAACCCCCCTACGGGGAGGGGTTCTAAGTTATTTCCACAGGTACCAGCGGCGCCTTGTGTGTGGGCACGCGGCGCGGGGGTCGTGTCTGGTGTGTCTTGGGGGCGTAGGCCGAGGCCGATGGGGCGGCAGATGACGTAGACGGGGGCTTCGTTGGTGGCTGGTTGGCCGGCTTTGGCGGCGTAGGTGGCGCTGCGGCCTGAGGCGACGATGCCGATGATGCCCCAGGAGCGTAGGTCGTAGAGGACGTTGCCGACGGTGGCGCGGGAGACGCGTGCTTTCTCAGCGATGGCGTTCCAGGTGATGCGTGCGGTCATGGTGTCGTGGTCGGTGTAGCGCAGGAGGACCCAGAGGACAGCCAACGTGTTGCGGATGCGGTCGGAGCGTTTAGTGAGCAGTTCGTCGATTGAGCGTGTGGCGCGCCAGGCTTGGGCGGTGTGGTCGATCTTTTTGCTGCCGGCCGGGATGGCCCAGTTGATGGCTCGGTCAGAGGTTTCTTGGGCGCGGGAGACGCGGCGTATGCGGACCGGGGGCAGGGTTTGGGTGTGTTTGGTCGCGAACGCTTCTTTAGAGGCGTTGAACTGGGTTTTACCCTTGGCAGTGAAGTGCTCGGGGGTGTCTGCGCGGTGGAAGGGTTTGTGGCTTTTGGTGACGTGTTTTTGGATCGCTGCGATGCGTCCGTTGCACGGTCGGGTGTCCCAGTGGGGGGTTTTTGTGGTCTGAATCGCACTGTTTGGGTGTGTTTCAGTGGGTTGGGTTGTTGCGTGGGCGCGTTCAGGCGCTACTATAGACATACAACGTCTTTCCTGTTTCAGGGTAAAGAAGAGGGAGCGTCCGGTGTGGTAGCCGGAAGCTAACTTGGTAAATCACGATCTCTAGTAACTTTGGCGAGAGACATAGATCGGATTCAGAGCTTAGGCCCGCGCAATGCGCGGGCTTTTCTGTTTAAAGCTTGTCGATAGGCAGATGGCCTTCCTTGCTATCGTTTTGTGGAACCCACGTGGGAAGTCCTCGGTCGTCATATTCCAAGGTCTCCACCATAAGGTCGAAGAATGCTGCGGCAGACATGCCGGCTTTCTTCGCGAGATCCGCGAAATGCTCTTTATTTTCGCGCTCGACCTTCCACCCCATCGGCGTAGGGTGTTTCATGGTGCCGTAAGCGCGGCCATGCGGATTCTTCATATCATCATCCTATGGTTGCGCAATCAAGTTAATCGACCTGCGACACGCAAAAGTTTTTGATTCTTCGAAATTCATTGGGCACTATTCCCTACGACCGTTGAGTGGAAACTAGAGCGGTAGATATTTTATGCTCCCATTCCGACTTCTAGACCTCTTCGCGGTTGTGCTTTGCTGGAGTAGCTTTGTTTGTATGGCTGGTTGGGAAGTTTCAAGGCATCCCGAATGGGACATGATGTACGCAGTTGGCCTGACCGTGCGTGAAATCGCCGACCGCTGCCATCAAAACGTTGCTACCATCCATGCGCACTTCCAATCCCGGGAAAGATACGAACCCGGCACCCGTGCCACACACGAAGCAGCACTGGCAGCTAGGGGAGTGGACCGTCCAACGATTAGTTGGCGAAAGCTGCTGGCTGAAGTCCTGGAGTTCCAGAAAACCCACGGCCGACTTCCATCCCATGACAGCGACAACACAGAGCGGCGGTTACACCGATGGGTACTCAAGCAGCGCAGAGCCCACCGCAACAAATCAATGTCTACCCCAAAGATCGTCCTGCTGGAAGACCTCACCGGATGGAACATCGATGCGCACCAGCAAGAACTCGATGAGACATGGCGGGCACGGCTTACCTCGCTGATCGACTTCACTGCCGCCAATCATCAAATCCCGCGGTATAAGAACCACTCCACAGAGGCTGAGCGTGTCCTTGGTGTTTGGCTGCATATACAGCATCAAAAAAGAGCCGAGGGAACCATGCTGGATTGGCGTCTAAAAATGATGAATAACGCATTCCTTCATTGGCAAAGCCGCATGTGACGGGCAAATCAGTGACGAAGGTTGATTTAATGAGGGACTTCTTCCGCCGCACGGGCAACGGGGCGGTCGCTTAACCCGCCGAGCCCCAGAAGTCACAGAAGCCCGGCCTCGGCTTAACTAGGTGCTGGTGGGCAGGTGACTGGACAAACGCCGTGACGATTCTTGATAAGAAGATAATGGGTAGGTTCATCTGTACGACTCGGCCAGCGCTGGGACGCCGATCTGTCGGAAGGTGAGCGTTCTTAGACTTTCCTGGCTTTCCTGAGACGTCGGACACTACGGCTTCAGGCTTGCGACTTCACCTTGGCGCTGCGGATGATTTGGTGGACGCCGGCCAGAAATATTTTACGGTGGTCGAGGGCCAGGATTTCCTCGCGCAGCGAGGAAACCAGTGGGTGACGTGTCGGGTCTGCTAGAAGTTGGCCCCCGAACCATTCATATGATTCGGGATCTGCGGACTCAGCTTGGTCGCGCGCCAGCCCGGCGGCCCCGGAGAGTACGTAAGCGCCGAAAATCGCATACTGCTCGGCCAGTGCCTGACCTTCCAGTCCAGCTTCGGAAAAGCAGGCGAGCATTAGTTCGATACTGTCCAGCTCTCCTTGTCCGCTAGTGGTCAGGGAGGTAGCGGTGACGGCAATGGCAGGATATTGCACGAATGTGTCTAGTGTGACCTCAGCGAATTCGATCAGACATTCCTCCCATGAAGAGGTAGGAGCCTTGAGCCTGGCGCGGGCCATCTTGAAGACACGATCCAGCAATTCCTCCATGAGGCTTTCCTTCTTTAAGAAGTGCCGGTAGATCGCAGTGGGATCCACGCCCAACTCGTTGCCCAATTCCCTGTACGTCAACGTGAGTGTGTGCGGCCGGGAAGCCAGGCGTAGAGCAGCTTCAACGAAGACCTCACGGTCCAAAGATATCTTGACGGCCTTACCGGTCGGCTTGGGTGCCATGTCTTGCTCCTTTTCGTCCCGAACCCGGCGGGTTCCTGTGTGCTAATGCCATCCTACATTCGTTCCTGACAACATATATGTCAACACCATTGACATCGATATTTACTCTCCTTAGTGTCGTAGCTAACACTGCAAGGCGTCGGAACACTCGGCACCCGAACAGTTCTATCCGAAGAAGGAGTCCGAAATGAACGCCAAGACCCTGAAAATTGTGCTTACAGCAGGTGCTGTATTGGCAACGGTCTCGTGCTCGGCTTCATCGGGCGTCACGGGAGATAATGCGTCTGCCACTGACTATGAGATCACTGTCGACACTGCGGCTCCGGTCGGGGAGCTGGACAAGCTGACTTTCTCCACCTATGCGGAGCCCTTTTCGCTGGACTATGCCTACGCCTTTGACTACGCGGACAACCAGGTATTAGCCAACGTCTGCGAGTCGTTGGTGCGGTTGAACGACGACATGTCGATTTCCGAAGGGTTGGCCGAGAAGTATGAGAATCGCACGCCTAACACCTGGGTCTACACGATTCGCCAGGGCGTGAAGTTTCACGATGGAACCACCCTCAACGCCGATGACGTGGTTGCCTCCATGAACCGCCACCTGGACCCCGCCGTGGGCTCCTTCTGGTACTCGGTGTACCAAAACGTTGAAAGCATCAAGAAGACCGGACCCTTCGAGGTCACCGTGACCTCGAAGGTTCCTGATGCCCTGTTCAACGAGTCAATGTCAGGCGCCGCGGGAGTCATTGATTCGGCATCCATGCTCAAGCAGACCGGCCTGGACTATGGGAATGCCAAGGGTGGAGTCAACTGCACCGGCCCGTTTGAATTCAAGAAATGGCAAAGCGGTGAGAAACTGACCTTTGCCCGTTTCGAGGACTATTGGGACTCGGATCTCAAAGCCAAGGCTAAAGAGCTTGAATTCGTGGTTATGACCGATCCGGTTGCCCGCCTCAACGCCCTAAAATCCGGGGAAATCGACGGGGGCTGGATGTTGCCAGCCACTGCCGTGGACGACCTGAACGCTTCCGGCGCCGGCAAAGTCTATTTCGGGCTCAATACCGCGGTGCAGTCACTGGTGGTTTCCAACCCCGATGGCCCGCTGGGCAATCCCATGGTTCGCAAAGCCCTGCTCATGGCATTAGACCGCGACGGACTGGTGAAGGCCGCCGAGGGCGGCTACGGCAAGCGCAGCAATTCGTTGACCAATGAAGCGGTGTGGACGCATGCCGAGGCTGGCACCAAGGAAGCCGCTTTCAAAAACCTGGTCGATTATCCCTACGATGTGGGGGAGGCGGCCAAAATCATCAAGGACGAGGGCGTTGAGGGCCAGGAAATCAGCATTACTACTGCGCCGATCGGCAACAACTTTGCGGTGATCGCCCAGGCGACAGCCGCCGCAGCCGAATCGATTGGGCTCAAGGCTACTATCAACACCGTGACCCCGAACGCCTACACTTCGCTGTTCTCCGACCCGGAAGCGCGCAAGGGAACCGACTTGTACTACACAAGTTGGTATCTCTCGGTCGGTGACCCCCAGGAGATGTTTTCGATCCTGCGCACCGGAGACTTCTCGAACTACGGTAACTGGTCGGATCCGGTCTTCGACAAGTCCGTGAACGCTGCACTGCAGACCATGGACCAGCAAGAACGCTTTACCAAATCCTTGGAGGCCCAGAAAATCCTCAACGAGCAGATTCCCTGGCTGCCGCTTTACGAGAGCCCGAATATCCTGTGGATGAGCAACAAAATCACCGGCGCTTCCCCGTCGATCAACTTTCTCTACTACCCGTGGGCCGCGGAAATTGGAGCCAAATAGACCACCCAAGGACACATTCCGCGACCCGAGCGCAATAACATTCTGTCCGAGTGAAAATGAGCAGCAGGAAACTCGAGGCTGTCCGACCGTCGGTCGCAGAAACTTCATCTCTTTTGATGGGAATCCCTTCTTGAGGAAGGATGGAATGCCTGTTGTCACGCTTCCCTAAGAAAGTGCGTCGCATTTCCGTGACTAAGCTGTGGCACAGGATTTCCCCGCGGCAATGATCAATCGTGCGTCGACCAGGAAATTTTCGCACTGGGTCGACAGCCAGTAGTTCTTCGCGATTCTCAGCTACCAGCTTGTGCCATTACGGGCCCATCTTCAGCGGGCCCGAAACTATGCATAGGATCCAGATTTCATCTTCGCGCGCTTACACGCGGTCGTAGAGCAAGCCATGGAACCCTCAATCTGGCAGGAGCTATAGAAGGCATATTGCTCGGGCAGGGCCGCGTCTTCTCGCATGGGTAAAGCAAGAGAGTCTGCACTCCATCACCGCTAGATTACTGAGCCCCTGCGGGGGATCAGCGAAGTGGCCACGATGGCCACGGCAGGGTATTGAAGGAATGCAAAGATTTCCTCGGCGAATTCGACGAGTCTTTCCTGCCAGAGTCCCGCCGTACCCGTGAGTCTTGATTATGTGGAAGAATCCGCGGTTCAGTAACTCATGTAATAGGAATTCCGTGCGCTAAAAATGCCAATGAATCATTGACAATTCGACGCAATTCCCTCGCCCAGCTAGTGCATAGCCGAGAGCGATTTTATTCTGCCGCAGGAAAGTCGAATCCCGACTTCAACAAAAACTTGTGATCATGGAACGCTTCTACATGATTCCTCCATTTGGCGATGCTGAGTGACTGTCCGTTGGGGCCCGCCGACCGGATCCCGTCTCCACAGATAAGCTTTGAATGTCAACGTACCTGTCAACGGCATTGACAGAGATTCCGACCTGAAATAGTGTCTTACCTAACAGACTATGGAGATGAGGATCACAATGAAGGAATTCGCCGAAGTCGCCTTCCACTCAGGCAGTGTTTTCACCGGTACGGGTCAGCCCATTAAAGGTTTAGCCGTGCTGGTAAACGACGGGCGCATCTCCGCCCTCGTTCCTGAGGAGCTTTTGGGTGCCTACACCGGATCGAATACCCAATTGGTCGACCTCCATGGCGCCCTGCTCTCCCCGGGGTTCCAGGACTCGCATATCCACCCCGCCGGGGGCGGCACCGAGCTGCTGCAATGTAATCTCTCCAGAACTGAAAATGCCGAAGAAGCAGTGGCAACCATTGCAGCCTACGCCGCAGCCAACCCAGGGGTTGCTTGGATTCAGGGTGCCGGCTGGTCTATGGACCACTTTGCCGGCGGAGCCCCGCTAGCCTCGCTGATAGATGCAGTGGTCCCTGACCGTCCGGTTTCATTGGCCAGCCGCGACCACCATTCCATGTGGGTCAACTCCACTGCCTTGCAAGCCGCAGGCATCGATGCCAACACCCCCGATCCCGCAGATGGGCGCATTGAACGCCTCGAGGACTATTCCCCAGCAGGTACCCTGCATGAAGGTGCCATGGGCCTGATTGAGGAACATGCGCCTGCAACCACCGCCGAACTGATCATTGCAGGTCTGGCCCGTGCCCAAGAGGAACTGATTTCCCAAGGCATCACCGGCTGGCAGGATGCCATGGTTGGTGCCGGGATAGGCATCCCCGATGCCAAAGATGCCTATTTCGCCATGATCAATGACGGAAAACTCAAGGTCCGCGTCCGCGGAAGTTTGTGGTGGCAGCGCGACCAAGGCCTGGAGCAACTCGACGGGCTCATTGCCTCGCGTACCGAGGCCGATGCTCTTGGCTTGCCCGAACGTTTCAACCTTGGCACCGTGAAGATCATGGTCGACGGCATCGCCGAGAACTTCACCGCTTCGATGATCGAACCCTACCGCGACAAATGCGGGCACCAGACCAATAACAACGGCCTGTCCTTCATCTCCGCCGAGAACCTAGCTGCCTATGTCATCGCGCTTGACGCCGCAGGCTTCCAGGTTCACTTCCATGCCTTGGGTGATGCCGCGGTGCGCGACGCACTTGATGCAGTTGCAGCTGCACGTGCAGCTAACGGCCCGTCCTCCAACCGGCACCATCTGGCCCACCTGCAGGTGGTTTCCGAGGCCGACACCGGTCGCTTCACCGAACTGGATGCGGTGGCCAACCTTCAGCCGCTGTGGGCCTGCCACGAGGACCAACTCGATGAACTGACGTTGCCATTCATGCCTGAATCCGCGCAGGACCGTCAGTACCCCTTCGGGGACTTGGTGGCGTGCGGTGCCCGTCTTGCCGCGGGCAGCGACTGGCCGGTTTCCAGTGCTGATCCCATCGCCGGAGCCCACATTGCCGTGAACCGCATTGCCCCGGAGATTCAAAGTGTTCCGCTAGGCGGGGAAAAGCAGTGTCTTGACCTTTCCGCTATTTGGGCCGCCTACACATCGGGTACCGCGTATGTGAACCACCGAGAGGACATCACCGGATCCATTGCGCCGGGCTACTTTGCAGACTTCGTTGTCGTTACCCCAAACCCGTTCGACGGACCGGTTGAGAAGATTCATGAAAGCCGCGTGGTGTCTACCTGGATCGATGGGGAATGCGTCTACCAAGCATCAAACGTGACAGCGCAGCAGGGGTTCAAGAAACCATGAAGAATAAAATCCTCAAGACCAAGTCGCTCCAGGTCGCGGTAGCTACCGCCGCGGTGCTCACCCTGGCCGCCTGCAGCGGCGCATCCTCAGATGCCGGAGCCGTGGCACCGACCTACGAACTGACCGAGAAGACCGCCGACCCCACAGGTGAGCTGGACAAGCTCACGTGGTCGCTCTACGCCGAGCCGTATTCGCTGGACTACGCCTATGCGTTCGATTTCCCTGACAACCAGGTGCTGGCCAACACCTGCGAGTCCTTGCTGCGACTGAACCCAGACATGTCAGTTTCCCCGGGCCTAGCCACCAAGTTCGAGAATCCCACACCCACTACTTGGGTCTACACTATCCGTGAAAACGTGAAGTTCCACGACGGCAGTACCATGAACGCCGACGACGTGGTTGCCTCGCTCTCGCGTCACCTGGACCCGGCCGTGGGTTCCTTCTGGTACTCGGCCTTCTCAAACGTCAAAAGCATCAAGAAGACCTCCTCCAACCAGGTCACAGTGATCACCACCAAGCCCGATGCGATCTTCAACGAGTCACTTTCCGGGGCACCAGGCGTCATCGAATCCGCTGCCACCTTGAAGAAGGCCGGTAGTGACTACGGTAACGCCAGTGGCGGGGTCAACTGCACTGGCCCATTCGAGCTGATGGACTGGGCCAGCGGCGAGAAAATCTCCTTCAAACGCTTTGAAGCCTACTGGGACACAGAAAATGCTGCTAAGGCCAAGGAACTCGAATTCGTGGTCATGACCGATCCGGTCGCCCGCGTCAACGCTTTCAAGTCCGGCGAAATCGACGGCGGATGGATGCCTCCGGCTAACGCCATTGGTGAGCTGAACGCATCAGGCGCAGGGAAGATCTACTTCGGCACGAACTCCGCGGTGCAATCGCTAATCGTGACCAACCCTGAGGGTCCGTTGGGCAATCCCGAGGTCCGCAAGGCCCTCCTAATGTCCATCGACCGCACCGGTCTGGTCTCCGCCGCCGAAGCTGGTTATGCCAAACGTACCAACGCGCTGACTGCCGAATCGGTATGGGAGGCCGCCGATGAGGCAACTCGGACTGCGGCCTTCGAGGAACTCACCGACTACCCATATGATATCGAAGCAGCCACCAAGATCATCGAGGAACAGGGAGTCGCGGGCGCGGAAATCACGATTACTACCGCACCCATGGGCAACAACTTCGCCGTAATCGCCCAGGCCACCGCCGCTGCGGCCGAGTCGATCGGCCTGAATGCCACCATTAACACCGTGACACCGAACGCCTACACGGCGCTCTTCTCTGATCCGGAAGCCCGCAAGGGCACCGATCTGGTCTACACCAATTGGTACCTGTCTATCGGCGACCCGCAGGAAATGTTCTCCATCCTGCGCACCGATGACTTCTCTAACTACGGCAGCTTCTCCGATACCTCCTACGACAAGGTAGTTAACGAGGCTTTGGAAACGCTGGATGCCGATGAGCGCTTCACCAAGTCGCTCGAGGCCCAGAAGATTCTCAACGAGCAGCTGCCCTGGCTACCGCTCTACGAGGTTCCCACGATCCTGTGGATGAACGACAAGATCACCGGCGTTTCCCCCTCGGTAAACCACCTCTACTTCCCTTGGGCGGCCCAAATTGGCGCAAAATAACGTAGCTGTGGCACCATCGCAGGCTCCGGGACCCGAGACCCCCGGTGCAACGGTGGCCGGGGGGCTGAAACTCGCGGTAAACAAGATCGTCACCTTCATCTTCACCGTATTCATTTCCTCGGTGATCGTGTTTTTCTCCCGGTGGCTGGTCCCCGGGGACCCGATCAGCTTCTTGTTGCGCGGGCGTAGCCCTAATCCCGAAGCTATTGCTGAAGTCACCGCGATCTACGGGTTGGACAAATCTCCGCTGGAGCAGTATTGGCAATGGATTACTGGAGTGCTGCAGGGCGACTTTGGCCGTTCGCTGCAGTACCGTCAGGACGTCTCGGATGTGATCCTTGATCGTCTGCCGGTAACCTTGGGCCTAGTTGTGATGTCCGGGGCCATGATCGCAGTGCTCGGGTTGACTGCAGGAATCTGTGCTTCGCTCCTGCGTGGCACCTGGGCAGATAGGGCCATTATCGCCTCAATGTCGGGTCTGGCCGCGATCCCGTCCTTTGTCGGCTCAATCCTGCTGATCGCAATTTTCGCGGTGCAGCTGGGCATGTTTCCCTCTTTCGGGTCAGGCACCGGGTTCTGGGACATGACCTATCACCTTATCCTGCCCTCGCTGGCCCTGGCACTGGCCTTTATCGCAGTGGTGGGACGCGTGACGCGCTCGGCCATGATGGAACAGTTTGCCCGCGAACACGTTGAGGTCGCCCGCTCACGCGGCATCACCCCGGTCGCGGTGGTCATCCGCCACGTGCTGCGCAATGCGTTGGGCCCGATTCTCACGGTATCCGGCCTTCTGGTCGCCGGGCTGCTGGTCTCCTCGGCCATCGTGGAGCAGGCCTTTGGACTAGCAGGGCTGGGTTCATTGCTGGTCTCCTCCGTGGACCGGTTGGACTTCCCTGTGGTGCAAGCGATTGTACTGATCGTCGTCACGGCCTTCGTAGCCATCAATACACTCGTTGACCTTCTGGGCCCCGTCATTGATCCGCGCCTGAAGGGCGGGGAAGGAGCACGATGAGAATTCACACAGCACCGCGTTTGCCGTTCAAACGCCTGTCTCTGCACAAGACTCGTTATGGACTGGTGTTCGCCATTTCCTTTCTGGTGATCGTCCTCATCGCGGCTATCTTCGCGCCGCTGGTGGCTCCATATTCGCCCTCGGTCGTTGACTTATTGCGGGTGAATTCGGGCCCGAGCGCTACCCACCTGTTGGGCACCGACACGTTGGGACGCGACATTCTCTCTCGGATGGTCTATGGATCTCGCACCGCTCTGACCGGGCCCATCGTCGTGGTGCTGGTCTCTACCGTCCTGGGTCTGCTCTCAGGTTTGTGGGCGGGGTGGGCCGGCGGCACAGTGGACGCGATCATATCCCGTGTCTTCGATATAGTGCTCGCCTTCCCGGCGCTACTGCTCGCTATCCTGGCCGTGGCGTTGTTTGGCAAGGGTCTGGTGGCCCCGGTCATTGCCATGTCGATTGCCTACACCCCCTACATCGGCCGGCTCACTCGGCAGCTGGTAGCCACTGAAAAGAATCGCCAGTATGTGGCTGCCTACCAGGTGCAGGGGTTCTCCGCACCGTGGATCGCTACCCGCGCAGTGCTGCCCAATGTGTTGGGCGTCGTAGGATCGCAGACCACGCAGAACTTCGGGTACGTGCTGGTCGAACTCGCTGCCCTGTCCTTCCTGGGCTTGGGCATTCAGGCACCCACACCAGATTGGGGCAACATGATCAACGAGGGCCAGGCAGCCCTGGTCTCGGGCAGCTTCTTGCCCGCGTTGATCCCCTCCATTGCGGTAGTGCTCGTAGTCATCGCGGTGAGCTCCGTAGGTGGTTGGCTTTCGGACAAGTTGGGAGACCCGTTCGCATGAAACTTCTAGATATCAACGAATTGAGTATTCACATCAAGTCTCACGGGACACCAACCCTCCAGCTGCTGGAGAAGGTGTCCCTGCACATTGACCGCGGCGAGACGATTGCGTTGGTTGGCGAGTCGGGTTCCGGCAAATCGTTGACCGCCCGCGCAGTCCTGGGCCTGCTGCCCTCTTCAGCCACGGTGGGCGGAAAGGTCAACCTGGAAGGAGTGACCGTCCTCGAGGCCAGCGGATCGGAACTTCGCGCTCTGCGCCGCACCCGCGCCGCCATGGTTTTCCAAGACCCACGTTCCTCCATCAACCCAGTGCGCACCCTAGGCGCACACCTGATCGAACCGATGCTGCAAGAACCGGGCGCCGACAAAGCCGCCCTGGAAAAGCGCGCCATCGAGCTGCTTGCGTCCATGGGGCTGACCAACCCCGAGGCACGGATGAAACAGTATCCGCACGAGCTTTCCGGTGGCATGCTACAGCGCGTGATGATCGCCGGCGCACTGATGAACGACCCAGAACTACTGATCTGTGACGAGTCGACCACTGCATTGGATGTCACCACCCAAGCTGCGGTCATCGAACTGCTCGCGACGGCGGTGCGCAAGCGCTCCATGGGCATGCTTTTCATCACCCACGATCTCGCCTTGGCCGCATCGATTGCCGATCGCACCTATGTACTGCAAAACGGGGTAGTGCAGGAGCATGGGGTCACCCGGCAGGTCTTCGAGGCCCCTGTCTCCGAATACACCAAGGCCCTGGTCGCAGCCACCCCGTCCATGGCCGGAGCGTCAAAAACGGAGACACACCAGGATGATTCGACCAGGCACCCGGTGCTGCGCGTCGAGGAGGTCTGCAAAACCTACCAGCTGTCCGGCCAACCCCCTGTCCAAGCGCTGAGGAACGTCTCGCTGATGATTCCCGCCGGGGGAGGTCTGGCGATCGTGGGCGAGTCTGGTTCGGGCAAGTCAACACTCGGGCGCATCGTGGCCGGGTTGGAAAGTGCAGATACCGGGGTGATGACAATGGCAGACGGGGAAGCCGCAGGATCTAATGCCAAAGAACGCCGGCTGAGAAAAGCTTCCCGCGTGCAAATGGTATTCCAGGACCCCTACCAATCCCTAGACTCCCGCCTCACCCCGGCCAAGGCCTTGGAAACAGTACTGAAGCTGCATTACAAGCTCGATGCTAAGTCCATTAAGGCCCGTGTCGTTGAGCTGCTCGAATCCGTGGGCCTGGAGGAAAAATATGCGCACCTCTACCCGCGCAAGCTCTCCGGCGGGCAGCGCCAGCGCGTGGCCATAGCCAAGGCAATGGCCCTGGAACCGCGCCTGCTGGTGCTGGACGAGGCGACCAGCGCGTTGGACGTCTCGGTCCAGGCACAGGTGCTGGAACTGGTCAACAAGCTGCGCCGCCAACAAGGCATCTCGGTGCTGTTCATCAGCCACGACCTGGCCATCGTGGGGGAGATCTGCGACGAGCTGCTGGTGGTGCAAAACGGTGCCATCGTCGAGTCCGGTCCCACCGCTCGGGTGCTGAACCACCCGCAGCACCCGTACACCCGGACGCTGCTGGCCTCGGTGCCGCGCCCGCGCTGGGAAACCCACCACAGGGGCACAGTCAGCGGCGAAGGCTACTCCGATACCGACCTTGCTTCGGCAAACCACAACACCCTTTAGAGATTGAAAGAGACATGACTGCACCAAAACCGACGTTCTTTGAGAATGCCGAAAAAACCATCGACACGGCGCTCTGTGCTGCGTCCCTGCGCGAGACCAAACGTGCTGTGTATTGGCTCGATTCCCCGTTACGCCCCGGGGTACGAGAGCCGCTGCGTGCGTCGTTCGAGACCGACCTGTTGGTCGTTGGCGGCGGCTACACGGGACTGTGGACTGCACTGCAAGCCAAGGAACGTAAACCAGAATCCTCAGTAGTGCTGCTGGAGGCCGGATGGATCGGTTCTGAGGCTTCCGGGCGCAACGGCGGGTTCTGCGAGGCATCTCTGGTGCACGGAGAATCCAACGGCGAGGCGCATCTACCCAAGGAAAATGCGCGGTTGACCGAGCTGGGCAATGAGAACCTCGCCGAGCTGATCGAGACCATCGAACGTTACGGCATCGACTGCGACCTGATCCGCGAGGGCGCCCTAGCTGTGGCGACCGAGCCACACCAGGACGCCTGGTTGCGCGAGGAATCCAACGGAGAGGATGTCGTCTACCTGAATCGTGGCCAGACCGCGGAGCTGATCAAATCTGAAGCCTTCCTCTCTGGGTCCTGGTCCAAGGAAGACACCGTGCTGGTGAACCCGGCTAAGCTGGCTTGGGGTCTGCTCGCGGCCTGCGAAAAGCTCGGGGTAAAGATCTTCGAACAGTCCGAGGTCACCGGACTCAAAGAAGTTGGCGGCAGGATCACGGCGAGCACCGCGGGCGGTGCAGTGAATGCGGCACGCGTGGCTTTGGCCACCAACGTCTTTCCGTCGCTGCTCAAGCGAAATGCACTGATGACCGTTCCGGTCTACGACTACGTGTTAGTCACCGAGCCGTTGACCGAAACACAGCGGGCGGCCATCGGTTGGGACACATTGCACGGCCTGGTGGATTTGAACAACCGCTTCCACTACTCGCGTCCGATCATCGACGACAACGGAGGCTTTCGCATCCTATACGGCGGCTGGGATGCCATCTACCGTTTCGGCGGCAAGGTCAACCACGAGTACTACGACAGTGAGAAGACCTACGCCAAGCTTGCCGCGCACTTCTTTGCCACCTTCCCCGAGCTGCAGGAACTAAAGTTCTCACACGCTTGGGGTGGTGCCATCGATTCCTGCAGCCGTTTTTTCTCCTTCTTCGATCTGGCCTACAAGGGCAAGGTCGCATCTTGTGCCGGGTTTACCGGGTTAGGCGTAGGTGCCAGCCGCTTCGGTGCCAGGGTCATGCTGGATCTTTTGGAGGGCAAGGAAACTGAGCTCACCGGGTTTGAAATGGTTAGAAAGAAGCCTTTGCCCTTTCCTCCAGAGCCTGCGGCCTGGCTTGGAGTCAAAATGATGACTGCTGCCATGGCCCGCGCGGACCAGCGCGAGGGCAAGCGCGGACTGTTCCTCAAAGCCATGGATACCTTGGGTATGGGGTTCGACTCGTGAGCGGAGACATCGTCCCGGAGTCCGCGGCTCTGAAGAAACGTCAGCGCCGCACCGTCAATACCGCGCGCGTCATTCTTGAACATGAAGAGGTCCCTGTGAGCCAGGTGCTCGGTGGCCAACCGAGTACCGCAGAGAAGCGCCTGGGCGAGATTTTTGGCGTGGAATTCGGGCTGTGGGAAATGAGTGAAGGCACCATGAGTGATGTGGAAAATGAGGAGCTCTTCGTGGTGCTCAGCGGATCCGCGACCGTGCAGGTGCATGCAAAGAACGGCTTCACGGCCGTCGAACTTCGCCTGGTGCCGGGCACAGTTTGCCATCTTTCCGAGGGTATGCACACCAGCTGGACGCTGCATGAGCCGTTGCGCAAGATGTACATGGGTGTCGCCGAGTAGCGGATTCCTACTTCCAGGATCAAGAACGGGAAATGCTGCCAAGTTCGGAGCAGTTATCTGACTGTCATCGATACCAACTCTACGAAGTTTGGAGGTCGTATCGACGGCTTTGTAATCGCATATTCTCGTCAAAGAATTTTCTAAACCTCTAATGGAGTTCGGAATTTTTGCGTCATTTTACGGTTACGATTCAGCCAGAAGCTAGCGGCAAAGTGCAAGATAAATTGTTGAGCCCCAGAAAATGCTTGGATTCTCGCTCAGTTATCGAGGAGACCGTGAGTTCGCAAGTTCTGACAATACAACAGCCTTTACTTGACATAATCTATGTTATCGGCTTTGAACTCACGGGAGTAGCAGTAGCACATGGGAATACGCCATGTGGGGATAATTCACGGGCCAATAAACATCAGTAATGATATCTGACCTGCAATTGTTACAACGCGAATAAGAAACCGCACACCGTTGAGTACGCGCCTCAGTGAAGCCTTAGCGTACGATTTTTCTATTTTCTGCGGCGACCCCTAGCGGACCCCGGACGGCGATCGTGCCAAGTGCAGCGTCTCACAGCACGCCCTCAGAATTAGTTACACCACTAGCAAACGAGACAATGCAAGAGCCAAATGCAGGGAAGTTCGGGTGTCGGCGCTATCCATATCAAGCCCAAATTCCTCCTGAACTCGGCGCAGACGTGCGTAGATACTAGGGCGACTTAGATGCAACGACCGGGACAAACGAGCAATATTACCGGTTGCGTTGAGGTACGCCTCCAGAAATTCCAGCAGCTCGGGTTCATTTTTCAGCGGTTCCAGCTGGTCCCTGACAAAAGCTTCACCTTCGGCTGAGCGGGCTAGCGGCTGAATGATCCAACGGAATCCCAGATCATGCGCCCGGTAGTACCTCGACTTGCGTTCGTCCATACTCAGAGCACCGCGTGCCAAACGGTACGCGTCCAGTAAACCTTCGCGTGCAGCTTTTTTCAGTGACTGCTGCGTCTCAGACACACCCATACTCCAGGCTAGTTCACCGCATTCGGTCTCGGCCCGTTTGTAGGCTTCGTTCAGGATAATCTCGGACCTTTCGGCCGATGGCAGACAAAATAATAACCCAATGGCATCGGATTCGAGTCCGTCTCCCTGCCGGATGATCACTGGGACCGAAAGTCTGCCAAATGACAGGCGTAGCCGGCGAACCAATCCATTGCGGTCTAAGTCCCTATCCGAAGGAGTGGGGATGCACAGCACCGCCGGAATCAGCTCCTCTGTCTCCCTCATCCCGAAAAGGTGCAGGCGCAACAAAGCAACCTTCTCGGTCATTGCCACTCCACTGCGCAGTTCTGCAACGACATCAGCCATTAGATCCTGACGGAGCAGCTGCAGCTCCTCGTGCTTTCCGATCAGCTTGTGCCCCAGTACGTGTGAGAGCCGGTCCAACACCGAGGCGAAACGTGCACTCTCTCTCCAGAGCGGACATACAATCCGGCCCACACGCCGACCTGCAACGATGACCGGGTTCTGAACCCACTGCTCCCCTGCCAAGTCGAAACTTCCAGAGTCCTGCCCCTGTACCGTCCGACGCGCCTCTCCATACTGGTACATTTGCTCGATTCCGAGCCCACGCTGGAAGATCATCACGGAAAACTCATCTTCTAAAACCAGTGGGGTGTTGAAAAGTTCTGCGGCGGTGCGTAACAGATCCAACACCGAAAGTTGTTCGGCAACCGGCGAATTCAGGAATTCTTCCACGGCTTCGGGGCCGGTGATGGCCGCCGTAGAACGCGACAGCTCGTTGAAAGTTTCGATGATCTCGATGAAGCGCGCACGGTCATCGAGCAGAATCACGGGAAAACTCATAGAGGCCGCTGCGGCGCGAATTGCAGATTTCACGCCTGCGGCGTCGGTGAGGAAGGAAAACATCACCGCGCACGCCCCGGAACGTTCAATATCATTCATGAACGTTGTCGCGCGCTCAACGGATTCATTCAGCGCTAAGCCTGAGCACAGGATCAACTCTCCACCTTCAATGAGCCCTGCGAGATCAGCTGATTCAGCGATGTGGATTCCACAGACGTTATCATCCAGCCGATCCCCCATGCTGAGTATGTGGGGACGTGATCTGTTGAGCGTGGGGTTCTGAAGTAAGCGACGAATCGTCAACGGCATTTACAGAGTGTAACACCGGCCCAAGTCAACTGATTACAGTTCATCTGTTGCCCGCGTCACACCATCGTCGCAAGATAGATATATGCCCGAAATCGCCCGAATGCAGCAAGTCAAATATGCATTTACCCAATATCTACGGTCCTGATGTCGATTCTGAACCACCACGCAATGACACGTCATCCCCACCACCTAGCGGCGCATATCGATTTAATAATGATTCGAAGATTCAGACGGAAGTGATCACAATGAACACTGCAAGCTCACAGAACCTCTCGGTCGATGAGCAGGCCTTCTTGACCGAACGAAATCACGTTTGTGACGACTTTGCACAGCACGAGCTCCAGCACCAGCGCGGACAGCTCTCCCGAAGCGAATATCTCATCGTCAGCCTTCTTCTCGTCGTCACCTACGTCTTGGTCCTCGTCCTCCAATAGTCTCTCGCCCGGAATTTATGAGAATTTCGGACCCTCCTGAAAGCGAATTCATATGGACTACGCCATCGAAGCAGAACGCGGCAGGGCTCCGCTCCCACCCAGCAAACGTCTTTGGGGCTTCTGGGAATACACCTGGGCCAACGCTGCTCTCGCCATCGCCACTTGGGGATTTCTCATCGGAGGTTCCCTATCCCTAGTGGTCGGGGTAAAGCAAGGCCTGCTGGCAATCATTCTGGGCAACCTCTTGGGCGTGTTGCTAGTTGGACTCGCGGTCTCTATCAGCGCCGGTAAATACGGTACCGAGCAGTACACTTTCATGCGCAGCGTCTTTGGGCACAACGGTAGCCGGCTGATCTACATCGTTGCGATGATTTTCTTGACCGTTGGCTGGCTGGTCGTTCTGGGCATCATGTTCGGACGCTCCATCGACTCTGCCATCTCCGTAGTCGCGCAGCGCGAACCGGAACCATCGGGCTGGCACATCTACGTGATCACCCTGCTCGCCATCGCCATCACTGCCTTCGTGGTGGCAAAGGGGCCGACCTCGATCAAGATCTTCAACACTATCGTCGCCCCGGCGCTGTTCGTTGTTATGGGTTTGATGATCTATATCTTTCTAAAGGATTCCAGTGTCTCAGAGATCCTTAACCTGCCGGCGCTGAGCCACCCGTTCGACTCGAACGCCATTAACTTCATGATCGCCGTGGAAATCAACATCGCCGCAGGCTTTTCTTGGTGGCCGTACCTGGGAAACCTGTCGCGCATCACCAAAAACGAGCGTGTGGCCTTCTGGCCGAACCTGATCGGCATTGGCGCAGCGGCCTCGCTGGGCGAGGCAGTAGGCCTCATCGGCGCCATCAAGTTCGGCAGCGCGGACCCTACCCAATGGATGACCCAGACCGGCGGATTCTGGCTCAGCGTGACCGTGTTGCTATTCGTCGCGTTCGCCAACGTCACCAGCATGGCCAACATTCTATACACCGCGGTGGTGGGCTTGCGGCAGATGTTCGACCGGATCCTGAAGAGATTCAGCTGGGAAAAACTCGTGGTGGGATTCTGCATGGTTCCGGCCATTATCCTGTTCGTCCTACCCGGGCTCTACGACGGCTTTATGGTCTTCTTAGTCTGGACCGCGGCGTTGTACAGCGCGCTGACCGGCATCATGATAGTGGACTACTTCATCCTGCGCCGTTCGCACGTAGCGTTGTACGACCTGTTCGTCGAAGGCCGAGCTTCGCGCTACTACTTTACTGGCGGGTTCAACATCGCAGCAATGGCGGCTTTCGTGGTTGGCGCGGTCGTATTCACGCTGACATTCAACCCGTATACCTTCGAACACAGTGTCTGGTTCCGCTACACTACTGCCTCGCTGTTGGCAGCCGTCGTTGCCGGTCTCATGTATTGGATTGCCTCAAAACTCTTCATCCTGCCCCGCCAACTGGGTGGCTACTCGTCAATTCCCACAACTTCGACACCCGCTAAATAGGAGCTGAATCATCATGACCAAAACCATGCTTGCCGCCTACTACACCGAAGACAGTTCTCCGCTGGAGCTGCGCCGGGCCCCGATCCCGACGCCGGGCAAGGGCGAGGTATTACTGAAGATGGAGAGCTGCGGCGTCTGCCATACCGACGTGCACTTCTGGAAAGGCGAGGATGAGCTGCCTCGCGAGAAGCCTGCGATTCTGGGTCACGAAGGCGTTGGCACGGTGGCGGCCCATGGTGAAGGCGTAGAGATGGCGCTGGGCACCCGGGTGGGTGTCGGTTTCGTCTACGAAGCCTGCGGCACCTGCCGCGAATGTCGCCGCGGTCTGGAAACCTACTGCCGCAATTCTAAGGCTACAGGTGTCCACGTGGACGGTTGCTTCTCTGAGTACGTCATCGCCCCGGCGGACTGGGTTTCCATGATCCCCGAGGAACTGTCGTCCGCTGAAGCTGCTCCGTTGCTATGCGCCGGCGTCACCGCCTACAGCGCGGTCCGTAAGGCCCAGCTGGAGCCGGGCTCCGTCGTGGTGATCTTCGGACTGGGGGGTCTAGGACAGTATGCCATCCAGTGCGCTGCACTGTACGGTGCTAAGGTCATCGGCATCGATCTGGAGCCAGCAAAGTTAGAAACCGCCAAGATGCTGGGCGCCTATGCCGCCTACACTCCGGGTGACGAGGCGGTGCAAGCCATTCAGACCTTGGGCGGCGCTGACGCCTGCCTGAGCTTCGCCCCATCTCCACAGGTCTTTCGCAGCATGTTCGATCTGGCAGCCCCAACCGCACGCTTTATACAGGTGGCCCTGCCGAACAAGCCGTTCAGCTTCGCCGCGGCGGAAATTATCGATCTGGGCATTACCATCATCGGCAGCGCCGACGGAACACGGCTGGAACGCGACCAGGTCCTGGCGTTGGCCAAGGAAGGCAAGATCAAGTCCACTATCAAGACCCTCCCTTTCTCTGAAATCAACGAGGCCTTCCAGGCCTTGGACAAGGGCCAGGCCGAAGGCCGCCTTGTCGTCAACTACTAGAACGTACTAAAGCACGAACCCTTTGGAGCACATCATGACTTCCTTATTCAACACCGAAACAACCGTGAAGACCTTCCAGAACCCGCAGGCTTACCTGGACTCTTACAATGTCTCCGCCGGCGTGCAAAAATTCTTGGCCCGCCAGCATGAGCTGTTCATCGGCAACGTCTGGAAACCAGCGTCCGACGGCGGCACCGTTCCAGTCATCGAGCCGGCCACCGGTCAACAGGTTTCCACCTTGGCTAACGCTACCGTTGGGGACCTGGAAGAGGCGGTGTCTGCGGCCCGCAGCGCTTTTGAATCCGGCGAATGGGCCACCCAGACCCCATTGGCCCGCGAACGCATGATTCACCGTCTGGCCGATCTGATTGAAGAGAACTTTCACGAGCTGGCAACTCTGGAATCCATCGACGTGGGCAAACCGCTGTCCGAAGCAGAGATGGACATCCAGGGCACCATCGATACATACCGATACTTCGCCGGCTGGGCAACCAAGATCACTGGCCGCAGCGGCGAACCGGCAGGCCTCGAGGGAAACTACGTGGCCTATACCCGCAAGGAGCCAGTGGGTGTCATCGGCGTCATCGTCCCGTGGAACTTCCCCCTGCAGACCTTGGCCTGGAAGTTGGGCGCGGCACTGGCTGTCGGTTGCACCACCGTGGTGAAGCCCCCAGAGGTCACCTCGCTGACAACCCTGCGCTTCGCCGAGTTGGCGCTGGAAGCAGGCATCCCGGCGGGCGTGATCAACATCCTCACAGGCAAGGGCTCTACTGTGGGTGCGGCGCTGGCCTCCCACAAGGGCATTGACAAGGTCACCTTCACCGGTTCCACAAAGACCGGCATGTCGGTAGGCCACGCGGCTTTGGAGAACATGACCCGAATGACCCTGGAACTGGGCGGCAAATCCGCCGTACTTGTTTTCGATGACTGCGACCTGGACAAAGCTGTTGAAGAGGTCGCTTTCGGCATCTTCTTCAATGCCGGTCAAATCTGCGACGCTGGTTCCCGTCTCTACGTGCAGGATTCGATCTACGACGAGTTCATGGACAAACTGGTGGCCAATGCCAGATCTTGGAAGCTGGGAGTGGGCCTGGATCCGGAAACCATGATCGGGCCATTAGTTTCTGACGCCCAGTACCGTTCGGTGACAGCCATGATCAAGACGGGGGTGGAGGAGGGCGCCACGCTACTGTGTGGCGGCCCGATCGACGATGGCATCACCAATTACGTGGCCCCGTCAATCTTCGGCGACTGCACCAACAAAATGACCGTGGTACGTGAGGAGATCTTCGGTCCAGTGCTGGTCGCCCAGCGATTCTCCACCCAGGAAGAAGCACTGGCTCTGGCCAATGACAGCGAGTACGGCCTGGCTGCCACCATCTACTCACAGTCGCTGAACCGCGTCCACCAGCTGTCCAAGAGCCTGAAGGCCGGATCCGTATATGTCAACGCACAGAGCTCCATCGACCCGGCCATGCCGTTCGGCGGCTATAAAAAGTCCGGATTCGGTCGCGACCTGGGAGCCGAACAACTCGATTATGTCACCGAAACCAAAACCGTATGGATCACCCTTCCATAGACTGCACGAGAATTTTCAAGGAGAACCCTCATGGTTGATTTCGCTCCCGTCGGTCCCGTGGCCGCCACAGAAGTACCGCGCTACGCAGGCTTAGGCACCTTCGCCCGTCTACCACAACTAGGATCCGTGCCGGACTACGACGTCGCCATCGTCGGCGTCCCGTTCGACGGTGGAACCTCGTTCCGTCCTGGCGCCCGTTTCGGCCCGTCCAACGTCCGCGAGGCTTCGCGGCTACTGCGTCCGGGCTTCCATCCAGAACTGCAGACCACCGCCGTGGAAACCGCCCAATTTGTGGATGCGGGCGATCTGTCATGCACACCGTACGACAATGTGCTGGCTGTCAAGCAAATCCAGGAGCAGGCAACCCACCTGGTCGCAAAAGATAAGACCGTGATCGCCATCGGCGGAGACCACACCATTGCTCTGCCGATGATTCGCGCAACCGCGGCCGTGCACGGCCCGGTGGCTCTGCTTCACTTCGATGCGCACCTTGACACCTGGGATACCTACTTCGGCGAGGAAATCACTCACGGCACCATGTTTCGCCGGGCCTTCGAGGAGGGTCTGCTGGTCGAGGACCGCTCCATGCACGTGGGGATCCGCGGCCCGGTGTACGACAAGGACGATTTTATCCGCGACCACGAGTTCGGATTTCAGATCATCCGTTGCTCGGACATTGACACCATGGGCATCCCGGCTGTCGTGCAACGAATCAAGGAACGCATCGGCGAGACTCCTGTATATCTTTCGATCGACATCGATGTGCTAGATCCGGCTTATGCGCCGGGAACTGGCACCCCGGAGATGGGCGGCATGCACTCGCGCGAGATTCTTCAGACTCTGCGCGGACTGAGCGGACTGAACATCGTGGGTGCCGACGTGGTGGAAGTGGCTCCGGCCTACGATCATGCGGACATCACGTCGCTAGCCGCGGCCACTCTGGTGTTTGAAATAATGTCTTTGCTGACTACCAACAAGTAACAGCAACAGCAAGCCGGGGTCGTCACCTAGCCGAATTGTCGGTGAGGTGACGGCCCTTTTGCAGTGCGCGTCTACCAGCGATGGCCGATATGATGCAGTGCGCGGACCATGTAGCCCACGGCGTCGGACATGCGCCGAGCCTCGGTGGCCGCGAAGCCGATGAGTAGAGCTGGCGGAGCTGGCTGCTGCAACACGTAGTCCCCCAACGCATAGGTATAGACCCCGCGGTAGGCCAGCTCGTCCGCAAGGTGCTGGTCGTCGATTCCAGGCGGTAATCTGGCAATCACGTGCATCCCGGCCTCGACCGTATCGACCTGGATGAACGGGTACAGCTGCCGGTGCAATTCTTGCAACAGCGCGGCCTGCCGGGCCTCATAAATTTTCCGGGTACGGCGGATATGAGAGTTCAGGTGACCCCCGCGCAGGAAGTCGGCAGTGGTCGCCTGAATCAGCGTGGACGGGGTCCGACCGGTCAGCGAAATTGCGGCCCCGAAGGGCTGGACTAGGTCATCAGGCAGCACCGCGTAGCCGACCCTGATAGAAGGGAACATGACCTTGCTAAACGAGCCTACGTGCACTACGTGCGCACCGCGATCCAGCCCGAACAGCGGCGGCAAGTGCACCCCGCGATAGCGCAGTTCGCTATCGCTGTCATCCTCAATGATCCAACTGTTGCGCTCATTGGCCCACGCGATCCACTCCATGCGCCGGGCTAGGGACATGCGCACACCTAAGGGGTGCTGTCTGGCGGGCGTCAGGAACATGAGGCGCCCTGCCGGAAAATCTTCCATTGCGGACAGGTCGGCACCCTGTTCGTCGATAGGAACACCGTGCACTGTGCAGCCGTTAGCCAGCATCACTTTGGCCGCGGCGATGTGGCCTGGGTCTTCCATCCAGACCTGATCACCCGGATCGGTCATCAGCAGCATAAGCGCGTTGAACGCCTGCTGCGCTCCGGTGGTGATGACGATCTGCTCAGCCGTGGAGTTCAGGCCTCGGGAATCACGCAGGTATTCGGCCACCGCTTCGCGTAGAGGTAGGTATCCCAGTGGCTCACCGTAGCCGAGCATGTCGATCGAAGGACGTTCGCTGTGTCTGGCGATCAGAGTTTTCCAGGTCTGTGAGGGAAACAGGTCGATGCCCACCTGGCTGGCCACGAAGGTTTCGGAGTCCTCAGGATTCCAGGAGGTCAGTGCCTGTTTGCGCAGCTCGCTGCCGCGCGCCGAGGTGCCCAGGCCGGCGCGTACCGATAGTTCGGGGCGTCGATTCACCGGCGCGAAGCTGAAGTCTTTGCGCCACTCATCGCCCACGTAGGTTCCGTCCCCGGTCCTAGAACGCAGGAATCCTTCTCCGGTCAGGGCTTGGAATGCGTTGACAAGGGTGATGCGAGAGACCGCAAGTTCGGCGCATAAGGTCCGTGTGGATGGAAGCCTGGTGCCTCCGGGTAACTGGCCATTGAGGATCATGGTGCGGATCTGGGTGTAGATCTGACGGTGCAGGGGGCTGCCTCCGGAGCGATCCAGATGCAACTCTGCCAGCAGCTTTCCTCCGCTTCCCTTCAAGATGCTCACCCTCCGTACCTCGCGTGGACCGCCCGAGGCGGCAGTTGATCGGCCGACCCTCAGTTTACCTTCGTAAACCGTGGGCCGGCCGATCGGAAAATGTAAGAGTGTGATCGCTAGGCACTCGTGGCGACTTGCTGAGTCTTCTTCGCGGCCTTGGCGAGCAGCATGGAAATCACACTACCGATCACTGCCAGCACGCACATAATTGCGAAGACCAAATGGAATCCGGCGGCCCCCGGATTCGCGTCTAAGATTGCGCCGTAGATCAAGAATCCGAACATACCCGGTGCGTAACCGATCAGGCATGCCACACCGAAGGCGGTGCCGCTGATCTGCTCCGGAATTCCAACCTCGTCCATCGGCGCCCAGAAGACTCCGCGCATCGAGAAGACGATCAAGGAGAAGACCAGACAGGCGACCATGGCCAGCACGGTGAAGTTCTCGTTCTGCGGTAAGAAGATGATGACCGCCATGACCGGTAGCAGTGCCAGGAACGAGTAGCTCAGGTACTTGCTGGAGCTCTTAACCTTCTTGTCAGCCAGGTAACCGCCAAGTGGGCCGCCGACGATCTTCAGTCCGTACTGGTTGATGATGCCGAAGACTCCCACCAGGGCCACCGGTAGCCCATACACTGTGGACAGGTACGGGATGAAGTAGGTCAGGCCCACATAGACTATGTAGACCATGAACACGGTAAAGCTGACTAGCCACAGCTGCGGCATGCGCGTAATCAGTTTCAGAGTCTCCCTCACCTTCGGCTTGTGCGTTTTGGCCTCAGTGAATGCGTTTTCCTGGACAGCCTGGGCGGAGTTGCCGCGCAACAGGAAGAAGAGGAGCACACCGATCAAGATATTGATCGAAGAGTAGGCGATGATCGCGGCACGGAATCCAGCGAGGCCAGAGCCCATCGCGATGAAGATGCCCAACGCCGAGAAAGCCACTATGGTATCAATGACACCGCGACCACCCTCGAGGAAACCGAACATTCGTCCCTGCTCGTCGCCGTCGCCCAGCTGTCTAACGCTCTTGAGCAGCGCCGGCCAGAACAGACAATCCGAGCACACCGCAAGCAGCGCGAACACAACCATCATCATATTGAAGTCCGGGAAGGAGGCCATGTAGAAGCCGATGGCACCGGCTCCGATCAGGCCCGCACTGATCACGGTGCGGGTCTGGAAACGGTCGGCCAGGTATCCGCCGACGACAAACAGGGCGGTGGCCACGATCGAGTTGATGCTTAGCAGCAGTCCGATTTCGGTGTTGCTCAGCCCGAGGTGCTCCTGCATGGGGACATAGAAAACGTCCTTGAGGTTGGCCAGCTTGTAAATGGTGCCGCCGCCCATGATCAGCAGGACGAATTTGCCCCACTTGGCCTTGTTGATCGTTTTCATTAGTAGGTCTCCTGAAGAGTTTCGTTGCGGGCCTTGTCCTCGGATGCCGATTCCAGTCGGCACATGGCAAGTTCACGCAGTTGGGCAAGGACTGTTCGAACATAGGTCAGTTGGTTGACCGCCCACTGCGGCTCTTCAACCAGCATTTCGTCCCAGGTCAGTGAGGCTGGACGGTCGGTAGTGCTCAGATCGCGGTAGGCGATGAACGGATCTTCCGGATCATCGGCGCGGCGGAAAGCCGGAGCACGGTAATGGTTTTCCTGCTCTAGGGCGAAAGCGATCACCTGCGGTTCATCCTCTCCCAAGAGCAAGAGGTCTATCAGCATGCGCGGGCTTGGCATGTCGTCATCATCGCTGCCTTGCAATACCCCACGGTGGCCGAAGCCTCCGTCTTCCGGCATGATCTTGATGCCCTTGAGGTGAACTTGGCCGACGTGCGGTGCCAGGTGATTCAGCGCGTCCAAGGGGCGCTCGTAGGCGTTGATCATGTTCCCGAAGTCGAACAGCGCATGCAGCCGGGGATGGTTTGCACGTTCCAGGGCTGCTGCGATTTCGAAGCTCTTGAATTCCTCGTGCTGTTCGAAGTAGAATTGAAGGTCGTATTTCTCGGCCAGCACGATCAGGTATTGCAAGTCGCTGTCGACCATGGTGAGAACCTCGGACAGCAGGCCTTCGTAGCGTGAATACACTCGGATGTGCTCGACATTCAAGATCCGCGCAATGCGCACCACGTCGTCGAGATCCGTCTTGCGGGTGCTGCTGATTTCCAGATGTACTTTGAGCCCCAGCTGGTGCGCAGTGGATCCGAACTCCCGAAGCTCCGCGTCGCTGGCCTGTCCCAGGCTGCGCTCTTCGCCATCAAGCAGGTGGATGCAGACACCGTCCAGTTCATGCTCAAAAGCGTAGGTCAGCAGGTCGCTGGGGCGGTAGGTACCGTAAGTGAAATTTCCCAGCAGCGAGTAGGCATGCGCGAACAGAGGAATCGTATCGATCCGGTGAACTAACTTCTGGGCCAATTGCGGCGTTAACTCTGGAATCTGCTGCTGTTCGGCGGCATCTAGATTCATTGATAGGATCTTGGCAAATCGAGACTGTACGTTCAAGATTTCCTCCTCGACTTCGAAGTGCTGCGCATCACTTGGTGTGCTGACCCTCATTTTTAGCAATCTATTAGTCTTAGAGGTATGTCCATTATCACTACAGGTATTAATACCATTTTTGGTGTCAGATAGCCGTAATCGGGCCTTCTGCCAATTCATTTCAGAGTAAGTGAGCTTGCCTCACTACCGGACCTACGTCTCGGATGAAGAGCAGCCTCAGTCGCTCGCCGCACTCGGATTGTCCCAACCACCTCGGTGGTTTCGCATCGGTTCTTTCCTTCGACGCGCAGTTTGAGGAACTCTGCGCGTTTTTGCCCGCGTTTCGGGGCGGCACTCAGGCCAGCCTTCTTCACCCATTGAACGCAGGTTTCTCGGGGAACCCAATTTCTTGTGCTGCCGCGTTGACGTTCTGCAGCCGAGCGAAAGCTTTGAAGAACGTGTCCTTCTCATCTTGGGTGTATTTGGTCTTGTTCTTGCCTCGTGTTTCGGACTTCGAAGTCTTCGACGGTTCCCAGCCACAGGTTCTAGCACGCTGATAGGCAGCCAGCAGTGAGACGCCTATGGCATCTGCGGCATCTTTGACTTTGTTGGTCTGGTCCAGAACTTCAGCGAAGCGTTAGCGCTCTCCTTCAGTGATGCGGCGGCGGGACACTGTAAGGCATTGGGTGTTGGCTCTTAGGATAAATGCGGCACGATCGTTGCAGCTACTGAAATATCAGGGTGTTGCAAGGACAGTTAGAACTCGCCGTTTCGCGTGTCACATCGATCGACGCCTGCCCCGCCAACCACGTAGGGTCCGTGTCGCCGGAACCTACGTGGCCAAATCGTGTCTTAGCCCTTTGCTAGATTTGGGCGAAACGTAAGCCCGTTCACGATAAGTTAGGACAAATGGGGAATGTTAATCTAGGTTTTTCGCGCTTGCCTCCCGCAGCCGTAGTGATTCTAATGAGTAGCGTGTGAAAATTGGACGGTCTGAAGTTCAATCGTGGCTGGATGCTGTAGCACCAGGCACTGGTTTGGTGCGCCTCGCGCAGTTATCGGACCTTCCACGCTTACGCGTCACCCAGCAGGTCAGCCGTGGCAGCGTGGCGCCTTCAACCATTACGGCCATCGCACGCGGCCTGGACCTGGATCCGTTGGACGAGTTAACCCGTTTTCGGGAATTCGCAAGCATCACCACCTCCGCGCCCGCTCCAAGCGAAATGGCAGCGTTCATTCCCACGGCAGGCCTTTTGCAGGGAACAGTTCATCGTTTGGACTCAGAGACAGTCGATGAGGCTGAACTAGGCGGGGAATCTTACGATCATTTGGCGTTGAATTGGTTTGATTGCGCCGACGATGGGAATCTTCGAGCCCATATCCAACAGCAACTGGGCGTAGCGCAGCCGACCTTGTGGAAGATGCTGCGCAGCCGGTTACGAGAAGATGTTGCTCTCGAAATCGCCCAGTATGCCAGTTTCCCCTTAGTGTCCGCTTTGGTGGTGTCAGGTGTACTAACTGGTGCTGAGGCAGGATGGGACCCAGAGTGCCGTTCCCGCTGGCTGAACACAGTACCTTTGGGGCAGTTACTCGCCGAATCGGAGAAACGCCTACGCGAGGTGGGGAAACAGGTGCGTAGCTTGGAGACATTTGAAAACCACCTAGGATAAAATCCTATGGGTTTTTCTAGCTGGGCAGCAGTAACTTTGGCAAGCATCTTCACGTTAGTGCTTGGGTTGAGGGCCCCCCGCCTGATTCAAGGCACAGGCAACCTCTGGTTATGGCTTACCCATCTAGGAATGAGTATCGGCCTCTGGCTTGCAGTGGAACCGATCTACCTCACTATTGATCGCCTTCTCGGCTCAGTGAATCTGGCGAATCTTCTCTCGCATTTTTGCATCAATTTCGTGTTCCTGGCTGCCGGGGTCCAGATTGCTCTCAGCATCGGCCGGTGCGATGTGGCTTCAAGAATTCGACGGTTCTCGGCTGTCGGCCTTCCTCTAGCTATGGCCCTGATGACGGTGTTGTTTTTCGCGGCAGATCTCTCGTATTCGAACATGGGGCTGGACGACTTCAGGGACACCGAAACGTCCGTCGTGCTCTATAAGCTGTCCCTCTACCTCTATCCGGCGGTGGTATCCGCCCTGCTGGTGAAACCACTGGTGCAGGCGACAACGCCTTCGGTGTACCGGGTGCCGTATTACTCGAAGAAGCTGATGTCGGTTGGCTTTGCCTTCGGCGTCGTTGCACCGATGGGCCATCTGGTGGAGCTGGCGAACCGGCAGCTGGACTGGCTGACCGATTTGATTGTCTATCCAGCGATGCTCTGTGTTCTCTCAGGTCTTGTTCTGGCGTGGATCTCCGCTTTACTGACGCATCGCCGCGAACTCCAGCCACCCCCGCATTTACACCACCAGAAAGTCTCCTAGACTCACCAGAGCGCCGGTGAGAGTTCCGGCGAGGACTTGGGTGGGCGTGTGGTGCCCGGCGCGGATTCTTGCCCATCCCACCAGTGCGATGACGGCTACCGCGATCTGCGCTCCTGCCGGCAGACCCAGCAGGCAATGCAAGGCTGCGAAAGTAGTCAGGGCTGCATGGATGGACAACTTCCAGACCAGGTTAACGAGGCCGACGATCAGCAGTCCGGCAAGCATGAACAGTACTTCCACAAGGATCTGGGTTGGTGCGGAGATGGCCAGCAGTACGGCGATGCCGCCAAGGATGGAAACCAGGGTGATCAGCAGGATCGGCCAGCGTTGGCGGCGTTCGGTGACGTGCACGTCGGTGACCTGTCCGCGCAGTCGCATCCAGATCAGCGCCGCCCAAGGCACCAGGCCTGCAAAGAAGGTGGCCAGCAAGGTCGGCGGCCACGCGAGGCCCGGGTACCGCAGTGGCGTACTGAGCAGGACGAGGGTGACGACCGCTGGGGGTGAGGCAATATGGCTGATGAACTTGGCGTATTTTTCCACCGTTCGAGCCTAGCAACACGAGCCAGGGATTCTTCAACCTGGGATGCGCACCCCTTGTTCTTTGAGGAATTCCACCGGGTTGGTGTCTGCTTTGCCGGGGGTGGCCCCCGGGAAGTGGACACCGAGAACAAAAACGCTAAGCAGCGAAATCCATCACAACGTGAAAGCCACCCTCAAAATCAACAGGCGACTTATAGCCTAACGCCGAATGCTTCCGCAGGTTGTTATACCGAACAATCCACCGGAACACCTCGGCCCGGCAGGACTGCTCACAGTCCCACCGCCTGGCCCCCTGCAACGTCTCACGCTTCAACGTGGCATTGAACGACTCCGCCATCGCATTATCAGCGCTTGACCCGATGCGGCCCATCGACTGCACCACGCCCAGCCGCCGGCAAACGCTCTGGAACTGGGATGAAGTGTATTGCACGCCATGATCGGTGTGCATCCGAGCGCCAGCCACCGAGCCCCTGGCCACCGCCGCCGACTCCAGCGCTTCCACGACCAAATCGGTACGCATATGATCAGCAATCGACCAGCCCACCAAACGCCGAGAACACACGTCCAGCACCGTCGCTAAATACAAGAATCTCCCTTCCTTCCCATACGGAAGGTAGGTGATATCACCAACGTAGAGCGAACCGACCTCCTCGGAGGTGAAATCACGATTCACCAAGTCCTTGAAGACCTGCGCGCCAGGATCCCTGACCGTCGTGGACTTGGGCCTGCGCAGGTGCACTCCAACCAAGTTATTCTCCCGCATCAACCGGGCCACACGCTTGTGATTCACCGGCCCGTCAACCAAAGGATCATCCTGCACCCGTGGGTCGCAAGCCAGCTCAACGTTCATCCGCCGATACCCCAACGTCCGGTTCCATTCCTTGTAATGACGCAGAATATGAACCAGTAACACTTGGTCTTCCAAGCCGCGTGCGGCCCGGGCCGGGCGTGCTGCACGCCATTTGTAGTAACTGGAGCGGTTCAGCCCCAGCACCACGCAGATCCGCTTCACCGCATGGGTGTCTCGGTAATCTTCAACGAACTGAAAGCGGATCACCAGTTCGTCTCGGCCGCGAAATACTTCGTGGCCTTGCGCAGGATATCTCGCTCCTCGGCCAGCACGCTGTTGGCGGACTCCAGAGTCTTGTTCCGCTCCCGCAATGCCTGGTTCTCAGCTTGCGCCTGAAGCAGGCGCTGTTCGGCACTCAGCTCGGGGTCAGGCATCTGGGCGCTGCCGGTGGACTGCTGTGTCGGGGCTCCTCGCTTGATCCGGTCCTGCCGTACCCAGGTTTTCAGCGTGCCTCGGGCAATGCCAAGGTCCTCGGCTGCTTTGGTGTATCCGAGGTCGGGGTGGGACTCGTACAGGTGCACGGCGTCAGCCTTGAACTGCGCGGTGTAGGTATTCTTCGGCATAGTTTAACTCCTGATTTCTCTGACCATTATGGGTCAGTTACAGGGTGTCCACTACCCGGGGGCTACCTCCCTCGCAGCTTCGCCCCCGCATGCCAGCTAGTTGACTAGCGCTACTGCGGACTCTGGCCAGGACCGTGATTACCTCGCATGATTCGGCAGTGTTGGCGTCTTCGCAAGTTACGAGCTGTCCGCCCCTTAAACCATCCGATTAGACGGTCTTTCAGAGCAATATGGTCGTTGCAACTTCCGAAATATCGGTAGTTGCAACGACCATTAGATACTGTACCGCTGGCATAGCTTTTGTCAGGTTCTAGACAAAGCTGGAACAATGTTGCTAATGCTGACGGCGGCGCTTCGCACTCACACTGACAAGGTACCCAATAGCTAGGAGAACGAGTCCGCCTGCTAATACGATTCCCGTGCCAGCGGCACCGGTATCGGCAAGCATATCGTTATTCTCCGGCTTCTGCGATGGCTGAGAATCCTGGCTTGGAACATCAGTCGAGTCCGTAGGTTCCACAGTCGGTTCCGTAGGCTCAACTGTCGGATCAGTCGGTTCCGTAGGCTCAACTGTCGGATCAGTCGGATCAGTCGGTTCCGTAGGCTCAACTGTCGGATCAGTCGGTTCCGTAGGC
>NZ_JBIUWB010000009.1:77507-79215 GCF_044743255.1 Glutamicibacter sp. NPDC087673
TACTGTCGGATCAGTCGGTTCCGTAGGCTCAACTGTCGGATCAGTCGGATCAGTCGGTTCCGTAGGCTCAACTGTCGGATCAGTCGGTTCCGTAGGCTCCACGGTTGCTTTCACGGTGATGTTTGCTGCTGCACTGATCTGCCCCGCAGATGCATCCCGGAATCCTGCGAAGACCTGACACACTACCTCACCATTGTTCTGACTTTGATTCCAGACAATATTCACCGTTTGAGCAGGTTTAACCGATGCGTTGAGCGACAGCTCAGTTGCTTCGGAAGCCACGACACACAAATCAATCGCTGCACTATCCCCACTGGCAGGTGCATCTAAAGTGAGTTGAGTCCCGGCCAGCACCACACCGTCCATCGCTTCACACAGATCGATAGCTGCATTACTGGAGGTGGACAAGCTGATCGGCTGACCGTAAATGTTCGTCGTCAGCTGCAGAACTGCTGCGTCGTCAACCTGCACCGTGGAGTTCTCTGGGTTGAGTTCCAACAGGTATTCTTCCGCCACAGGAATAAGACTTAGAATACGTTGTTGCTCCTGTTGATTCATCGAGGCTTCACAGGTGGTCAGACGATCCGCTTCGGATGCCTCTGGCCAGTCGCTGATGCACCAAATCAACGTCTGGAGCGCGGTCCGCTCGCCGGTTCCACGTGTCGCACTAGCAACGGTGGTACCACCCCACGCATAGGAGCCAACCCCTTGATAAGCGCTCTCATGGTGAATGAGCCAAGAGACCAGTCTTTCTTGATCCGCATCCAGCCTTGGGTTGCCAGCAAGCTCTTCCATAGGATTTACCGAAACATCAACCTCGCCTAGCTGACCGCCAGGCAGGACATCGCCACAGACCTTACTGCCAATATCTGTGCAGAACATCCACTCGCTAATTGGCGAGTCAGCAGCGGCATCGTATCGCACACCACAAAGGGGAGGATATGAGCCATCCGCATATCCGTACGAATCATACAGAGGTACTACATGGCCGTCCCGGTAGTTCTCCAAACGCTCCCCGCTCACCAAAAGCAAGTTCGGGTAGGCATCTGGTCCCGTAGTTTCCGGATTACCCAGGGTCGAACCTTCGCAACGCGGAGCCATAAATTCAGTATCAGCGACCGCCGCTGGCATAATTAGGCTCTGCGCCCTGAGTGTTTGAGGCGCGATGCCCTGCGCTGTTGCCGGAGATAGGCCCACCATCAACCCGGCGGCTGACAGAGATAAAGCAGCTCCAAATGAAATGCTCCGTTTGAGCAATATGTGAATTTTTTGCTTCACAAATCCGCCTTCAATTTTAGTACGAGTAATGACAACCCAGTATATTCGGTTGCATAGCTTAAATCCACGAAATTCGAAACTGGGCTGCTTAGGATTTTTCGGACAGCGGATTAGTGGTTTATCTACGCTGCCGTGGCCGGCTGCTGGTAACTATAGTGGACCTCGTTGGGACGCCGGTAATTGAGTGCCGAATGGCGCCTGCGGTTGTTGTAGAACCCCTCGATGTAGCGGATGACGTCCTTGCGTGCTCGATCCTTCGTGGCGTAGGTCGTGCGGTAGACGCGCTCGTTTTTCAAGGCCGAGAAGTACGTCTCGGCCTGGCTATTGTCCCAGCATTAACCGGCTAAAAAATAGCTAGGCTACGCCTTATCCGGCTAATTCTATTTTTCTCTGCACTCCCTGTTGCACGCCCGGTCATCACTTTGCAGGA
>NZ_JBIUWB010000010.1:0-68939 GCF_044743255.1 Glutamicibacter sp. NPDC087673
TAGTGATTTCATTACACCAGACTATCTAATTTCGAGAATAGGCACGTCCAGCTGAGGCAATGTGACTTTCTGGGGAGTTCGTTGAGAGTGTCCCGTATGCCGGTCGCCATACGGGACACTCGATCCGTTGGCTTGTTAAGTTTTCGAAACTCCGAGTTTTCAACGATTTCAGATTCCCATATACCCCGCCCGAGAAAATGCCCGGTGAAGGGGCCTTATACGGACGCCAAAAACGGTCGTTTTTGACACGCTCGAAACGCAATCTCTCAGAATTTTCGTGACAGTTGAAAACTCAAGAGAATTTCGACGCGAGATCGTCGCTAAACTCAGTGCCACAATCTATGTAGCGAAAATACTCCCATTTCGCGAGTATCGATACACCTAACAGTCGCAAATGAACCCGGTCAATGAATTTTTCTAACGATATCGCTCCTGCATTAGCGATCGGTTACTGAGAACGTAACGCCAATAAAACCACCCGATACCAAGGACCACTAGTGCAGTACCGGGGGCGATTGCCCAAATGAGCCCACTGCCTAGCCCGTCCTTGGCACTAACCAGCCATGCCACGAAGAGTCCACCGGCAGAACCTGAGGCAATAGCAGCCACCCATAAACCAATGACGGTAGCCGTGAGGCGTCTTTTTATTCTCTGCGAAGCAGAGAATAAGCTCATCACTCCACGCGTTTCACGCATCAACGAAAGAGCAAATCTTATGCCTGCAACGACGCACACAGTTGCCAAAAAAGCTGCACCCATAGATACGACAATGAGGAACCTCATCCACTGCCCGGACCCATCGGCCTCGATTTCCACCATTTCCGCGCCCGGAGCAATACGTGCAATGTAGCTTCTCAGCTCGGCTCGCTCGCGTCCTTCCAAGGTCCCAAAATCCGTGAAGACCAGCTGACGAAGTTCGCTAGGCTTTAGACCCAGCTCTTGCACAAGCGAGGAACCTCGCCCAATAACGGCCCCCGCTAGAGGTTGAACAAGCGAGTCATCAGATGATGCATTTCTACTACTCAGCTCCTTGCTGGCGAAGCTTTCCCCGGCTTGAAATAAAAGGAAAGTTGCTTCGCCAGCATTAGTGAGCTCACTGGAGACTCGAACTGTCTCTGTGCTGTCCGCAGAGAGCACAACGTACCGGAGTACTGGTTCTAAACCACACAAATCACCGGCGATAAAAGGATCAGCTTCATCGTTTTCACTCATACACAAGGCAATTTCGGGGCTTGTAATACGAGTATCAGCCACATCTTCCAAAGGAAGAGAATAGCGGGTTGGCGGGATCCCGCCTTTTTCTAAGTAGCGTTGGGTGACAGCGTCTGCCTGATCCGCAGGAATAGAATCCAGCGCCATGCTGCCGGCAGGAAGCGTCGGCGATTGATGCACCGTTGCGGTACGTTCATCGTGCACCGCACGCGCTGTAAAGGCGACTGACATGGCCAGCAAAGTTGAAACAAATAAAGCAAAGCATAAAGTCAGCGCGGCGGCAGCCTTCGTAGCCTTTCTTAGCGCAGGAGGGAGCAGAAAGCGACGTAGTAGAGACGAAAAAGCCCAAGGAAAAACCGCGAAGGCGGTCACTACGATAAAGACCGCTGATTCCGGCGGAATCATCCTTTGTGCCGCAGCGAGGATCGCCAGTCCAGAAAGTACTATGAGGACCGTTGAGGTCAGAACTGCTCCACGGGTCTGATCAAAACCGAGGCGTAGAGCCAAGTCCTGGATTCGGGAAGACCCATGACGATATTTGGGGCGAGCTCCGATGGTTGCCGCTAGCAGCACCGAAGATACAGGAAGAAGGATCAAAGTTGCGTTGAGACTAACGCCAGACCACGCTTGTAAAAATATGCTGGACACTGCGTTTCGACCGATCCAAAGCCCGGCTATCGAAGTGAATATTCCCAATAGGGAAGCGACCGCCACAGATGTTCCCAATAGAAGCAGTATCAGCGTAGTTCGTTGACGAGCGGTAACTCCAGAAGAAGCCAGCCCTCTCAAAGGCGCTTTGAGAGCTCGCATGAGAACTGATACGCCAAGCCCCAGAACGATCAGATACGCCAGCCATAGTCCAGTAAGCAAAGTACCTGCTTGCGGGAAATATGTCGCAGAAGCATCAGCGATGGTTTTTTTCTTCAGTGATTCCAGAGAATTGTAAGTGAACAATTTTTGCTCGAATAAGGATGTTGTCGAAGTGTCAAGGAAGGGATCAGTTTCGCTGAGGAACCCGCTAATTTCGGGCAGGGCAACCGAAGTAAGCAGATAGGCCTGTTTATCATCGATTTTCGCTGAGTCCTGGACCAGGCCACTGATCTTAGCGGCAAAAGATTTATTGTCTGCTATTTGGACAGATACAGTATCTCCGACGGCTAATCCCAGATCATTGGCAATCCCAACTGGCAGCAGGATCTGTCCAGACTCTTCAGGCGAGGCTCCCTCGATGAGTTGTCCGAAGGATAGTTCCGAATCCTCATAGGAACGCACGTCTCCTTGAACCAGCTTTGCGTCCGTACTGAAGGACGCACTGGAATCAGATATTGGGGACCACCCAGTGACCTCTGTCCCTGCCTGAAGACTTTCCGTGGTGGTGGGCTGCATTAGATGCTGCATATTGGTGAAATGGGAAGCAACACCTGTAGCGGCGGCATTTTCTACCGAAGATTTGGCAATCGATATTGAACTGAGAGCTACTGAGAATACGAATGCGCATATAAGCAAAGGGATGAGCGATCGCCAGTAGTAACGGCCGATCCGGATCGCTAAATGTCGAGGAGTGAAGATCTTCGTCATCGAATTTTTTGCACCTTGCCCGACTGAATGGAAAGTACTGCATCTGCGACATCAACAAGTGCTGAATCGTGCGTAGCGACAATCACGCATCGCTGATCACTGTGTGCGATTTCCCTGAGAAGAGCGGCGATACCTTGACTCGTCTCATTATCCAGAGACCCTGTCGGTTCATCGGGCAAGAGCACGGGAGCTTGGACCGTTAGAGCGCGTGCAAGAGCCAGGCGTTGTTGCTGTCCTCCGGAAAGTTCTTCAGGTACCCGCTTGGCTAGACCCTGCAGACCGACAATTTTTAGCAGGATCTCTGGATCGTTGACGTTGCGTCCACGCATCTCGGCTGCAAGTTGCAGATTCTCCGCAGCTGAGAGAAAAGGTACGAGCTGAAAATCCTGGGGAACATAAATAGACTGCGCAGTTCCAGCATCATGCTTGGAAGAATCAATGCAATATTCTCCGACGCATACCGTGCCTTGGTCAGCGATCTGAAGGCCAGCAATCACCCTCAGTAAGGTTGATTTGCCAGTTCCGCTAGGTCCAACAACTGCAGTGAGGCCGCTAGGAACTTCAAAGGTGACGTCTTTGAGTACGGTAAGTACGTCTTGCCCGTCTGGGTAGGTCAGTGAAACATGGTCAACGGTCAGCATAACTCTGCTTTCAGGACAGACAGATGGCCCGCACTGACTCACAGTGCGGGCCATCAACCGATTGGTATTTAGACGTTGCGTACGGTGTAGTAAGCACCACGAGTCAACGTCGACTGGTTGGTGCTGTAAGTGGTGTTAGTCCGAGTGAACCATGAGGTGTGGTAATCAAAATCGGCAATCCGATCGAGACTGATGCGAACCTTTTTGTTGCCGTCAATCTTGCTGCAACGACCGGTAGCCTTATGGCTATTTGGAAGCCAGCCACGATCATCGACAAGTACACCATTCGCGGAACAAGCAGTCGCAGCATTCGCTGCGGGTGCAGCCACAAGGGCTCCACCTGCCAGAAGCCCAACAGCCGATGCCGTAGCCGCCACTAACTTGAGAACCTTATTGATAATAACTTTCTCTGATGGATAGATAGGAGGAGACTATCGTTTACGATCAGGGGTGTCAAGCATCACAAAATACGTTTAGAAATAAACCACCGACCTCGCATGCTCTCCTCTTAAGCGAACTAGCACACTGAGTGCGCAGCTAGGGCGCGTCCAAAAAATGCCACACGGCAAAAGCGCGGCTTCGCGGTACTTTCCTTCCTTTCGAATTCTAGGGATTGCGTAATCGAGACTTCTGCGCCGAGGTAAAGCCCGTCATGGGCCACTTTGAAACGCCTCCCCAAAAAAACAAGGTTGCCAAATCTGACCAAAAGAGCAGGATGCGAGCCCGAATTCAATACACGCATGCGTCTTACAACCCATAGGTTGCGAGACGTCTCATCACTCGCCACTCCCCCAGCTGAAAATCCTCGCAAACTCACTGGTCCTAAATTCTCGCAACTATGTGTTTCAACTGATGTCATAGAATAGTGTCAACACCATTAGTTGCGAGACACTTTCGAAGGCCTGATGACGAAACTGATCGGATACGCCCGCGTATCAACCAAAGCCCAAGACGCTGACCGGCAAATCCAGGATCTTCTTGCGGCCGGAGTCCGCCGCGATGACCTCTACATCGACCATGGTCTCTCAGGTGCATTGGCCAAACGCTCCGGGCTCGATAAAGCTCTCAACGCGTTGCATCCAGATGACACCCTCGTCATCACCACCTTGGACCGGCTGGGGCGCTCCACCCAGAAAATGCTCGAATTAGCCGAAGAGCTTCGTGAGCGCAATATCGGATTGCGGGTGTTGAATCTCGGCGGCGGCGACGTGGACACCAAAACGCCCATGGGTGCCATGGTCTTCACCGTCATGGCCGCCCTCGCGCAGATGGAGCTGGAGATCAAGCGCGAAAGGATCACCGACTCCGTGAACAAACGCCGCACTACTGGCGGCGACCTCGGTGGCCGCCGCCCCACCTTCACCGACTCGCAGATCCGCACCGCAGCGAAACTCATCCAGGCAGGAGAGCCAGCAACCCAAGTCGCCAAAGACATGGGAATGTCCCGCGCAACACTGTACCGACGGATCAAAGAGCTTCCATAACCAACCGGTGATCGACAAGGGTTATAGCGTTTCTTCACCTTGCATACTGTTCTAGAGTCCAGGTCACTCGTCGGTGCAATAGACTACGCTGAGCAGCATACGACACAACCTTTCCACGACTGGAGCTGGATCTTGGCCAGAACAAGAAAGACCGCCGCCGAAATTGCAGACCTCCTACGCAATGGCAAGGGTATACCCACTGTCTCAGAGGTCGAGAACCACGCTATCCTGTTCTACCCTCGGCACTGGTTGAACCGGTGGGACGAAAACATGCCGGGCATTCCTTCCATCCTCCAAAGCGGAGAAAAGGATAGCAAAGGGCGACTTGCCCTCAACCGAGGCGACCTATTCACTCTGGGTACCAAGGTGGAAACTGCACAAGATGCGGTCAACTTCTACGTCGCGGTCTGTTCATGGGGCGCTGGCGCCAAAGCCCGGGATATCTACCGTCGAATTCCAACATTGAGCGAACCGGACGTTGGAGGAAAACTCCTCGGCGGAATCATGCTCGCCAAAGACTCGAACGTCGAATCGGAAGATGCCTACCGATCCTTCTGGACACGTGAGCAGCACAGACTCAAAGGTCTAGGCCCAGCCTTCTTCACCAAGCTTTTGTACTTCGCAGCTGGCCCCACGGATAGCAAGAAAATGCGCCATCTCATTCTAGACAGGAAGGTCGCTGCTTCCATTGGCTGGCCTGACAAAGCCTGGTGGACTCCATCGGAGTACCGAGAATACTTAGAACTGATCAACAATGTCGTGGAACACCTGCCCGAAGCAGAACGCTCCGACTGCCTCGAAATGCGACTATTCAATCCCTAGTGCAACTCAAGGAATCTTCCCGAAACGCTATGATCCCCGTTCTGGGCCACGAGCTTTCGGTTCAGAGTTTCGGGAAACCGAAAACGTTGAGAAACTCCCGTTCGAGCGATTGATCGAACGGCGGTTTTCTTCATCCCAAAAACGACCGTTTGTGGTAAATCTTTGCCTTTGCGACTCCACCTCTCAACATTCGCAAGGTAGCGATGTCTTCTAGAATGAAAAGCTGGATATCAGAGACCCAATCCAAGTGACTTGGCCTTAACCACCCGAAAGATCGCGCCTTCTGTTAAATTTCAGCGACAACACCGATTATTACTGTCACAGCGCCGAGAATCTTAACGCTCTCACCAAACAACGCCAAACCATCCGTCAATCTAGGGTTCGATTGCACATCGTCAGCTTTTTTAGCAGACTCGACAACCTGACCAATCGCAGCAATTACCAGCCCTGCAATTACCTTGCCTTTCCCAGTTGGGATAAAAAAGATCAGGGACAATACGACGATGCCAACGATCCATAGAGCGATAAGAACCCATGGCACTTTCTTCCTGTCATACTTCGGGCTGTCATCCTTCGGTGGTGGTAGCTTCGTCAGAGCCGCAACTGCTCTGTCTCGTATTTCCTCCAATTTCTGCGATCTAGGCCTGTTTGAACCTATTCCCTCATACGCTTCTAAAACCACTTTTTGTGCTTTCGCGACCTCCTGTGCCGCTTTTCCCTGACTGGCCGCCGCTGCCGTTACTGCTTCATCCTGCAGTCTTTTCAGGTCTTCTGGATTCAGAACACCCGCTTGATCCAAAGCTTTCCTTAACTCCGTGGCTTGCACGAATTCCTTCGTAGCAAGTTCGAGTTTCTTCGTTGTTTCTTCGAGATATTCCTCTGCGTTGCCGAGGTCCGGTAATTGCTTCTGGCTCATGTTCTCAACTTTCGCTTGGTGTATCGAGCAAATGATGCGCTCTTTACACACAACTTACTGCTTTATCCAGCGACTAACAGCAGTATTGTTTGATCTATGGTTAAACTCGCTGACTTGGTAGAAAAGTACGGTTCCTTGGCAAAGGACTTGCTCAACGGCCCCGGTGAACCGGAAGCTGCATTGTCGCAGCCGGTCACGGAACTAATCACTGGTATTTCTACTGATCTTCTTGGTCTTAAAACCGTGATGCATAAAGAGGTGCGCGAGGATTCCGGCACGGTTCGTCCTGATTATGGGGCAAGAGTTGGTGGCCTCATGACAGGTCATGTCGAACTAAAGAAGCCTGGTACGTCATTAGATCCTTCGACCTACGCCAAAACCACACATAATGCCCGGCAGTGGCAGCGACTTCGCAATCTTCCTAACTTGCTACATACAAACGGCACTGACTGGCGCTTATGGCGCTACGGGGAATTGATTGCTGATTCCACACTGCATACTCCAAGCCTGGCAACGCACAAGGGCAAACTGACTGCGCCTGCATCATTCTTGCCACTGATCACAAACTTCCTTACTTGGACTCCTACACCGATCACGTCCGTGGGTCGGCTCGTGGACACCATCGCTCCCCTGGCAGTGTTGCTGCGGGAAGAAGTATTGGAATCACTGAAGGCAGACCGCCGTTTCGCTAAAGCGAACAACCTCGATCCATCTTTGCGCCCATTCATTGGTTTGCACCGCGACTGGCGCGCAAGCTTATATCCACGTGCCACTGACGAAGAATTCGCTGATGGGTTCGCTCAAACTGTCGTTTTCGCACTCGTTGTTGGTTTGTCTGAAGGAATCGAACTTGAAGGCCTAAAGATCCCTGAAATAGCCAAGCGATTGCAGGCTAACCACACATTGCTAGGGCGTGCGCTGGATCTGCTGACCGAGCACGTTGCTGAGTCAACGGTGGGATTAGCGATCGAAACCATTGTGCGGGCACTCTCTGCTGCGCGTTGGCAGCATATTTCTCAAGGCCGCCAAGATGTTTATCTGCATCTCTACGAGCATTTCCTGAGCGCTTATAACCCTGAGCGCCGCAAGCAATCCGGTTCGTTCTATACTCCGGTTGAAGTGGTCGATTCGATGACTCGATTAACTGACGAAGCACTCAAGAAATACCTGAACACACCCGACGGCTTATCGGCTGATTCTGTTGCGGTCATCGATCCGGCGATGGGTACCGGAACGTACCCGTTGTCGGTACTTCGCCAGGTCGCAGAAAACTCATCGAAATATGGTCGCGGTGCTGTCAGCGATGCCGTGACCTCTGCGGCACAGCGGCTGTACGGGATCGAACTTCAATCCGGGCCGTTCTCTGTCGCTGAGCTACGCCTTACTCAAGCAATCCGCGACTATGGCGGCTCGCTTCCTGATGGTGGATTGAACCTTTATGTTGCCGACACTCTAGAAGATCCAAAGTCTGGTTCGTCGCGTCAACTGAGCTACACGCTGCAATTGATCGCTGAACAGCGCCAACGGGCTAACAAGATGAAAGTCGAGACTCCTATCCAGGTATGCATCGGCAACCCTCCATACAAAGACAAATCTGAGGGCATGGGCGGATGGATCGAGCACGGAGATCCAAACCGAGCCAAGACACCCTTGGACGATTTCCGATTACCCGGCAACGGAAAATTCGAGTACGTACTGAAAAATCTGTATGTGTACTTTTGGCGCTGGGCGATGTGGAAGGTCTTTGAAAGCACACCAGCAAGCCACCATGGCGTTGTCTGCTTCATTACCGCTACCGGCTATCTGAACGGCCCTGGGTTCAAGGGCATGCGCCAATGGATTCGGCAGAACACCTCCCGAGGGTGGATTATCAACCTCACGCCCGAGGGCAAGCAGCCACCGGCTAATACGGCAGTGTTCAATATTGAAACCCCCGTGTCAATCGCTCTGTTCATTCGTGACCAAGCTAATGATCAGTCCGTGCCAGCAGAGATTAAATACACTGAGCTGCATGGACTGCGTAAGGATAAATTCGAGGCACTGTCTCAGTTGAAGCTTGAAGATGCATCCTTCATCCTTGCCGGTTCTAACTGGACTGACGGATTCGTGCCATCGGCCGGGGAAGACTGGGCTTCGTACCCGGCGTTGAATGACCTTTTCCCGTGGGCCGCCCCTGGCGTTAAGCCGAACAAGACGTGGGTCTACAATCCGAGCAAAGAGATCCTAGAGCAGCGGTGGAACGATCTGATTCTTGAAGGCAACAAAGAGATCAAGGCTATTAAGTTTAAAGAGACCAGCAGTACAGGACTACATCTGACTAAAAAGATTCCGTTGGATGGGTACGACACAGAGCAACACACCCAAGATGCCTTCGATTCTGTGTCCTGGCCTCACACGCCAGCTATCGTTCCTGTGGGGTACCGCTCCTTTGACCGACAGTACATTATCGCTGACAGCCGCTTACTGCACCGCGCTAGCCCCGATTTGTGGGCTGCGCGTTCTCAAACGCAAATTTTCATGAGTGAGTTCCATGCACATCCTGTAAAGAAGGGGCCTGGACTATCATTTTCCGCATTAGTTCCTGACATGCACTTCTTCAAGGGAAGTGAAGGCGGCCGGATCATACCTGTCTATCATCCTGATAGATCGGCCAATGTTGCACCCGGTCTGTTAGATGCTCTGTCTGAGAAACTCGAAAAGCCAATCTCTGTGGAGGATCTTGCTAAATACTCAGCTGCGATTTCTTCTCATCCTGGCTATGTCTCGCGCTTTGAAGAAGACCTAAAGTTCGGATCAAATCGCCTACCGATCACAGCTAATCTTGAACTTTGGGATAAAGCCATAACGCTCGGTCAGCTTATTATCTGGCTATACACATATGCAGAGCGGGGAACCGCCCCTAACGGAGCATCTAGCGTTCTCGAGACTGTCACTTCTGCGTCGTTGCCTTCTTATGATGTGGCGGTAGGTAGCGCTATGCCTGAAACCGTGAACTATGAGCCGCTTACCCGCTCGATTTCGTTGGGGTCTGGCTTGTGGTCGAACGTTGATCCGCGCGTCTGGTCTTACACCATCGGTGGAGTTTCCGTCATCGAGTCGTGGGTGGGATATCGCCAGAAAAGGCCTAAGGGAAAACGAACTTCGCCATTGAATGATTTGGTCACGACTAACTGGCCAAGTCAGTGGTCGCGTGAATTCTCGGAGTTGTTGGCTGTCTTGACTCATTTGGTACATCTTGAAGATCAGCAAGCGGATCTTTTAGAAAACGTCTTGGACGGCCCACTTTTGAACATGGATGAATTGGAAGAAATGGGCGTTCAGTGGCCTAAAACAGCCAAAGATCGCAAGCCGCGTATGGCTGGCGATCTGTTCTAGACAAGTAACGCGTGGGCCGCTGATCTTCAGTGGCCCACGATGCCTAAGTCTAGGCTTCTTCATCGGCCCTGCTGTCTAGAACGCAATTCATCGGCTTTGGTGCGGTGCATGCGGTGTTCAGCCGCGGCTGTGCCAGGATGAGACGGCATCATCTAACGCTGCCTTGCGCCATTCGGTTAGGGTTCCTGCGGTGCGCTTCTGGTGCTGGTTGTGCAGCCACACGCCCAGACTACGTTCGTGCTCGGTGGTGTAGTTCCTGTATCGAGGCAGACTGCCGGTGGCTGTCACATAGTCAACTACAGCGGCTAGTTTGGCTTTCCATGTCTCGTCTAAGCGTTGCTGATGCAGGTTAACGTTCCAGTTGGGCAGCTGATCCAGCAAGATGATCTTCGTCGCTGCCATCTTGCCCTGTTGGTAGGAGATGCGTTGGCTGGCTACCCACTCTGCCAGTGACTTTTCTTGGGCTTCTCCCTGGCTGCTGGGCAGCCGCTGGTGGGTGGCATGGAATGCCAGGACTTCATCGAGCCGTCTGCGCCACGAAGTGGTGGGCCGGTCAGGGTCACGACGTGCTAGCGCTGCTTCGTGCGTTGCCCGTAGTCCTGGTGAATATTTTTCTCGCACCTGTAGGTGTAGGTGGACGGTAGCCACGATTGCGTGGCATCGGTCAGCGATTTCTCGCACGGTCAGGCCGGCCGCGTACATCATGTCCCATTCTGGGTGTCGTGATACGTGCCAGCCTGTCATGGCTCCAACCTACACGGCTTGTTCCTTTTAGCGGGTTCCCTGGTCGGGTTCTTTTCCGGTAGGTACTGGCGAGGGCAGGGTTTCCATCCAGCAGGTAGCGTTGATCGCTTGTTGCAGCGCGGCCAGGGCTTGAGCGACGGCCTGTTTCGTGTCGGGGTAGTCCTTGTTCCATGAGTCGGTGCTCATGGTGATACGCCCACTAGCGGCGAGGTCTTCCAGCTCGTTAGCTAAGGTTTTGAGGTCATCGTAGATTTCTGAAGCATCGCGGGTCATTGGTTTTCTCCTGATTTTCAGTTAGTTAAAGGTCGGGCATCGGACGGTAGGAAACCAGCCTCGAGATACCGAGTTATGCGTGTAGCCTCCTGCCCACATGGGCACGAAAAAAGCCCTCCCGCTCCGCTGCTTTTCTCGCACACATCATGGACAGCAGGAACCAATCGACCGACCGCACACAGCCCAAAAGTTGCGGTACCTAAGTTACCCAGCGTTATGCGATCTTGGGTTGTGCACGGATCTTTGAAGCCATGCGCGCGAGTTACAACCAGGCATAAACAGCTGATATCAGGCAAATGATTGCACCGGCAAGCATCACGTACACCCAACGCGTATCGTGCGTTTCCGGCTTTAGTTGCTTATTAGCCAAGACGACAACGGCAGCCCCGAGAACGAAGAATAGAATCGGCAATAGTGGCAAGTCGCTCAGGCGCATGAACGTTCTTTCTATCGCACTACGGTTTTGCGCATTAGTCTTCCTTTTCTCCGTGGGCTGCTGCGCCCTTGGGCATGTCGTTGGCTTTCACAGCTGGCCAGGGCTGGCCACCGTTGTATTCGGCTTCCAGGCGCTCTACTTCCTTCATCACTGCCTTGTGAATGAACTGCGAGAGATTGCGGTTGCCCTCTGAAATCATCGTGTGCAAGATGGCTCCGCGTACCCGGTCCGTGTCACTCATGTCCTGATAGAACGACACTTTATGCGGGTACTTACGCTTTTTTACCGATTCTTCGGCGGCTGGCTTCGACACTGTGGGGGCAGCCTTGACGGCCTTTTTAGGTTCGTCCTGCCGTGGCTCGGCGGCTGCGGCTGGCACAGGATTTACCGGGCTAGTTCCTGCCAGATTCGATTTTCGGGCTGCTGGTCGGCCTGCCATAGCTACTTAGCTCCTTGGATAGTGGTGAGGTGATCGGCGTACATCTCGCTTAGCTCCATCGCTTCGGCGCTCCCCCATTCATCGAGGGCTACTGATGCTTCGGTAGCATCTGCGATGACTACGCGCTTCGGAACTGGCGGGGTAAGCACCCTAAAGTTTCGGGCTTCGGCGGCCGCGTGCAGCTCGTCAAGCCAGGTTTGCCCTGCAATAGTTCGGCCTTCGTGCTGGTTCACCAGGACACCGGCCACCTGCAAGCCCTGGTTATAGTGCTCCCGCACGCTCTCAATGGTGCGAAGGAGCTTGGCCAGCCCGTCAAGGCTCCACTTCTTGGATTGCGTAACGATCAGCACCTTATGGGCTGCTGTCAGGCCGTTGATGGTGAGCTGATCCAAACTAGGAGCACAATCCACCAAAATGAGGTCGTACCGGTCGGAGACTTCTGCCAGTGCTTTGCGCAGCTTCGATTCCCGGCCGGCTCCCGTGGTGATCAGTTCCTCGCCCACGGATGCCAAGGTGTCGCCTGCGGTTGGCGCAATGTCCACGCCTGCCCAGATCGACGGCACGATAACATCTGAGAGTACTTCGTCGGCTCGGGCGCTCAGTACGTCAGCTAGGCCCACCTGGTCATCTGATACCGGCTCGGCGGCCAGCGCGTCGGTTAGATTTCCCTGGGGGTCCAGGTCAACAACCAGAACACGCAAGCCACGCCGAACGGCGGCACGCGCCAGGTTAACCGTTGTGGTTGATTTCCCGACGCCGCCCTTTTGATTCGCCAGGGCGATGATCTCTGCGTTCATGTTCTTACCTCCAATAGTGGTAACAGTACTAACAACTCTAAAAGTACTGTTAGGGGTATGTTCTTATAGTACTACCAAGGCTAGAGAGATTCGATCTTATCCGGCCTAAAGCCCGACCAGTGATCATTGACTGTCACCACTACGGGCGCTTGCATGTAGCCCAGGCTGCGCACGTAGTCCAATGCTTTCGCATCGGTAGATATGTCGACCTTTCGGTACTTGATCCCTTTCTTGTCCAGTGCTCGATAGGTAGCGTTGCACTGCGCGCACGAGGGCTTGGTGCAAACGGTGATTTCGGAGTCCATGCCCCCCCCTTCCTTATAACTCCAATAGTACTATTACCGGTGGCATAAAGCAACGGTAACAGTACTGTTAGTGCCGTCATTTCGTCGGATAGCGTCGAGCCGCTGCAATGTTCTGCATAAGGTCGATCACTGCCGCTGCGCCATCGGCGGGGCCATGGTAGCGCTTGCGCGTTTCCTCTGCCATCTCCGCACGACGCTCTGGCGCGATGCCGCGGATGGTCTCGGCGGCCATGCTCTCGATCTGCTCAATGGTGAGCATCGTTCATTCTCCTGTAACGCTTATAGTACTATTGCCACCGATGGTGGTAATAGTACTTTTGGTGTCAGTTCGTCCAGTAGCGCGGGTTCAGTACTTCGGTGCCGCCATAGTCGATGGCCAGGGCTGCGCGCTGTAGCTGCTCGATGGCGATCCCCTCGATTTTTGCGTGCTCTGTGCCGCGTGCGATTTCTCGGGCTTCAATCTCGATTTCATCAGCGGGGGTCAGGCTGACCATGATGCCCATGTTGCGGGGCCGCGTGCCGCGCGTGCCCCGCTTGGTCATCGGCAGGACTCGGGCGGTGAACAGCAGGCCGCCGCACTGGTGCGCTCCTGGCACTGCGGTGAGTTCGCTAGCGCCGAGCGATCCCAGTACACCTAAGCCGAGTGCCTGCCGGAACTGCATTGCATTGGCGCGATGCTCTTCGCTAGGGCCGAACACTGCCTGCTGGTCGTAGATGAAAATTGCCTTGTTCATGGGGGTTTCCTTCCTTCTTGCTTTCTCTTCTAACTCTAATAGTACTATTACCGCTACTAAAAAGCAACGGCAATAGTACTATTCTCCACGCTTCCTTCTCGTCAGCGTTCTCATTCGCCGTCGAGTGCGCGGTGGCGCACCAAAGCTTTCTGGAACTTCTTGAACTCTATGCGTGAAACAAGCATGCAGGCCAGGAAAATTGACCACATGCTCAGCCGTGAAATCATTTCATAATGGAGCGCCACGATTGCACCCAATGCCACTGGCACGCAAAGCAGTGAAATAACCAAGTGGAGCTTTCCGGCTAGTGACACCTTCTTCTCGCGATTCACGTCGAACCTCTTTCCATTTCATCCCTTTTGCTTCCTAACTCCAATAGTACTATTACCACCACCAAAAAGCAACGGTAATAGTACTATTAGTTGAGGTTTTTAGGCGGCTTCTTGGGTTTCTTCCGGCTCGGTGATGGCTTCGGCTAGTAGGTGTGCTGCTTTGAGGACTCGGGCGGCGGTGTTCTTGATCATTTCGGTGTCTCCTTGGCTCCATCCGGCGACGTAGCCGATGCTGTAGGCGCTGGTGTCCAGTCCGAGGATTCCGGCGACGATGTAGGCCACGCTCTCGGCTTCGGTTTCCTTGGTGCCCCGGTGCTCGATGTATTCGGCGGCTTCTTCGGTGCTGTGTAGGATCACGTGGGCGGCTTCGTGCAGTGCGGTTTTGGCTGCCTGTGCTGGTGGTAGTGCGGTGTCGATGACTACCTGGCGGCTGCCGTCCGTGGTGGTGTAGCCGTTGGTGCTGTCGCTGATCGGCTCGCGGGTGACAGTCCAGCCTTGGCCGGTGAGATAGTCGGTCACTGCCTGGGTGATGCCCTGGGGGTCGTCGCCGGTGAGCTTGTGGGCGATGGTGCTGGGGTCTTCGGCTTCGGGGTCGATTAGATCGGTCTGGGCCATGTCGAAAACGCTCACGGGGAAGAAGCGCACCGCGCTGTGCTCCTTTTCTTCTCCGGTCTGCTCGTCTTCTGCCGTCCATTTGACGTTGCGGCCGCCGAAAATGCGGATGCCGGTTTCTCCCTTGCGTACCTGGCGGCCGAGGTTCTGCCAGGTGCGGTATCCGGCGACGTGGGTTGCTCCTGGGCACTGGGCCATGATCAGCAGTAGGTTTCCTACGCTGTAGCGGTGGAAGGCTTGGGCGAAATTCAGGTAGTTAATCCATGCGTCGCTGTTGCGCAGCTGCTCGACCTGTTCAGCGATTTTGGCCTGCATCGCTTCGGCTTCGGCGCGGCGCTGGTCGGCGGTCTTGGTGTTCTTGATCTTGCGTGCCATGAGATGTACCTCCAAAAGTACTATTAGGGCTAAATGAGATGCTCGGTTGATCACCTCGTTCCTGATAAGCGGAGCATTCCTGGCATAAGGCCGCGTAGTGCAACCCGTAGGGCGGTGGGGGAGAGAATTTCTGGGCGGGATAAGGGAGCTTGCGACCGCGCCCGGAAAATCTCGGAGGAGCCGGGGCGTAGCCCTTGCGCGCAGCGGCCGGCCAGGCATGATGGAGCGCCAGGAACGAGGTACGAAAGAGTGGGGTAGGGGATAGGTCGGCCGCGTGCGGCCGTCCTTTTGTCTGTGCCAGGGCGTAGCCTTGGCTCGTTATGTCTGACGAATTTGTTGAGGTGCGTTTTACGGCGGCCGGTGTGCCTTGGAAGATTCGGCGCGGCGGCCGTGTCTGGCAGGTCGCGGTTGAGCCGGGCCGTCATTTTGGGCGGGTGAATTGGTGGGAAGATCACTCGTTCAGAATCAAGAAGGGGGCTGCTGATCGGATTGATTTTGCGGTGTGGCGGGTGCAGGTGCGGTTAGGGGCTAATCCCCGTTCGGATCTGCTGACATGGGATCTGGTGGAGCGTCCTCGGGATGGTTCCTGGGCTGTGGGAGACGTGGAGTAGATGCGCGAAAAAGGGCCGGCCTTGTGGCCGGCCCTTTTTGGTGTGCTGGTTAGATGAAGATGTTGAGTATGAGCGCAATAAGCACGATGGGGACTGCGCTGTATCCCAGGGTTGTGAGTGTTCGGTTTTCGGTCGTGTTCTTGTAGCCCTGGAAGTGCGCTGTCTGCCAGATGATACGCATTAAGCAGGCTACAGCCATGGTTACTGCTGCTAGTGCGATTCCGAAAAGTACTGTGAGTGATCCTGAGATGATCACGCCGAGGATCAGCAGGGCGGGGATTAGCGGTGCTGCGAAAAAGAGGGGCGTTGCTCGCGCATTTTCAGGGCGGCTTCGTCTGCTGCGTAGGGGGTCATTGCTTCTCCTTCGGGCCTATGGCAAGTCTAGGTGTATCGTCGGACAGTTTGGGTTTCGCTGTGTTCTGGTGGGTGGTGCCTGGTCAGAGATTCGTGCACATGTCATGCTCGCGTGTCGTGTGCTAACTCGAGTACTAAACGTGTGGCTTGTGTGCGGTCGGTCGTTTGGTTCCTGCTGTCCATCATGTGTGCGAGAAAAGCCGCTTGTGGTTGAGCTTTTGTCGTGCCCATGTGGGCAGGAGGCTAGGAACATGCCCCGGTTCGGCGTGCGGCGGCCAGGGCGGCGCGTGCGGCTGCGGCGCCTCGGGAAGCGGTGCTGCGCAGTTGCGGGCGCTGCGCGGCTTGCTGGGCGCGGCGTTCGGCTGCGGCGCGTGCGGCGGCGCGCGCGTGGCTGCTGGCGGCTGCTGCTCGCTGGGATCTGCTGAGCATGATTTCTCCGGTGGCGGTGCGCCATTGGTTCATGCGGTGCAGGATCGCTGCGCGCAAGATCCGGCAGTAGTCGATGTAGGACTGAGTTTCACGGTTGTGCTGGGGTAGTGCTCCCCAGGCTTCCTTGCCGTGCAGGCCTGGTGTGGTGCGCCATTCGAGGGCGTGTTGGATGTCTGAGATTGTCCATCCGTTGGAGAAGAAGGGTTTGAACATGTTGAGCACGTTTTTCTTGGAAAAACGGGCGAGATCTGGCATCCGACGTGAGATTTCAGCGGTAGCCGATAGCCCCTGTCCTCTAGAGCTGATCGTTCTGTGAGCTGGCCATAGTTCGACTGGTCGATGATCGCTGTGGTGAGTTTGCGCGGCGGAGCCGTGCCTAAAAAGTTTTTCAGTGCCGCGTAGCGGCTCATTGTGAGTGTTTTTTTCGCGCGTGCGCGTGTAGGAACTTACTTCGTAAGTGGTTAACCCCCCTACGGGGAGGGGTTCTAAGTTATTTCCACAGGCCGTGCGGTTGGGGGTTGGCCGGGTGGCGGTGGTGTCTTCGGCGTCCTGGGGGCGTAGTCCGAGGCCGATGGGGCGGCAGATGACGTAGACGGGGGCTTCGTTGGTGGCTGGTTGGCCGGCTTTGGCGGCGTATTGTGCGCTGCGGCCTGATGCGACGATGCCGAGGATGCCGTGGGTGCGCAGGAATTTGAGGGCGTTGCCTACGGTTGCGCGGCTGACCCGGGCTTTGGTGGCGATGGTGTCCCAGGTGATGCGTACTGTCATGCTTTTGTGGTCGGTGTAGCGAAGGAGGACCCAGAGCACGGCGAGGATGTTTCGTTTGCAGTCCGCGCGGCGGCATAGCAGTTCGTCCAGGGAGCGTGTGGCACGCCATGCTTGGGCGGTGTGGTCGATTTTCTTGCTCCCGGTCGGGATGGCCCAGTTAATGGCGCGGGGGGAGGTTTCCTGGGCGCGTGAGACACGCTTGATGTGCAGGGGTGCGGGGGTGTGAGCGTGTTTGGTGGCGAGGGCTTCTTTAGCCGCGTTGAACTGGCTTTTCCCCTTGGCAGTGAATCCTTCGGGGGTTTCTGCCTTGGTAAACGGGCGGTGTCCTTTGGCGGTGTGGGCGAGGATTGCGGCGATCCGGCCGTCGGCGGGGCGGGTGCACCAGCGTGGTTTTGTGGTGTGGATCGCGGTGTTTTGCGGCGTTTCTTTGGTGCTGGTGCTTGATTGGGCGCGTGGAGGCGCTACTATAGACACATAAGTCCTTTTCTCTTAGGAGGGTAAAGGAAGGGGAGCGTCCGGTGTGGTAACCGGAAGCTTCGTGGTAAATCACGATCTGGGAACTTTGGCGAGAACGTCAGATCGGATTCAGAATTTCAGTCCCGCGCATTGCGCGGGCTTTTCTGTTTAAGGCTTGTCGATAGGCAGTTTTCCTTCGTCATCCTTTTGCGGTGCCCAGGAAGGTAGGCCTCGCTTATCAAGTTCGATATTTTCGATCATGAGATCGAACATAGCTGCGCCTGACAGCCCAGCCTTAGCTGCTAGGTCGGTAAAGAACTCTTTATTCTCGCGCTGTACTTTCCAGCCCAAAGCGATGGGGTCGTTTACGGACCCTCTAGGTCGTCGTGGTGAGCTCATAGCTCCACAATACGAGATAGCGACATCATTAAGATATCTGCGACACGGCTCAATTTTTTAAAGATTCCATTTGTTTCCTCTCCTCAGCGCTTTAGGCAGAGGAGAAAGCCCTAGATCACCAGCATGTGTCGCTGACAGAGAGAGCGCGCTAAGGGGCAGCGGCACGGAAATTCGCGCTAACGACATCCTGGTGTCGATCTTGGCGCGAGGAGAAAACTCGCAAAAGCGGAATGGCCGACACGAAGATTTCGCATCGTCGGGCTATGGGCGAGAGTCGCACGTCATCTTTCAGTAATAGCACCAGGGGATCCCTTGCGAACGGAACGTGAGGCCTGTTTTCGCAATTTCTGAAGAGGGGCAGATTACATCCCTGAAGACTTACACCAGGGGCAAACAGCCGTGAGCCCACATATACGGCCCTGGAATCTCTGCAGTTCAGTATGTCCTTCCAATTTCGGGATGGAACCCTGTATCCCTTTGTAACCAAGTGCACCCGGCCACATCTCCTGCACATTGCAACTCATTTGAACTTAAGTAACCGTAATCTGCTTTTACTGTCCAAATCAACGAATAGAAAATGACTCTCGAGACTAAATCCGAAAATTAACTTACGGTTGCTTAACACTAAATCATCAACTGTAATGGTGATCACATGCTAGCAATTTGGCTACATAGGAACTGAGACTCAAAGGAGGCGTCAATGACTACTGATATTGTCAGTACCTCAAGAGAGCGCCCCTCGCGAGTCTCAGCCGCCGCAGTTGCTAGAGCGGCAGGTGTTTCAGCGGCCACCGTCAGCTACATCATGAATGGACGACCAGGCGCATCCGCTGAGACCCGTCGGCACGTGGTAAAAATAGCCAACGAAATGGGTTTTCGCCCTGCGAGCAACGGAGTGGGGAACGATCCACTCCTGACCCGCGTGGTGGGCCTAATCCTCCCGAACATCGTCAATCAGATGTATACCGGCTGGGCGCAACACATTATCAACGCCACAGCAGCCGAAGGCTTCGAAGTTTTTGTAGCCACGACACAGGACGATCCTGAATCTCTGGCACAGGTTGCCAGTACGTTGGCGGCACGCAACGTCGATGGCGTCATCATCGCAGCTGCTTGGCGTGAGGACACGAGAGCACTGCGAACTCTGCGTCAAAAACGCATCCCATACGTATGCCTTTCAAGACGTACCGAACACCTTCCCGGTGACTTCGTGGGCATCGATGACGATGCGGCAGCCACAGAACTTATGAGCCACATTCTGAACCACGGATACCGGGAGATCGCGACAGTAATTGGTCCACGTTTTTCCACCGCCTCGATAACCCGCGAGCAAGCATTTATCCGTACAGCCATCGCAGCCGGGGTTTCCATCAGCGGAGAACGCAAGATCAGTACCAGACTGAACTCCGACGGGGGCCGTGTGGCCGCAGAAAAACTTCTAGGATCGCCAAACCCGCCACGCGCTATCGTTTGCGGTTCCGATGAAATTGCCATCGGCGTAATGGAGCATGCCTTGACTTTAGGGCTTCGCATTCCTGAGGATGTGGCGGTAGTCGGCAGCGACGGCTTACCTCACAGCCGTTCTCTGCTGATCGGGCTGACTACGATTGTCCAGCCAGTCAAGGAGATGGCCGAGCGCTCGTTCGAATTGTTACTAGACCAAATCACTCATCCTCGAAGCACTTACGCGCACACGGTGTGCAAACACCAAATTCATGTGGGGCGGACCTGCGGGTGCCCCCAGCCGCAACGCTAACAAATTTCCGCTTATATCTCGTCTGCTTTTGATCTTTTCTACTTCGAAGGACACTACAACTATGCCTAGTTCGCCGCACATTGACGTGCTTCTCGATATTAAAACCACGTTGGGCGAAGGGCCCGTCTGGGATGCGGAGTCACAACGCTTACATTGGATCGACAGTGCAGACGGCCGGATCTTCAGATCCACATATGACGGCCGTGAGCTTCGGGCATGGGACATGCGCGAACCTATTGGTTCGATGGCCATAGGGCATGATGGCAGCACATTCATAGCTGCGCTGCAAAGCGGCTTGTATCGAATTGATGTCAGCACCGGCGACCGTGAGCTGATTATCAACCCCGAACCAGATTTGCATTCCAACCGTCTTAACGACGGAAAGGTCGACCGCCAGGGGCGGTTCCTTTTCGGGTCTATGGACACACTTGAAGAGAGCGCAAGCGGTAGCCTGTACAGCTACTCACCGAATGGCCAACTACAGGTACTCGACAAAGACATCGTAGTTTCCAACGGACCGTGTTTCAGCCCCGATGGGGAGACTCTGTATTTTGCGGACACTTGGACGGGCGAAATCTGGGCCTACGACTACGACACGGTCAGCGGTAAAGCGAGTAACCGCCGGACATTTGCCAAGGTAGACACAAGCGGCGGAGGCGCTGCAGACGGTGCAACTGTCGACTCCGAAGGGTACCTCTGGCAAGCATTGGTTTATGGCGGCAAAATCATCCGTTACGCACCCGACGGAACAGTAGACCGAATCATCAAGACACCCGTACTCAAAGTAACCAGTCTTGCCTTCGGTGGGCCCAACATGGACATACTTTTCGTCACATCCATGGCGAAGCCGCCTCTTCCTCGCTTTCCCGAAGACGGACAACAACGAGGCGCTCTCTTCGCAATTACTGGTCTCGATGTTCTGGGACTCCCTGAACCGCGCTTTGGCGCCTAGACAGAAGGAAATCTCGTGTCTACGAAAAAACCATCTCTCTCGATGAAATCCATTCATAAATATTCTTGGATATCACTTTTTGTCTGTTGGCTTATCTGGATCCTTAATGCCTATGACCGAGAAATCATCTTGCGTCTAGGCCCAACAATTTCTGAGACCTTCAATTTGTCGCCCGAAGCATGGGGAGCCATTGCTTCATTGATCATGTTGGTTCTTGCCGTCATGGCTATTCCCGGCTCAGCGATGAGTGACAAACACGGCGGAGGCTGGAAGCGGGCTCGATTCCAACTCCCACTAGTTATCGGCTATACAGCACTATCCTTCCTCTCCGGATTTAAGTTCATCAGCCATAACATCGTCGCTTTCGTTGCGCTTCGGGTTGGTGTCAACTTAGGTGCAGGCTGGGGCGAGCCAGTCGGTGTCAGTAATACTTCCGAATGGTGGCCTAAAGAACGGCGCGGATTTGCACTCGGCATTCACCACACTGGCTACCCGATCGGTTCGCTGCTCTCAGGTTTGATGGCCGCGGCCATCATTAGCTTGTTCGGTCCCGACAGCTGGTCCTATGCATTCTTCTTTGCTCTGATCATCGCAGTGCCTTTGATGATTTTCTGGGGCAAGTACTCAACTCCTGACAAGATTGCAACCCTTTATGCGGACATTCGTAGCCAGGGGCTCACCACGCCAGATGTGAACGACGAAGCAACTCAACCCAAAGGACTCCTGAAGAAGACCCTGCAGCAACGCAACATTACTCTCACTGCAGGAACGACATTACTGACTCAGATCGTCTACATGGGTATCAACGTCGTGCTTCCGGCTTACCTATTCAATGTGTTGGGCCTGTCTCTAGCTGCGTCAGCAGGGCTGAGCGTGGTCTTCACGATCACGGGAATTCTCGGTCAGATTATCTGGCCGACGCTTTCGGATGTTATCGGCAGAAAGATCACCATTATTATCTGTGGCGTGTGGATGACGATTTCCGTAGCTGCATTTTATTTTGCGACAAGCTCTATGTTGATCGTTGTTATCCAGCTAGCTTTCGGCCTCGTAGCCAACGCAGTCTGGCCCATCTACTATGCTGCCGCATCAGATGCAGCGCCTATGGGCGCTACGTCAACGGCCAACGGTGTGATCACTACAGCGATGTTCATCGGTGGCGGCATCGCTCCAGTATTCATGGGCGCGCTCATCAGCGCAGGCGGCGGCTGGGAACAGCGTAGCGGCTATATTATCTGTTTCCTGGCCTTGGCAGCATGTGCTTTGTTTGGCGTTGCCCTGCAGCTTTTTGCGAGAAGCGATAAGCGGACGTCGAGTAAGAAAGATCCGGTTACAGCCAGCTGACAATGCGAAAGCACAAGAACGGCAGCGAGGATCCCACGCCGCCATGCTTGGCAGCTAACTAGTACCACCCGCGAGAGGAAAGACAACATCATGGAAAACAGCAAACTTGATTTCACCGGACGCACGGTCCTGGTCACAGCCGGCGCTGCGGGCATCGGAATGGCCATCGCAGACGCCTTTAAAGATCTTGGCGCTCGGGTCTTCGTCACGGACATCAATCCCGCAGCGGTGAGAACAGCCACCGAAGCCGGCTTTAGCGCGCTACTCAGCGATGTATCCGATGAAACTCAAGTCATCGAACTGGCGACAATAATCCGCCGCGAGTTCGGCGGGCTGGATGTTTTAGTCAACAACGCAGGGATCGCAGGTCCCACCGGGCCCATCGACACTCTCGACACCGCGGAGTGGAAGTCAACCTTCGAGGTCAACGTACACGGCCAGTTCCACTGCATCAAGCATCTGTTACCTTTGCTGCGCGAATCATCCGATGCTTCCATCATCAATCTATCTTCGGCCGCCGGACGATTGGGCATGGCAGGACGCAGTCCTTACTCAGCATCCAAATGGGCAGTCATCGGATTGACCAAGACCCTGGCCATCGAACTGGGCGAAGAACGCATCAGAGTCAATGCCATCTGTCCCGGCGCTGTCAACGGACCGCGTATTCAATCAGTGATTGAGTCGAAAGCAGCCATGCTCGGCCGTCCCGTGGATGAAGTGTCCGATCTCTATCACCGACAAGCTTCACTGAACCGATTAGTGGAGCCTGGCGACATCGCAGACATGGCTGTCTTCCTAGCCAGCTCGCTGGCACGCAGCGTCAACGGCCAAGCAATGGCTGTTGACGGCAATACCGAGAAACTCTACTAAGGAATCCCCAAATCATGGCAAAACCGCGCAAAGTCATAATCACCTCCGCCGTCACCGGCGCAATTCACACCCCCTCCATGTCCCCACATTTGCCAGTAACCGCGGAGGAGATTGCAGAGGCAGCAATCGGTGCTGCCGAAGCCGGTGCCTCAATCGTGCATATGCACGCCCGAGATCCCAAGGACGGGAGCCCCTCGCAAGATCCCAAACACTTTGAGCCCATCCTGGAAAAGATCAAGGCTAACACTGATGCGGTCATAAATATCACCACCGGTGGATCCCCTCATATGAGTGTGGAAGAGCGCATGCGCCCAGTGATCGAGTTCCAGCCAGAACTCGCCTCACTGAACATGGGATCAATGAACTTTGGGCTATATCCAATGCTTGACCGCTTCCAGGAATTCGAACATGAGTGGGAACGTGCTGGTCTGGAAAATTCCCGTGACCTGGTCTTCAAGAACACCTTCGCGGATATCCAACGGATCTTGGAAATCGGCAACGCTAACAACACGCGCTTCGAGTTCGAATGTTATGACATCTCGCATCTGAACAACCTTGCCCATTTCCACGGTCGCGGATTGGCCCACGGACCGCTCTTCATTCAGTCCGTGTTTGGGCTGCTTGGTGGTATCGGTGCACATCCGGAAGATCTCATGCACATGCGTCGTACCGCCGAACGGCTCTTCGGCGATGCCTACCAGTGGTCCATTCTGGGTGCCGGCAGGAATCAGATGCCATTAGCCACTATTGGCGCAGCTATGGGTTCCCATATCAGGGTTGGTCTCGAAGATTCACTGTGGATTGGCCCCGGTCAGCTCGCGGCCTCTAATGCTCAGCAGGTCGAAAGGATTCGGACTATCCTTGAGGCTTTAAACTTCGAAGTAGCTACCCCCGATGAGACCCGCGAAATACTTCAGCTCAAGGGTCGAAACAACGTCAATTTCTAGAAATGATGAGGTCATTTTTCCTCTCCCTGGTCGTTACTAAGCCCTTGTAGAAATTGGCGGTGCGGCCTGCCGTACATTGGTCCAGCGTGAATAGGCTAATTCATTAATCAGCATGTCCAGACTACCGGCCACTGAGCATGGTCAATCACCAGCAGGGATTCCAGCGTAGCCAGGAAAACAGCGTTTAGCTCCCGCAAAGAGGGATTTGTACAGCTACAGCGAGCCTTCCCGACCGTCTCTTCGCAATGCTCGGTAAACAGTACTGCGACTAACACCGAGCACCTCACCGATTTGTGCCGCAGTCATGTCACGCTGTTCGTAGAGTCTCTTCGCGGTGCGCAGTTTGTCGGGGGAGAGGGAAGAGGGGCGGCCTCCGGTACGGCCACGGGCACGGGCCGCGGCTAAGCCGGCATTGGTTCGTTCTCGGATGAGGTCGCGTTCAAACTCTGCCAAGGAAGCAAAGATGTTGAATACGAGCCGGCCACCGGAAGAACTGGTGTCGATATTCTCCTGCAGGGATTTGAACTCTATTCCTTGTCGCTGCAACGCGTCCATGTGGTTGATCAGGTGACGGATGGAGCGCCCGAGTCGGTCCAGGCGCCAGACTACGAGAGTGTCACCGGGGCGAATCTGGTCCAGGAGCTTATCGAGCTCTGGGCGTGATTCAAGTGCGCCGGAGGCAGTGTCGGTAAAGATTCGATAGCAGCCGGCATTAGTCAGTGCATCATGTTGAAGTTGCGCGTCTTGGTCGCCGGTGGAGACTCTGGCGTATCCGAGGAGGTGTCCCATTGCTCTAAATGTATCAATACTCGTGGCGTGGTCACCGTTTCGACGCATAGTTTGTGACACTGGGTATTGCGACTAAACGCGCTTGAAAAACTATTGAGTTTTCAGCTGTCAGGGATTTTCAGCTCAGAAGGCAGGATGGTGTGTCATAAACGAATGTTTTTGAGATGTGTGTTCGACCCGTGTTTTTTCCGCCGCAGCTCTTGGCGTGGCCGGTTTTTCGATGGCTGGGACGGCATCTCCAATCCAGGCCGGCCAGCACCGGGCCAGATTGCGCATGTCTAGATTGGTAACGACTCGTCCCGAGCGGGACGAAGGTTTTCTATACGGTGGTTGATAATCATCCGATGCGGTGACCCGTGAAGGGTTGCTACTGGCTGAGCACGCGGCGGAAACCGCCGGGCAGGTGCCAATCACCACCGGGGGCGAATCGTGGGGCGTGGCCTTGTGGCGGGAACGGAACCCTTATAAGAAGTGTCGGCGGGGTGTGTCATGCTGAGCGAAAGTGAAATCAACCGGATTTCATAGCGCAAGTAGGAGTGAGATGGGACCTCTTCCAGGAAGCGGGCACGGATTCATCGCCTGGGTCAGGAATAATTTCGGCACCGAGATGGTGACGGTCATTCATCAGTCGGATCAGGGCACAGAGGAGCGTACTGAACTAGAAGCCCAGGTGCAGTCCAAGGCGGCCTTCTTTGATGTTGATGTGCCGGTCTATGAGGGCGACCGGTTGGAGATTCCCGATCCGCGCGGTGGAGTGCAGCGCGTTTATATCACCGACGTGGAAGTGAACCGGGCCGGTGGACGCATGCGAGCCGATATGAGCCATATCAAGGCAACATTCAGCACCTCAGCACCCCAGAGTAACCCTCCAGGAGGGCACTCGGGCACGGTGATCTACGGAGATCATGCCATTGTTGCTTCCGGCTCACGGGTGGCGATTGCCACCCAGGGAGGGCGTGTGGTGCAGCATGAGGAAGTTCCTGCCGCCTTCACCGAGCTGGTTGCTGCGGTCCAGGGTGCGTTGGACCTGCTGGAATCCGCGGATTATTTCGGTCCGGATGACCAGGAAATTGGTCGGGATGCAGGATCGGTCATTCTGCAAGAAGTGATTAAAGAAGAGCCGGACCAGAAGAGCCTTAAAGGGGCACTAGCGACTTTGCGGGGTGTTTTGACGGCTGGGATGACGTCAGCCTCGGGAGCGGCGGCCAGTGAAATCACCAAACAGCTTTTCGTTCCTGGTAGTTGAAAGACGTGGCTCGCCGCACGGTCTATGCCGACGTGGTGAGTCCAGCGCGCTAGTTATCTCACTACCGTGGATGGCGCGGCTTTCATTGTGTCAACTGCGGCTGCGCCAGGATGCTGCCGCATCGTCTGGTCTTGTTTATAACTGAAAATCAGTCTTTTCCTACTGAAGCATCCCGCAGTCATCAGGGGACGCTTGAGTGTTTAAGGACATGGTAGGTAACTCATTGGATCGCATGCCCATGTAGACCTAAAACGATCGATAGTGAGACGCGAATTTTTGTTTTGCTGCATTTATCTTTTGCCATTTATCGCGATGTGACTCTTCCAGCAATCATCTGCTGGCATAGTTGGAATGACGGTTCCACAACAACTTTTTCCTCACATGTTGAGTACAATTAGCGGATGGAAGATGTGGATTCACTCGTGAGGTTAAAGTTCTATGGCGTACGGGATTTAGCCAATGGGTGGCTTGCGGAGAAGGCAGTCGCTCTAGTCCAGAGTTATTCCTCGGGGCGAAAGCTCCTTTCGCTTAACGATGCTCTCGAACTCCATAATGCGCTTGAATTTGAAAAGAACAACATTTTCCCGAATTTCCTGACTGCGCAAGACCATACAGAGTTAGCTCTGTCGGCGCGTGAGTCGCGACGACGGGTCGCCTCTTTCTTCTCAACTATTGAAGCGTCGAACCTTAAAGAGCATTTGAACAAGATGGACTTTCAGTATGCCGACGACCTGCTCCGCCTCATCGAAAGGCATGGAGTTGCTAAAAGGGTTGGCGGCCAAATGCTATTCGAAGCCCTGTCAGATGCTGCACTACCTCTGGAGGTCATGCTTGCAGATCGTCAATTCGTGAACCGGAATGACCGAAAACTTCGAGAGGTGATGCTCTCCGATGCCCAAAACGGAGAGCTACTGGTCCGCATGAGGCTGGTCAAAGATTCGAATCCTTTATACCATCTTCCCGCAAGCCTGAGCGGAGAGGACATGCAGCAGCTCTTGAGCGCTTACATCGGAAGTGCTTCTCCGCATCTCAATTATGTTCAAGCGATTGCGGAGAGCAATGACAACGATAGTTTTGGTTTAACTCCGAAAATACGGTTGGAAGCGAAGAAGCGTCATAAAGACCTTATCGAGGAGCTCCTTGCCGCAAAGAGGACCAAAACAACGAATACGTATCACGGACTTAGGCTGGATCCGGAACAACGAAAACCAGTGATCGACCGCGTTGAGCGTGACGAGAACAGCGTGAGCTACGTCCGATCGTTCAGTGAAAAATATCTGTTATCTTCCATGGATCCGGAGCGAATACTTCTAAATTTCGCTTCGGTGGTGGGCTTCCTTGAACGAGGACTGCTCACAATGCCATCCTTCAAAGGTCAGCTGGGAGCGCTCCGCACACTGTTAATCTCAGGAAGAGACGCATACCCCCGAGGGAGCGCGTTCAACTATGTTGATGCGCTCACCCTTAACGGGACTCAGTTTTACTCGGATTTCCTACGTCAGTACAGCATCGAAGTAGAAGATTCCGTGGCATGGTTCTTCCGAGAGTATTTGGTTGATAAGTTCGGTGCGGCTAACTTCTACTTCGCGGCGTCTAGTCCTAGCAGCTCGTTCCTTGAGCGATGTCGGCATATTTCCGCAGAGATGGAGAGTATTGCAAGACAGTTCAGCTTATATTGCGATGAAGGTGTCCTGGATCCTGAACTTTTACAAATGACCTCCACGCCTCGGCCGTGGGCTGCGATCCCAAGCTTTACGGAGCGCAAATATTTGCACCGGGGAAGCAATCATAATTGTGATCGGGCTATGCATCTGCTTTTTAGTGATCAGTCTGGAATGACCTACATAAGCAGTGAACTCAAAGCCTCGAACTTCGTCGAGCTGATAACAGAGAACGAAGTTTCTTACGAGTCGGTCCGCCCTCATCAGAAGGAATCTATCGATTGGTTGATCGACGAGGGTTTGGTTGCCGTCGATTCTGATCTGCTGGAATTTGCTCAGCCAGTGCAGGTTCTAGTGCTAAGTGACATCAACAACCGCGAAGCCGCAGCTTACGGTCACTATGGTACGGATGAAGCTTCGGCGGCGCTCGTACTGATGCAAAAGGGGTGGCTCGAATTTAGTTCGACGCTGTTGACAAGACCTGAAGCTAGTTACTTCAACTATTTCTTGAACAAGAGCGAGTTCAGCGATGGCCCAGACCTGCGAAATAAGTACGCGCATGGGACTAACGCCGATCCCGGCGATATAAGTACGCATAGGCAGTCCTACTTCCAGCTCCTCAGGTTGCTCGTGGCCTTGACCCTGAAGATCAAAGACGAGTTCCGCTTAGCTGCCCGGGCTCAACCATCGACTATGTCGGAGACACCCTAAGCTCATGCAATCAAGCCCTAAACAAGTTGCGCAGCTGACACGCCTACTGCTCACACCTGCTCCATGAAGGCGGGACCCCTTCAAAAATAACTATTGCAACGGTGCCCCTAGCCATGCGAGTGGCCGCAATTTCACTGGTGATGGGTGCCCCTTGCGCAGCTTTCCGGCCTCTTATTACCCAGACACATCAGCGAACCAGCATGGGGCCCGTGAGTTCGCATGTTCTGACAATACAACAGCCTTAACTTTACATAACGGAGGTTATCGGCTTCTATGTCACGGGATAGAAGTGTTGACGTTCGGGGTAAGGAGTTCCAGTATGGTCAGTTGCCCGTCGCCAGGATCATGCTCTTGCAAGACGTTCCGGCTGGCATATCGACCGTCGGCAACGCGAACTCGATAGACGATGGAATAGCCGCTTTGAGGCTCTCGTCCAGCATGTAGCAGAGAACGGGCAGCTTACCCGCCTCAACGCCGATCATTCTTATGCCGCTGGAACAATTGGCCGTTGATTATATCAGCTTTTGACAAGCTTTTTTGATCAGAGGTTGCGGCATGGCACACACTTCCATATGAGGATTAACTCCTGAGGCTGATAAACAAGTCACAATAGTACGTGCTCTATATCACTTGGCATCGCTGTAATTAATACGGTTTTTTTACCAAATATGGTGTGACTCAGCTCACTATCGCTATGTGTTTCTCGAAACAGCGTAGGAAAAATACCCTACATAAACTCGTAATAGAGCATGAACTTGGGGGCATACTCAGCGTTTGGGTGGCGATGATCTAGCAGATATTGGAGTGCGTCGCCATCCAAGCAGGAAGAAGCAACGGGGCGGCCCAGCCTTTGCGCGATAAAGCAGAAGCAGAATCCGAACTATCCAGTTTGGGTTTGGACGCACGTGCCAAACAAGCATGCCGCCGCCTCTAAACGCGTAGCCGGAAGAAGCATAAACACGAATACCACTCGATGTTTAGGCTTGGTGAACCCCTTGCAGATCTAGTATCAATTCATTAAAAATCCCCCGCAATAGAGCTGTCGGTGCTCGTTGGGCTGGACCTCTCATCAGATGTGTCGCGACATCTCTCGATCACGACCAGGAAAACAGTCCATGGATTCAGCCATGCGTCATGAACGACTACTGCACTCACCTGTCGGACACCAGTGATCTCAAGTAGTGGAGCAGCAGTGCTGGACTCGATTGGTTCCGGGATCTTTTCTTGTTTGCCTACGAGATCAACACTTAGCCCGAGTACGCATTTCTCCCTTCCAATCGACACATCACTAGCTGGTCATCGTGCGTCAGTTCACCTAGGCCCCGTACTGCGCTACATGGCCTGTTTGCTGACCCGTCATACGATTTGGTCCGGGGCCGCAGCTTTGGTGGCTGCCGTGAACTAGTGGGTGTTCTCTTGGATTCCCACGGTTGCGGCTTCACCTTTGCTGGGAGTCGTTTCAGTAAGTTCTTCGGTGACTCTCATGCTGAGTTCGCTATCTTCGGGAGGATGCCGGCTCAATCGTGAACCGTGCCATTGACTTGAAACTTATGGGCGAAAAAATTCCTTGCGAGATATCCCACCGCAGGCGAATCTGCGGCAAGTAACTTTAATGTCAATTAAAAACTATGCAAAGCATTAATGGCATGACCATATTTAGTATATCAGAGTATCAAAATTGCCCTATGTGCATGTCAAAAGTTCATTAAGAAATGTTACTGACTTAATACCTTAGTATTCGCTGAATCCTGATAGCTTGAAGTCGATACATAAATTCAGGTGTGGGGTCCTGGATGTATAAGCAGAGGTTTATCGTCAAGCGCTTGACTTATGTTGCCCTCTGGTTGCGTCTCCTTTCGTAAGCGACTTTCTTCCCCACGCCTTTCATCAGTTGGGGAACGATAAATGCTCGGCAAGCACTACGACAATCCTCGTACTCGGAAAAGTAGCGGCAGGGCCAGATTGTCTAACGGCCTGCCAGTGCCAAGAAGCTTCCAGCACAGAGATGCTTCTCCGCGCCGAGGACCGCGGAATTGGCTCATTTTTTGTGCAGCTCTCATTGCCATCGGAAGCCTTGGTTTTCAGGATTCCGGAGCGGCATATGCCACGTCGACCACCGGTCCCGTTTCAGAAGCAGGCGGACTTTCGACAACGGCATCCCCGAGTCCAGCATCCACTGCCAGTCCGGAAGTCTCCGTTTCTGCACAGCCATCGAGTTCTTCCGAGGAAGAGCCGTCGGGCATAACAGAGGGATCTGTTCCTTCTGCTTCGGTGATCAACCCTTCGGAAACACCAACGCCTTCGCCCTCAGGTTCGGAGTCGGTTAAGCCAACCACTGAGTCTGCGGCGGAGCCAGGTTCTTCGGAACCAACAGCCAAAGAGTCAGATGCTTCGGTATTGGAGTCCAAGGCTCTTAGAGCTGCGGCAACCTATGCTCCGATCTGCGGTCCCGGATATGTCTACGGGATGACCTCTGCTGGGCAGATCCGTGCCGTAGCACCAGGTGGAGCCGTCTCGAACCTGGGCAGTCCTGTCAACCAGGCGAACATGCGGATGAATGGTTTGGGTATTGGAGCTAACGGATCCACGGTGTTCGCCTACCACAGGACCTCGGATGCTCTAGGTGCTACGGTGTACCGTTTCGACGTCAATACGGGTTCGTGGTCTTCTACCGGCGCGGGAGTCGATACATACAATACAAATCGTTCGGCAGTATTCGTTGCAGGTGCAGTCGATCTGGGCACCGGTCGCTATTACATCGGCGGCTATACCCCTACCGGCAATAGCACACGGTCATTCCAGCTATGGGAATACAATCCTGCGACAAATGCGATCTCTTACAAAGGCCGCATCGCCACAAATACTGGATCCAACGATGCCGCGAACGGCGACATGGACTTCGATGCGAACGGAAACCTCTTCGTTGTCCGCGGCTCCGGAAGCACTGCGACGATATACTCCGTGACGGCAGCTAATCTGGCGTCTGCAAATGGCGGAATTATCACTTCGTCAGTCAGTAACACGGTTAATAACACCACGACCAACGTCAACGGTGTGGCCTTCGACGCCGACGGCAAGGGTTATCTGAGCTCGGGCGATATTGTGCAATCTTATGACATGCCTGGGTGGAGCAATCCGAAGACCGTTGTAAACGCGAATTTCGGCGGAAGTACGGACCTCGCATCATGCGGATCACCGCCGACCATCACCATTGAGAAGTTTGTTGAAGGTGGACGTGTAGCATCAGGCGATCAATTCGGTTTGTCCCTACGCCAGGGAAGCACTACCGGAACCGTCATCGGCACGGCTACCACCACGGGCAACGCTAATGGGCAGCAGCCCGAGCGCGTCGGCCCCTTGCCGACTGTACGCAATGTCGAACTGCATTTCGCGGAAACCGCCGCAGGAACCACAACCCTAAGCAACTACGCCTCTAGCTACCGTTGCTTGGTAGATGGTGTCCAAACCGTCCAAGGCACTGGAACTGCAGGAAAAATCACGATTCCTTCCAGCGGCCAAGCAGTGGAATGCCGGTTCTACAATTCACCGCTCATTGCGCAAGTGAACGTCCACAAGCAAGTCACCGATTCCAAGGGCGAAAACCCGCAACCAGGAAAAAACTGGACTGTGGGAGCTACCGCGCAAGCGATCACCGGTACCATTTCTTCGACGCCTTCAGCAACTACACAGCAAACCAATACTGAAGGAACATCCTCATGGCGTTTTCAGTTCGGAGCCAGCAACAATAAAGCCGATCTGAAAATACGTGAAGTCATGCAGGACGGTTATAAATTCTCTAGCGGAAAATGCGACGTGACCAAGCTGGACGGAACCAAAACGACTATCACTTTGACCGGTCCGGACAACAATCCTGCAGCTGGAATCGTTCCCGGGGACGTAGTCGACTGCACCATCGTCAACAGCCTCAAACCCGCAAGTGTATCAATCGGAAAGCAGCTTCAGGATTTCAAGGGGCAGAACCCTAAACCAGCTAGCAACTGGACAGTAGGCGCCGCCCTGGCAGCCGGAAGCAGTTCTGGAACCAGCATCAGCACCCCGGCAACATCGCTGACTGGTGCCGATGGCAAGGTCGCGACACCGTGGGCTATTAATTTTCCGAACAATCCTACGGCCACTGCCAATGTGACTATTACTGAGACGATGCAGACAGGGTACGACTTCGTCAGCGGTGTGTGCTCGGTGACTAGTGCCGGTGGAGCCAAAGCGGATAAAAACCTCTCTTCGGCGTCTTCAGTCCTGACAGGTCTTAAACCGGGTGACGTTGCTGAATGCACTTTCACCAATAAGCCCAAGAGCGGAGCAGTTCTCTGGCAAAAGATCGACGAGGCCAGCAAGGCTCTCTCCGGATCGCAGTGGACGCTCACCGGGCCATCGAATTTCAATGGCGGGCAAGGGCTAGAAATCCAGGACTGCATCGCTCAGGAAGCTTCTTCGTGCACTGGTGCAGACCGTGATCCGCGGGCAGGCGGCTTCAAGATACCTGAATTGCCGTGGGGGCAATACCAGTTGGAAGAAACTAAAGCACCAGCTGGCTATTATCCGCTCGATGAGCCTCTGGAGTTTGAAGTATCTGCAGATACTCTGACTCTGGACCTCGGCCCAATTGAGAACACCCGGCGTGAGGGCCCGGCAATACCACTGACTGGCGGGCTGGGCAGTGATTTCTACAGCATGCTCGGTGGCGGGATCCTGGCCGCTGGTCTTGTTGGCGCAGGTCTTAGCCGTCTGCGCAAACGCCGGCGGGGAGTTTCATAGCATCAGTACCCCCTTATAGAACTCGCATCATGCGTGCACTAATCCATTTATTTCGAATCCACTCAAAGAACAATTCATCAGTCCACCCGAACCCGATGCGCGGTGAGGGAACGAAAGGAAAACGGAAAACAATGACCGTTATGAATCCGCTCCTAAGGCGCGCAACCGCCGCCGTTGGAGCTATCTCGATCGCAGCTAGCGGGCTGCTGCTTCTTGGTTCACCTGCCTTTGCAGCTGTGGGCCCCGATCAGCCGGGCGCTCCGTCTGGCGGCACCCTGACCGTGAACAAGTATTCGGGTTCGCCAGTTGGCGCTGGGGAAACTCCTGACCCCGAGAACTTGCTTGATGGAGTTGAATTCACCGTGCAGCAGGTCGGTAAGCTCAACGCTGGGAATTCATGCGAGCCAATCGATCTGGCTGCGGCTGCCGACTGGGACGGCTTGAACGGATTGTTCAACTCTGCGCCAGCTGCTCCTTCCGCGCCGTACTGCTTGGTTTCCGGTACCGATGTTGCCCAGCCGACGGTGGATGGCTCTACTGTTTTCAACTTGGAACTGGGTGTTTACTTCGTTCGCGAAACTGACCCAGGCCAGAACAACATCGTCTCCAAGGTTCCGGACTTTTATGTCTCGATCCCTACCTCTGAAGGTGCCGAAGGCAACGGCTGGAACTACAACGTGGTAGCCGACCCCAAGAACCAGATCCTGGATGAACCAACCAAGACCATCGATCCTGCACAGTCCGAACTGACAGTAGGCAGCGATGTGACCTGGAATCTGAACGTTCCAGTACCTACCCTTAACAATGGCGAGAAGTTCACTGAAGCCATCGTTCGCGACGCCCTCGATTCCCGCCTGCGCTATGTAGCTGACTCGACAGTTGCCGCGGTCGGCGGCACGCCACTTGTTCAAGGAAACCACTACAACGTCACTGGAAACGCCGTGTGGACCTTCACCGCAGCAGGCCGCGCAGTGCTCGATGCGAATATGGGTGAGAGCATCGCTCTTAGCTTCGACACCACCGTGCTTTCTGTCGGCAACGGGGCTATCCCGAACGACGATTACAAGAGCACCTTCAACGGCACCACGGTTCCAGGCGAACAAGTTCCTTACACCTATTGGGGGCAACTCTCGATTCTGAAGACCGATGATTCCAAGCCTAACGCGCTAAAGCTGGCAGGCGCTGAGTTCCAGGTCTTCAACCTCACCGGTGAGACCTGCCCGGCAGAAGCTCCAGCAAATGGCACCGTGGCCACCGGCACCTCCGATGCCAACGGTCTTGTGCAGTGGAGCCACACTACCCCAGCCAGCAGCCCTCTGGGCCTTTGGATCACCAACGTTGACAACGGTCCAGCGGCGCCTGCCCCATCCAAGGACTACTGCGTTTATGAAACCGTGGTTCCAGCTGGCCACACTGCAACACCAATCGACAATCCTGTCACCATTACCCCAGGTGAAAACAATGTCAATTCGATGACCGTGGTGAACGCTAAGACTGAAGGTCCGGATCTTCCGATGACCGGTGCTCAGGGCACGATCCTGCTCACCGTTGGCGGACTGGTAATCGTTGCGGCCGGCGGAGGACTCCTCCTCGCAGCTCGTCGCCGCAACAAGCAGGATGCTTAAGCTCCAGCTGGCCTGAACATCTAATGGCCCAGAATTCGGCGGCGGTGCACTCATGCGCCGCCGCCAATTCCATTTCATCACCTACGAGGATAACTAGTGACTACATCGAGACTTGGGCGTCATGCAGCGCACCGCGAGTCCCATTGGAGTTGGAGGCTTCCCTGGCTGGAGACCCTCGCCGCCATCCTGATCCTCGCTGGAGTCATGACTTTCATGTACCCTCGCACGGCGTCTTGGTTCTCGCAGCGCGAGCAGTCCCGCGTGACTGAGATGGCGCTCAACGAAATGCGAGAAGCTCCGACCAATGACGCAGCATATCGGGCAGAACAGATTGCCCGCGCACATGAATACAACGGTGCCTTAGCCAGTGGCGCCGTATACCGGGCTAATGAGAACATCGCCAGCAGTGACATCAACGTCGCTGAAGAAAAGTTGGACTACGATTCAATGCTGGACACCACCGGCAACGGGTTCATGGGGCGCCTTCGATATGAATCTCTCGACATTGACCTTCCTATTTACCACGGCACAAGTGACGAAACACTGCAACGCGGCATTGGCCATCTGGAGGGAACTTCGCTGCCGGTCGGTGGAAATGAAACCCGTTCTGTATTGACAGCGCACCGCGGACTACCGGAATCTACGCTTTTCACCCATCTGGATAGGGCGCAGATCGGAGACCGTCTCACTGTTTCTGTACTCGATCAGACTTTAACCTACGAAGTTGTTGAAACGGTGGTCATTGATCCAGACGAAACTGAAGCTATACTTCCTGTCGAAAATACAGACATGCTGACACTTGTAACCTGTACGCCTCTCGGGCTGAACAGCCACAGGATTCTCGTCAATGCAGTGCGAGTAACACCGACTCCACTAGCAGATGAACTAGCCTCAGCAGAAAAATCCGAACTACCTGGCTTTCCGTGGTGGGCCGTAGTCCTGAGCGCAGTGCTGCTAGCGGCAATTGCATTCGTCTGGCGCGCTGGCTACGCGCAAGCCAAAAGGCATACCCGCGCCTCGGAGCGCATGGCTGCAGAAAACACATGAGTACCATTTGCTGTTTACGGCTTCCGACAGCATTCAGAGCTAGAAGTATTCCGATAGCAGCCAAACCTCTCACGAGAGATACGTCTTCGGCATCTCGTCTGAGCGCCCATCACACTACGCCGCGGACAGTTCCGCGGCACGACCATCAAGCAGGAATCATGGATTCTGACAAGCAGTTCGTTCCATACACACTCACTTTGCAGTTGGAGAATGATGATGCCAGCTACAGTTTGTATGAAGCGCTGAAGAAGTACAGGGCTGGTTTGTTATCGGGGCCATCGGATTCATCGGAAATCCTTAGTTCCGTCACTCGTTTGATCCAGGTGGTCGAAGAAGCATGGGAAGAATCGCCGAATGGTGATGCCACACTGGTATTAGGAGACTGAGCGCCAGCAAATGATCTGCTTGGGAATTTACGGCCTGTAAGGCTGAAGAAGAACATTTCTTGGGTGTATGGCTGCGGATCCAGCATCTGTCTCACGTAGAGATGGCGCCTGTTTTGGCTTGTGACAATTCGTTTCGTTCGAAGAGACGACGTTGTTCAGCGACCCGCCATGGAATGTCCTACTAACTTCCCGCTACGGGTCGCAAGGAGCCCAAGCGCTCCATAGGACTTTTGGGCTTCTTTCGCTCAGCTCCGCCACTTCGTGGTAATGCAATACGGTCCTCGATCTTCTAACGCGGTCATGTGTTTGGCGAAAAAATCAGGATCGTATTTCTCGCGGTTTCTCAGGTGCAGGTGCACTGTAGCGATGTTCTGTTCACATAGATCAGCGATTTCGTGCGCGGTAAGGCCAGCGGTAAACATCATGTCCCATTCCGGGTGCCTCGAGACCTCCCAACCCACCATGAACACCAAGCTACTGCACAACAGCCGCCTAGTTAAAGAGCCGTACGGCATTTGACCCTGAAGCAGCTCGAACGAGCTACGTATGCACCGGTCGAGGCTTCTCCTGCTCCATTCTCCCGAGATCCGACAGTCCTAGCTAGCAGCGCTTTCGAGTACCTGCCCTTTGCCACTTATGACTAGCATCCGGTCTTGTTCGGCTATCTCGTGAACAACTTACTGAGCGTCCCCGTATTGGCCCCTTCAGCCGCCAAACCCGGGGTTGGGCACTGATTTTCGGGGCGATTCGTGTTTTGTGGCCGAATTGTGTCTTGTCCCCGCCTCTAAACTGAGCTCAAAGGCACTGCTGACACGATAAATTTAGACAGGTTGGCAAAAGCGCCGAGTTTGGTCTCGGTGTGGGCATGTTGCTGTGGCGTGAGTGAATGAGCGGTAAGTGAAGCTAGGACGCGATGAAGTTCAAGCATGGCTGGATGAGGTTTCTCCAGGCACCGGTTCCGTGCGCCTTGCAGCCCTCGCTGACCTGCCGCGGTTGAGGGTCAAGCAGCAGCTCGCTCGAGGCAACGTCGCCCCAGCGACGATCGCTGCCATCTCCCGCGGTCTGGACTTGGATCCGCTCACCCAGCTCACCAGGTTCGAGGTCTTCTCAGATCTTGTTCCTTCGTCCCCTGACGAAGGTGAGATGCCAGGCTTCATTTCCTCGCCTGGGTTGTTCCGTGCGAGTGCTGAACGCCTGGAAAACCAACCGGTGACCGCAGCCCAACTCGGGCCTGAGAGCTACGAGCTGGCGGCGTTGTATTGGTTCAACCTCGCCAACGACGGAGCATTGCGTGCCCGGATCGCTGACGAGCTAGGCGTGAATCAGCCGACGCTGTGGAAGATGTTGCGCACCCGATTACGTGAGGACGTGGCCCTGACTGTCTGTGAGCATGCTGGGTGGCCGGGCGTGTCGGCTCTAGTGGCCTCTGAGGTCCTCACTGGGAAAGAGGCTGGCTGGGTTGAAGAATGCCGTGCGACTTGGGTTAATACGGTTCCGGTCGGGGACTTGCTGAGTTGCGCTGAGCAACGTTTGCAGCAGGTGGGCAAGCAGGAACGCGACAAGGAGTCTTTCGACCGTCATTTAGGATGAATGATGTGGCGTTTTCGAGCTGGGTGTCTGCAATCCTTGCCACCAGTTTCCTCGCAGCCCTCATCGCCCGCCTTCCTCGACTGATCCAACGGGTCGGGAATCTCTGGTTGTGGCTCACCCATCTGGGCATGGCCCTCGTCTTGTCTTTGGCTGTTGATCCGGTCTATGAGTTCGTTGATTCCTTGGCTGGATCCCATAATTTCGCGAACCTCGTCTCCCATATCGGTATTGCGCTGGTGTTCTACTGCGGCGGCATACAGATCTCCCACGGCATCAACCGCCCAGAGATCGCCAACAAGCTCCTGAAACTCTCCACCGTCGCCCTGCCGGCTTGTGCCGGGTTGATGGGTGTCCTGTTCGTCTTGAGCGGCAGTTCCTATTCTGATGTGGGGTTGAATGCGTTCAGGGATAACCCGCTGGTGGTCTTATACAAGCTCGCGCTTTACATCTACCCGGCGATCGTCTCCTCGTTCCTGGTGGCCCCGCTGATGAGGGCAGCTACCGAGTCGGTATCCAGGATTCCGTACTACTCTAAGAAGCTCATGGGCTTCGGCTTCGGCCTGGTCATCGCCGCCCCGCTGGGGCATCTGGCCGAGCTGGCGAACCGGCAACTGGGCTGGATTACGGACTTGTTCATCTATCCTGCGATTCTCAGTGTCCTGGCCGGCATGACGTTGGGCCTGGTGGATGCGGTGCTGTGCAGGAGCCAGCAGCGGCGGGACTTTATCCAGGCATCGTGACTCCTTGCTGCTCGAGCAGCTCCATCGGGTTCGTGATCTGCCCGTCCTTCCATACTTCGAAATGCAGATGGAAACCGGTCGAGTTGCCGTTGGTACCCACCTGGGCGATCTGCTCCCCTGCTTCAACTTCATCGCCGACGTGCGCGATCAGATCATCCGGATACATGTGAACATACAAGGTCGTGACCTGGGCACCGTCGTGTATGCCGTGGTCGATTTCGATCTGGCAGGGCGACCGGCCGACGACGAGGTCATCACAACTGGCGCGGATGACTTGCCCGGCGGCCGCCGCGTAGATCGGGGTGTCTTCCGGGGCGGCGAAGTCTTCGCCGGCGTGCGGGTAGGGGCCGCGGGATTCGCCGTAGTTGTGCCAGATCTTCGTCAACGTCTCCAAGGGGAAGACCCAGTCTGATTCATTGTTCGGAGTGTTTTTCGTTTTCGGGTTGCGTCTCTCAGCCCCGTCATCACACGAAACATAGGCTTCATCCTGGTCGGCATCAGTGACTTCGGCGCCTTGCAACGCCGCATAGATCAGCTCTGCATCATCCCTGCGTTGCGCGTAATTATCAGGCAGGCCGGAGGCTTGGACGGATTCGGCGGCTTGCTCGTAGGGCAGCTCGTCCCACCCGTCGATGTTCTGGAGGCGGTCGAAGAAGGTCGCAGCCGCATAAGTAGGGTTCATGATCTGTCCGACAGTGCCCCAGCCGGCGCTGGGCCGTTGCTGGAACGTGCCCATGGCGTCCCAAGCGTGCCCGACACCTTCATGCGGTTCATCCAAGGAAGCCACGGCCACCTCTTTGGCTTGTTCCCATTCGTTTTCGGTCATGATGCGGGTGCCTTCCGGGTACTCCCAGCTCCCGTCGTTGGCCAGGATGGTCAGGCTGCTTTCCTGAATGGAGGTCATCAGTCCGATGATCGCCGCGCGTTGGGGCAGATCTGCGTTGTTAGCTTCGTTGATGATGATCGCGGCGTTGGCCAGTTGCTTTTCCGTGTAGTTGCCGACTGGTGTGGTGGGCAGGTTGGTGACGTCGATGCTTTCCCCGATGCTGCTGTTCGGGTTGCAGTCCATAGAGCGGGGATCCGCAGCGTCTCGTGGTCCGAGGATGGTCAGGGAGAGGAAAATGCCGCCGAAGAAGACTAGGACGACAATGGCGAGGGCTTTGATGAGTCTGAAGCGTCGCATTACTTGGTGCTGGTGATCTTTTCAACGACCCATTCACCATCAGCCCGGCTCAGCAGGAAGTCCAGGGAGCCGGTGTTGGTATTCACGGTGACGGTGGCGATCGCCGCAGACCGTCCCTCGACCGGTTCCTCGGTGCTGGTGACTGTGGTGGCGGTGATGTTCAGGTTCGAGACGTTCTGGAAGGTGCGTTGCGCGTCGGCCGAAAGATAGGGCCGCAGCCCGGTAAACCATTGGGACTGTTCCAGGTCGGGGCGGGCGTAGGCTGTCGCGGCGTTGGTGGCAACCTCGCTGGCTTCTTGGGCGATCTGGGGGCTCCATTCTTCGATGGCTGATTGTTCCGGTGAGGCGTGGATATCGTGCATGATCCCGTTCTCCTCCCCCGGCGTGTCTTCTGTTTCGGCCGGTGTGCAACCCGCCAGCAGCGCGCCGGCTAAGGCCAGAGCGAGCCCTCTCGTGGCGGCACGACGGCGAGAGTGTTCCCTAGCGTGGTGCGTGGTGCGGTGCATTCCCTGGTTCATGGCAACCCCATTGAGTATTGTTTAGTGTTGAAGCTTATATTTTCAATACTAATTGATACCATGGCTTTGATGAACGAAAGGGGACCTGCATGAGCGGGGATTGGCCGGGCGAAGAACGCCGCCGCATGAGAACAGACCTTCTGGTGAAACCAGCACCCACCAATGAGGACACCAGCAACCCACCCACCCAGCAACCAGCCAGCGACGGACCAGCCCCTGGCTCGAGCACTACGACCCCAAATAGCGAGGGGCAAGAACCAGCAAACGCATCTGAGAAACCGGATTCCGCACAGGCATCCCCGGCATCCGGGACGATTCCGGGATCAGGAACACTAATGGGCTCAGGGACACCGCTGGTTTCGGGAACGCTCAGCAGTGCGATCACCGGTTCCGACGCCCTGGAAACGCCATTGCCAGCCGAAGAGGGGTGGCAAAAGAAGATCCGCACCTTCACTGGCGGGCTGATCGCCCCGAAACCAGGACCCCAAGAACTGACACGCCGGGACACGCTCGCCTCAATCCGCCGGGTCTATCCGCGCCCGGTCACTGTGACCATTGCTCAACCTGCCGGCGGCGCGGGGAAAACTTCTCTCACCGTCGCACTGGCCTCCACCATCGGCAACACCTCGGATCACAACGTGCTGGCCATGGACAACAACGAAACCATGGGCACCCTCGGAGTGCGCACCCGTTCCAATGGGTCGAACATGACCATCATCGACCTGCTCGACGCGCTCGAGCAGCTCAAAAGCGAACGGACCCGCAGCGGCGATGTCCAGTACTACACCCGCCCGCAAGGCGATAACCGGTTCTGTGTACTGGCCTCCGATGAGGATCCAGACCGGATGCAGATGCTCACCCGCCCCACTTTCATCGAACTGCTCGAAGTCGTCCAGCGTTTCTGGAACGTCGTCGTACTGGACACCGGAAACAACACCCGCGCCGAGAACTGGTTGGCCGGCATCGATGCCACCGACCAGCTTGTCTTCCCAGTAGAGCTCAACGACAAATCCGTCGTCTCGGTCCTGCGCACCGTCGAGCAACTGCAGGCGATGTCCCAGGTCACCGGCAACCAGCATTATGCCAGCCTGTGTGAGCATGCGGTCCTGGTCATCACCCCTGGCTCCCACCGTCGGGCTGTGGCTCCGGAGCGCCGAAAAGAGCTGCGCCAGATGCTCGAACAAGCCCTCGGCGAGACCGCCACATTCCTCACCGTCCCCTACGAGCCGGCTCTGGACACCAACGGGCTCATCGACTGGCAACTCGCCACAGACCAGTCAGTGCGCGCCTTCGAGAAAGTCGCTGCCGCCGTCAGCGCCGGACTCTTCCGTTCCGCCTCTACCGACACGACCCCACGAAACACCAAGGAGAACTAACCCGTGTTCGCACCAGTACACACCGCGCTCAACATCGTTGCGGAACAAAAAGAATCCACCACGACCGTGAAAAACCCGTTCGAGGGAGTCTCCCCCGACATCTCGCCGTTGGGCGATGGATTCGATAGCGCACTGGGCATCATCCTCGGCGTCATCTGGGGCGTCGTACTGATCTATGTGGCAGTGAAGCTGCTGACCAGCCTTGGCAAGTTCGCCGGTGCGAAAAAGCAAGGCCACTATGAAGAGCTCGGTGAGCATACCGATGAGATGAAACGTCGTGGCATTGCCCTGGTCGCGGTTGCCGCGTTCGGTGTCATCATCGGTGCTGTCCTGAAATTGGCGGGGATGCTCTAGTGACCAGCCGCCGCAGAATCATTGTCCTCATCGTCGCGGTGGTGGCTATCGCCCTCGTCGTGGTAGCCAGTGTCCTCATGTCCCAAGATCAGGATCAATCCGATTCTTCGGCGGCCACCACCCCCACCACACCAGCGAAAACCAGCGAGTATGGGTTCCCGATCTCGCATATCCGCCTCGGTGAAGGCGGAACCAAGACTGCGCCCGACGGCAAAACCCCTATTGGATACACGGCTTCGTGCGAAGACGCCGTCCGTGCCGCCGTGAATTATGTGGCGGCTGATTCCTACTCCCCTGAAAACTGGAAGAACCAGAAGGCAACGCTTCAGCAGATCACCGCTTCGGGCGAGTACAACACGAAGTACATCAACGCCACAGCCTCACTGGTATCGAATAATTCAGCCTCCGCCGAAAGCAGCCTGATCTCCCCGGCGATCTACAAGGTCGAGAACTGCGAATCAGGAAAATCAGCAGACATTGTCGTGGCACTCCAGATAGTCGATCCAGGGCTCATTCTCGACGGGAAAACTATCGCTCCTTCGGTTGAATTTCGTACTCAAAACCAAGCTTTGGTGTGGGAAGACAATGATTGGAAGATTGATTTCTCACCAACGCCCGTCCGTGCAGAATCTCAATTGATCATTGCCGAGGGCGAGAAAACTCCAGACTCCCCGAACGATCTGTTGAACCAAATTTTTGTGGACTCCCAAGGCAATCCGCTAAGCCGTGATGGGTGGACGGAGCTCGCAGAATGAAGCGACTGATTTCCGCGCTTTTCGCAGCGCTCCTTCTCCTAGGCCTGGCAGCGTCTCCCTCGTTAGCGGACGACAATGACACAGAAGTATCCGAAGTGCTGAGCCAGGACCAGGTCAAGAGGTACGAGAACTTATCGGATGAAGATAAGAACACCTTGTTGCATGATGTCATCACAGAAATTGGGGCGGACGAATGCAGCAATTTCACGTACTACCGCAAGATGGAATCTTTCCTCAACTTCGATGCCCGCAACTGTGAAGAGCAAACCCGCGATGCGCTGCACGCCATGTATCCGGCCCCTGATGCGTTGATCATCGAGCAGGAACCAGCAATGGATTTGTGTGAGGCCCTGATGTCCACGGGTGCCGGCAACGAAAGTGTTACTTTCTGCATCAGAAAGCAAGCAAACGATTTCCTTACGGGTTGGGCTTCAGACACTCTGAGAAATTGGATGGGCCAAAGCAAGGTAGGCCGATCGGTACTGAACGCTATGGATGCCATCGGCAACACTATCGACTTCGTCGCCGACCCCAAAAACGGACTCGAAGAAGTCGCCAACAGCAGCAAAACCGAATCCATCGCACTCACCTCAAAAATCCTCGAAGAACTAACCTCCACCACCGAATTCGACGCCTCCAACCAAGAATTCAAGGACCGCTGGGCCCTCTACGCGGGCATTGGCGTCGTCGGGCTCGCCGTCATGCTGCTCATCTTGTTCAAGCACCACAGCAACGGGGAGATCAGCGACGACGATTTCAGCAACTCCCTGCTCTACTACCTCCCAGTCAGCCTCTTCCTGGTGATCTACGGACCGTGGGCCATGAACGAAATCCAGCAGCGCATCACCCCACTCACTTCCGGGGCAACCGACTGGTCCGCGGAAATGATCAGCAACTTCATCACCGTGATCTCTCGGTTCGCTTCCCTGGAATCCAGCAGCTGGTTCGGTCCGTTGGCGGCGATCATCTTCTTCGGAATGCTGTTCATCGGCTCAATCGCCCTGATGATCTATTTCCTGCTGATCCCGATCTTCCAGCAACTCATGGGCCTGGCCATCGCCGCCCTGATCGGCATGCTGATCTCGCCGAAAACCCGCCGCTATGTTCTGAAGATCGCCTCCACCCTCGCCACCCTGCTGGTCCTCAAGCCCGTGGTCTTCCTCGCCATGGGCGCCGTCTTCGGAGTCCTCGCCTCACAGACGGCTTTCAAGGAAGGCACCGATGATGTGCTGGTGAATGTGGGAAACCTTGGAGCGACTGCGTTCATCATGCTGCTGATCGTTCTCTCCCCGGCCGCGATCTTCCGGTGGATGCCAATCATCCAAAGCCGTGAAGCGAACTTCGGCGGGATCTCCCCTGAAATTTCTGCTGGTGTCGGCGCTGCGGCCGGTGGCATGGTCGGCGGACTTGCCGGTGCCGGTGCAGGAGCAGTGCGTCGGGCGATCTCTGCACGTCGCAGCAACGCTGCCAGCGGCTCTTCTTCTAGGTCCCGTGCCGGTAATGGTGCATCGGGCGGTACTACAGCAGGTGTTGGAGCAGCAGCAGGTGCTGCCGGCCAGGGATCTGCCGCCGCTCGTGGCGGTGATGATGGTTCTTCCCCAGATTCCGGGGCCGGTACGTCCGGCGGGCCGCATGCTGGCCAGCCGCAAGGTTCTTCTGTTGGCCAGTCATCTGCTGGCAGCCCGGGCCAGGGTGCTCCGACCCAGGCCATGGAACGGCCCATCAGCCCCCGAACAGGCAGCACAGGACATCCCGGCGGATCCAACGGCGCGGGCAATCCCGGGACAACGGGCTCTTCGGGCCGCAGTGCTGAAGGTGGCTCTGCTGACGGGCCCGCTTCCGATGGTGGCGGTACAGGTGCTGCTGGCCAGGCTGCTGGTGCCTCCGGCCGGCAAACCCAATCTGCAAGCTCCAACCCTCCAACCAGTGCGGCGTCCAAGGCGTATCGGCCGTTGCGCACCGGCAAGGTCGGGATGCTCGCCAACGCCCGCTACGCCATGTCCAACGCGGCAGCCCAAGCCCGCATCGCCCAACAGGACTCCGACCCCGATACCTGGGATTCGTTTAAGGACTGATCAACCCTCATGACTCGTCACGTTGCCCTCGGCGGTGAGTTCAAGTCCCGCGGACTGCTCTCAGGCCGTTCCCTGCCCGAAAAGCTCCTCCTCTTCATTGGCCTCGCACTCTCAGCGTTCCTGGTCATGTTGGGATCGTTCAGCTTCTTCTTCCTCGTCGCAGCGCTCTTCGTGGCAGTGGCCAGCATCCTGACTACGATGCCCACCGCCATCAACGAAGGGCGCAGCCTCGCAGCCATCTATACCGAACGGGCCTACCGGCTCTGGCAGAAAACCACCGGCACTGATGTCTTCGACCCCGTCCACGAACAAATCGCCGCAGAGCGCCTGAGAACCTACCAGCACACCACCAGAAGTAAGCCGAAAACCCCGCGCAAGCAGAGAACACCGAACAAACAGGCAACCCCGAACCAGCAGAAAACTGCCCGTCCTAAAGGGTTTGCTGTGCACAGGGCCCAACGCCGCAAAGCCACCGACCAGCCGGCTCCGTTGATGATCGGGAAGATGAGCGCCACCGAAGTGCCCTTCAACTCCCGCGAACGCCTCACCATCTTCCGACATGCGAACACCACCCCGGTGTTCTATACCGCGATCTTCGAAGTGCGCGGCAGCACCGGCGGCGTGGTGGAAGAAGATATCGAAGATATCCCGTTCATCGGGTTCGGCAAAGTACTGGCCCGGGCAGCGCGGCGGACCAGTGCCATCTCCCACATCCAAAGCTTCACACGCTCTGTGCCCCTGGACATCACTGACCATATTTCCTGGCTCTCGGACTACGTCCACCCCGAAGCACACGACCATCTGGTCCGCTCCTACCAGGAGCTGTGCCTGGATGTGGAGCAGAAGGCTGAACAGCACCGTTCCTACTGGGTGTTGCGCTTCGATAACCTTGCTGCTTTGCAGCGCGCGGTCAACGCACAAGCCCCAGGCCCAAAGGCTGTGTACGACGCGATCATCAACGAAGCCCACGCCCTGATGTCCCAAGCAGTCACCCATAAGGCGATCCGCAGTTTCCGGCCGGTGAACTCCAACATGGCCGCCGCATTGCTTTCCCATTTGCAGGATCCTTACGAGTTCAGCATCGACGATCAAGACCAACACCTCGGTTCGGTCTGGCAGCGCCTGGATGCTACGAAGACGTCCAAAGCAGTGCTGGTGAATAACCGTGCTTACACTCGGGTGGCTTATATTCCTCGGCATGGGTTCATGGCCGGCTCCGCCCTGCCGGTCCAGTCCATGCGGCAGCTGGTCAACGGGATCGTGCCCGCAGTGATCCATTCGGTGTCGTGGGTCAACGAAGTCGTTGATGCCCGCACCGCCCGTGCCCAAGCGGTCTCTGATCGCACCAGCGACAAGGCCAAGCGCAAATCCGATGCGGAGAAAGGCAAAATCAGCGACGGAACCGAGCACGTCATGTCCAGCTCCTCAGACCAACGCGGACTGGACCTAATGCCAGGCAGCGGGCATCACGGCGTGAAATGGGGCGCGTACCTGAGCTTCACCGTGCAGTCCGAAGAGGAACTATTGGCTGTTTCTACGCAGATTGAATCGGTGGCTACTGATTGCGGGATCGAGCGGTTGATCTGGCTCGATGACCGCCACCATATGGCGTTGGCTTCCGTGATGCCGCTAGGACGAGGGATCCGTTAATCATGAAATATTTCAAGAAAACCAGCACCACCACCAACCCCGTCGACACCAGCAAATCTGGGAAGACCGCCTCAGGACCTATCTCTCCTGCTGATACAGCCATCAGCCAAAAGGGCGCGAAGAATCAGTCACGGAAGGACCGGCGGACAGCGAAGCAAGCCAGGAAACTAAATCGAACACAAACGATCAAACTAGCAAGCACACAAGATAGCGGCACGCCAGCAAACACCGAGATGCTCCGCCCGGACGTGTCCTGGGACGCCGGCCGCCGTTCCCGCACCGGCTCCGCCTACGGCCTCTACGACCCAGCCCCCGAAGGCGGGATCAGCACCACCCGGCAAACAGAGATCAGCAACCTCGCTGTCCCCTGGTCCCCCACCTCCTACAAAGGCCTGCTCTTCGGTTTGGACCTGGAATCAGGGTGGGGCGTCATGCACGACCCGATCTTCGCCTACCCGAACACCGTGAACAACGCCAACGTCATCCTCATCGGCGACCTCGGCTCCGCCAAAAGCTCGGGAGGTAAAACCTGGGGCTGCCTGCGCCCGCTGATCCTGAACCGCAACGTCATCGTCGTCGACAAGAAACCCTCGGACTCCAACCCGGAAGAAGGCGAATACGCAGCCCTCTCTAGGTTCTTCGGGCGCGAGCCGATCACCTTCAAAATCGGTGGCGGCGGAGCCTGTCTGAACATCTTCGACCCGGCCATCTCCCCCGAAGTCGAAGACACCCGAACCAACGGCTCCGAAGCCCCACCAAGCCAAGCTCAGCTATTGCGTGCGGTCGCCACCGAAGTCCTCGGCCGGCCAGTGTCCTCCCGCGAAGGCAAAGCGATGCGCACTGCCCACCACCGCGTCCTCAAAGAAACCCATGCTGCTGGCCGTACCCCCACCATCGGGCTGGTCATTGCCCGCATGCTCGACCCCTCCCCTGTCGACTGCGAGGAACTGCAGATCGACCGGACCGTCTTGCGCGAATGGGGCTACGATCTGGCGTTCGAACTGGAACGGTTCGTCGATGAAGACCTCTCCGGCCTGATCGACGGCGAAACCTCGGAAAACGTGATCCTCGCTGACGGGCTGACCGTCTTCGACGTCTCCCAACTGCCCGAGACCGGGCCGGCGTTGGCGATCATCATGACCGTCATCAACACGTGGATGACCAACCGGCTCTTCCGGGCCAAGAACCGGCGCCAAACCCACTTCATCGTCGAAGAAGCCTGGCACGTCGTCCAAACCTCCGTCGCCAAAGTGATCCGACGCAACCAGAAAGTCTCCCGCGCCATCGGCCTGTCGAACTGGTTCATGTTCCACCACGTCTCAGACATCCCACCCGGAACCGAAGCCGAGGCGATCATCAAGGAATGCGACACCGTCCTGGTCTATCAGCAGAAGAAAGCCCCGGATGCGCGGGCCGCAGTGGAAATGTTCGACCTGCCCGCCTCCAGTTACGGCACGATCTTGAACCTTGCGACCGGCACGTGCCTGATGAAGATCGGCAACGAAGCGCCGTTCGAGGTCAAGCACCTGCGCAGCGACGTGGAAAAGATCCTCACCGACACCGACAAGGCCCTCACCGCCCAGAAAATGAACGAGGTGATCACCGATGAGCTCGAACCCCACGCGGCATAACCGCGAAATCCCCGCCTGGCTGATCATCGCCGCCCTTGCCGGCCTCGCGTTGGTGGCGTTGAACTGGGGCGAACGCCTCACCCCTACCGGTACTGGAATCTCGTGGAACCCGATGGACCTGATCCAAGCCGCCCTCGATGAGAACCTGGGCTGGCCGACCGCGTCCTGGTTCATCCTCGGCGGCTTCTCAGCCGTCCTGATCGTGGCGTACGTGCTGTTCACCGAACTCTGGGCTGGCTCGCGAGACGAGGCGAAGAAGTTCACCCCGCAGGGCGCTGCGATTACCTCGATGATGGGCTTCACCTCAGCCTGGCGCAAAGCCCGCCAGATCTACGGGGCGCAGGTCACGAAGAAGACCGCCGAAGCGTTCATCGCCCTGGCCGTCTATGCCAACGCGTCGAAGAAAATCCCGCTGTATATCCAGCTGGAAGACAGCATGTGGGTTTACGCCCCAGCCCGCGGTGGCAAGACCTCCAGCATCGTCATCCCCATGATCCTCAACGCCCCCGGCCCAGTCCTGGCAACGTCGACCAAACCAGATGTGGTTGCGTGGACTGCTATTGCCCGGGAGAAACAAGGGCAAGTGTTTGTGTGCGACTGGGAAAACATCACCGGCTGGCCCAACACCGTGAACTGGACACCGATCTATGGGTGCGAGGACGAAGATGAAGCTTTGGAGCGCGGCAAGGCGTGGGCTAACGCGGCCCCGATGGAAGGAACCAAGAACGGGTCCTGGTTCAGCGCCAAGGCAGGCACCGTCCTCGGCCGGCTCCTGCACGCCGCCGCACTGGAAGATCGCACCATGGATGACCTGCTCATGTGGATCTTCGACTCCCACAACCCCGAACCCATCACCATCCTTGAAGACCACCACAAATCCCGGGCCTTCATCCAGCCCCTGCGCGAACGCACCGAATCGCGGGCCGGCGAAACCGAGGACTCCATCAAAGCCACTCTCATCTCCCTGGCCGAACCGCTGGTCACCGAACGGGTGCTCTCGCAGTTCCGCTTCCGGAAGGAAGAAGCCTTCGACATCAACACGTTCCTTGAAGGGCCGAACACCTTGCATATCGTGGTCGACGGGGAGAACTCTCCGTTGGGGACCTTGAGCACGATGTTCGCTGACCAGGTCTATCGGGCGGCACGCCGCAAATCCAGCCAGTTCGCCTCCGGACGGCTCTGGCCCGTATTCCGCATGGTCCTGGATGAGGCACCGAATGTGGCGGCGTTCAGCAACATGGGCGAGCTGATCACCGACACCGGCGGCCGCGGCATCCAAGTGATCGGCATCAGCCAGTCCTTCATCCAGAACGAAGCACGCTGGGGCAAGGAAGAAGCCAAGACCATTGAATCCAACGCCTCATTGAAGCTGATCTTCCCCGGCATCAACAGCGAAGACTTGAAAACCTACGCGAATGACATGGGCGTACGAGACACCCCGCGTATCAGCCACTCCTCGAGCAAGACCGGAGGCTCGATGACCCAAAGCACGGAGGAAAAGGCGGTCGTGCGTGCTGAGGAGCTCAAGCACCTGCGGTTCGGGCAAGCCACCGCCGTGTATCGGAACCTGCCGCCGCATGTGGTGCATACCGAGATGGTGTGGCAGCGCAAAGACCATAAGGACTTGAAAGACATGAAAGACCAAACACTGCGCAGGTGCGGAAAGATCTTCCAGGATCCCAACCAAAATCAAGCCGGCAGCCAGTCGGCAGAAACCCTTGGCGGTGCCCGATGAGCGAACCACAAACCCACGATGACCTCGTCGAGCTGATCGTTCCGCTGGTTGAGCCGCTGATCGAACGGCAAGAGAAAGTCGAGCAAGGCCTCGCAGCACAAGAAACAGTTCTTGTGGAACTCACGAACCAGCTGGAACGGCTCACCAGCATAGGGCCTGAACAGGATATTTCACCGTGGAATCTCTATGCGGCTAACCCGACACAGATCAGTGAGCTGCTGACTAAGATCAATCAGTGGCTGCCTTGGATGAACGAGACCTACGGTGCGGGGCAAAGCACGAACATGATCCCAGCTTGCTGGTTCCTCCACCCGAACGTCGTAGCGCACGTGGTCGGGTTATATACGTCGTGGACGGCCGCGAACTACGGGTCCGAGACTCCGAATAGCGATCTGGTGTATTGGAACCTGCGCTACCTACCCGACGTACTCGACATCATCAACGCACCAGCGGATAAGGGCGGCATGGCCGGCTGCCGGCGCGAACACCGCGCGCCGGAACGGACGGATCCAGTTCCCGAGGCATTCACGGATGAATTCGACCAATGGGTCATGCAAAAATATCCTCTACCCGATGCCCAAGCCGATTCCATTCCACAAGAGACCTCCGAATGAGATTTTCAAAGCTTCTCGTTTCGGCTGAGAACGCCGTCTGGCCCTTTGGCCATTGCATTGCGACCGCGCGGGACCATATGTCCCAGGTGTAAACTTGTACTAATAGCAAAGGGACAAGGATTCTTGCTCTTATACGTCGAAGAAACCCACGGATTCCGTGGGTTTCTTAGGTTAACAGTGGAAGAAAATTTCTTTAGCTCTTCTACGATGATTATGCGTCGTCTTCTCGATTTTGCTGCTTGAATCGTCGGGCTGCCGCTATCGCTTCCTCCGCGACAATCTCATAGTTCAAGCGGCCCTGCGACAGGGGAATGGAGTCCTCTCCATACTTCTCGTATGCCAGATCAACGAGCTCTGCAGGATCAGTAATGCCCATCGCATTGACCAGATAGCCTAAATCGATGATGTCCTTATCGCGCTCTGCCGCAACTTTCATCGCTGCCAGCGTCGGCAAATCAGCAAGCTTCACAGCGGAAGACAAGCCCTCCGGGTAGGCCATCCAGCGAACGTTGTCCGGCAGGAATGCTGCCGCACGCGAATTCAACCATTTTTTCGGCAGGTTGTAGTCTTCGGCCATGGCGTCAACAACCTCATCGACGACAGCAGTGCTTTGATATTTGGCGTCGATATCCTCGGTCACTCGGTCCAACAGTCCGTGTAGCAATAGTGCGGCGCCTCCGACGATCTGAATATCGAGGGCTACGCCGCGTTCAGCCAATCGGCGCTCAAGTTCGCTAAGGAACTCAACGATCTTGTCTCTGGTAAATCCATCCCTGTTCATGCGGTGGCCAAGCTTCGTTCGCGCATCCATACGTTCATTTCACGAAGTTCCTTTGGGGTTTCGGATCGGATGAGTTGTTTCATCCGGTCTCCGACGGGATAGATTTTTTCCGAGAGGAACACAGGTTCAGCAGACGCAGCGGTTTTCCGTGCCCAAGCAGGCGTGATGCTATCGGTCTTCGAAGCGACCCAGCGTGTCAGTGCTGCAAGAGTCACCAAATACTGCGCATCATCAATCGCAGGGCGCTGCCGCAAGAGCGGCCGCCCTTCTTGGAGTGATTCGGCAGCGTATTCTCCGACCAACCTCAGAGCGTACTCATAATCTTTCGCTGCAAGAGACCGGCGAAAAATGCCGGAGATCTCTTCGCCACGATCAGGGACTTTTCGGAGTGCTGGCTCTTCGAATCCGAGCTCGTGCAGCACTTTCAACGTCAACCCCAGTGAGGCTGAGTCTTTTCCTGATTCCAGCTCGCTGATGAATTTGCGGGAAACACCTACCGAAGCAGCCAGCTCGCCCTGTGTCATGCCCAATGCTTTGCGTTGCGCTTTGATCCGCGTCCCCAGCTCAGAGGACATCATTGATACGTACTCCATACAATCATTATGGCACCGTACGGTTACATTTCACAGTAACCTGCCCATGCTAAGCTCAATCCAAGAATCTCGTTCCCCTATTGACTCTGGGGCGTTTGACCACATGCCTCAGTTCAGTACCGTGCGACTTTTCCATCTTGAGCTCACGCTCACCTAGTCAAGCTGCGGCCCATAACACCGTAGCTTCGGCAATTGCTCTCGATTAACAAGTCATATCCGTCGCTAGTTTGCGGCGGCTTGATCCGCGAATCTCCTTGCCTATAACTTGCAGATTTAGTCACCGAAGCGCATCAGGATGAGCCACGAAATGTCGCTCGGTCAAGTATTCCGTTGAAATCGAACGGAGTGAACTTCGCCGGAGCTATCGGAACCGCTGAGCAGCCAACGTGCGGAATCCTAGAACGCTGAGCCCAGCACATCATCCAGATCGAAGTTCTGGGGATTGCTCGCCAAGATCTCTATGGCATATTGGCCTTCGAATCGGAGTTCATTATCAAGCCGTGCCCACGCTGGTTGGCGCGGGTCAGAGATCTGGTTATACAAAGTGATGATTCGTGAGCGGTCAGACCTTTGAAGCCGTGGCACCAGCGCCAATGGGTCCCCCAACAACGTTGATAACAAAGCTGTATCTTCCAGGTGACGCTCACGGTCCTTGAAGTCCTCTCGATAGGCGGTGCTTTCAAAACCACTGCGCCCAGGACACCCGAGATTCTCAGCGTCGCAACCAGCTCTCCAGATACATCCATGACACTGCAGTTGATGGTGCGTTTCAGCGCCTGCGTGCCGGCCGGAATCTGGAATGGTTCACGACCGCCTAGTTTCAGAGTAGAGCCGGGCACCTACAAAAATTTTGGAATCTTTTAGTCCAATGACCTGACTTTTTGATATTCTTCAAATAAGATCAGTAACGTTAGGAACCATATCAAGGGTTCAACAGGGGTCAAATATCGATTTTCGGAGAACTATGCGGGCAAATCTAACTTTCATTCGAGGCACAAAGCTATTAGGCATTAGCGGAATCTGTCTTTCCCTAACTCTCTTTGGCATGAATATAGCTTCTGCTGCGGAACCAGCACCACTCGACCTAGAAAATTATTCCTCCGAGAAACTCATCGTTGACCAGTCTTCTATCGAAGTAACTGATGGCAACGCTTCCATGAGCCTTACATTGCCAGGAAAGCCCGCAGAGCTGGCAACGCCAGATCTATCGGGAGTACCAGAAACTCTAATTGCACATGCCACCGAGCCTGCTCTGACGACAGAAACGAAGGAGGCTTCGATTTCAAGTTTTGAGACACCGAACGGTTCTCAGACGCTGATTTCAATTGAATCTGCTGAAGCTTCCCACACCTATAATTTTCCTTTTGAGGCCCCATCCGGCTCTGTGAGTCAGCTAGAAAAAGATGGCTCAGTAAGCTTCATCAATGATGAGGGAGAGTATGTTGGAGGCATATCCGAGCCATGGGCTTATGACGCTAACGGGAAGCAGCTAGAAACTAGTTTTAGCTTGTCAAATGGTATTTTGACTCAAACTGTAGAGTTTGACGAGCACACGGCGTTTCCTGTCGTAGCAGATCCCAATACGGTCTGGGGTTGGACTGTTTGTGTTGCTACAGTGGGTGCCAACCTAATGCCTTGGGGAGCTGCTGCAAAAGTTGGATATAAGTTAGTCAAGCGGTTCGGATCCGTCAAAAAAGGCGTGAATATTATATGGCGTGCGTACCACAGCAAAAAGGGCGCAACCGCAAAGCGAAATGCAGCTGTAGCTGTAGCTGGTGGCCTGTTCGCCGAGCTTATTGGTATTAACGACATCAAGCAAAACTGTTTCTCCTAATCCGGAAAGAAGTTCCCAATGGCTACTGAAGCTAACCCAACGTCGCAAAATAAACGTAAGCCGAAGGCTATTCTTAGCGACTACTTTTATCTCGTCCTTGCTCTCTTGGGCCTTTCGCAGCTTCCTGCTACCTTCCAGACCAACGGACTATGGATAGGTCTTCTTCAGCTCGGCGCAATTTTGTGTTTCACCTATCTCATCGCAGCTGGCAACAAAGGTCGTTTTGTTCCTTGGCTAGATCACGATAAGCACCGTATTTAAGTGCCCGGTGGCTATGAAAGAGAGCACTTACCGCTATCTTTCATAGCCACCGTCCTTTGGACGTATAGCTTGCACCGGTACATATGGAGTCGCAATTTTCCGAGGTGGCTAGCAGGGTTTCGAGTAGTCGGCAGGGTCGGGAAACTGAAGGCACGCCATTTCGCGAGGCGCACTGCTCTCGCTGCCACGTTCTGAGCCTCTCGTTCCTTTTGCGCACGTTGCACGGCAGCCAACTGTGTTTTTAACCAGACGTTCTCGCGCTCCACCAGCTCCAGCTGTTTCATTTGTTTTCGAAGTCGCGGCGCAGTCTCCAGCCCATAAGCCTTTTCCACACTGGCGCAGGCTTTTTGAGTTACCCGGAGATCGTTCTTGGCATGCCATAGCGGACCTAGGCCATCCTGATAAGACGATGATATAGACATGGTCTTCCCTGTGACGCACCATCACCCACCGCTGATCCGCATGCCCCATCTCCTCTGCAAACAACTGCCATTGTCAGCATGCTGCTTATTGCTCAATGTCCGATTTCCTTCTGTCTTGCGAGGGGCAGGATGTTAGACCACGTCATTAACCCAAGCGTGCATTCAACACGATACGTAGTTCAAACCCCTTATCTCAGGGTCGGTCCGGATGGTCCGCGACGCTGCGCTTCATCGTCCTTGAGCTTGCGCTGCTGATCAGCTGCCTGCTGCTGCGCCTCTTGTGTCTTGCGCAGGCGGGCCAGCAACTCATTCGTCTCAGCAGCCCCCGACCTTTCCTGGCCTGCATGGTTTTCGCTAGTACTCATGGCGTTCTCCTTCTCCTGCGGGGTGGTCTCATTACGGGTTTGGGCTCGTTGGCGTAACGCCGCGATCTTCGCCGCCGCATCCGACTGATGCACGGCTGTTCCCGCTTCATCGGCCTTCTGCTGTGTTAGTTGTTCCTTGGCGTCGTCGGGCATTGGCTTGCGCGTGGTCAGCTCTGAATGCTTATGAAGCTCGGCGGCACGGTTGCGCAGGTGTTGGGCCACCGGGTTGTCCTTCAGATGCTGTGTGGGCAGCAGGGTGGGTTCTGAGTTAGGGATGTTGTAGGTGCGGCGGTAGGTGGCGATCTCAGCTGCCAGCCGGCGCCACTCTTCCGCCCGGTCAGCCCGCCCCGGTACTGGACCCAGGTCTTCAAGCCATGCTGGCGGGTTTTGGGCGAGTTCTGCTCCGAGCCTCTGGTGCTCGGCATCAACCACAGGACGGTACGCTTCGATCTGTTCCTTCCAGGCTGCTGGCAGGCGCGGATCAGCCAGTTGTGTGCGGGGGGCGAACCATTCACCCAACCGGTTGGGTTCGCGGGGCTGCTCGAACGGGGTTTGTTCCAGTTCGCGCAGCTTCAGCTCGGTACTGATGCGTCGTAGGACGGTGCCGCTGGTTCCGGCCAGTGTCCGATGCTCACGGCCCCGGATCTCTGCCTGGGCCAGTGGTTCTGGCATGTCCTGACGCAGCTGCTGCTCGTGGCGCAGCTTGCCCAGCGACCAGGAAAGGTACGCTTCGTTGTTGTCCACGTCTGAGGGGATCTGGCGGATCAGTTCGTTATCGGTGTGCTTGATCCGGGCCGCTAGTTCTTCGTCGCCCAGGTGGCCGTACAGCCGGCGGGTCAGCGGTGAGATCTTTTCAGCTTCAGCAAGCTCGACCGCGCTCTTGCGGGACGAGGAGCCGGCAGCTTCGGAGCGGTCCAATGCGCGTTCCTTCAATGCGAGCAGGTGGTCTTGGTTCACCTCGCGCAGGGGGCGTTCGGCGGTGGTGAGGGTGGCTTCGCGGTTCTCGAGCAGGGTGTCCATGCGCCATGCGAGGATCGCGGCGATGCTGTCTGCTTCGGTGAAGTCGTGCTGTGAATAGGCGTCCTCGATGAGGGTTTCCAGCTTCACCCCAGCCTCTTCGGCCCGCTCCAGATGCCGGGAAACTGCGCCCCAGGCCGGGTCTTCAAGGATTGGCTGGGCGATCGGGGTGCTGAGGGTGGTGCGCAGGATCTGCTCGTATTTGGCGGTCTGGGCTTGGTCTACCAGGTCCCGGTAGATCATTCCGAGGCTGTTGATGTCTCGGGCCTGCTCGAATTCGCGAGTCACGGTTTCGTGGGCGGTAAGGTTCAGGTCGGTACGCTCGGCAATACCGTTCAGGACCGTTTCGGCTCGGTCCCCGTCGGCCAGGTCCACATAGATGCGGTTGTCGTATTTGCCGCGGCTGGTCGCCACGTACGCGCCGGCACGATCAGTGCTCTTGGTCAGCAGTGCGTGGGCGGTGTCGACGGTGGCTCCCTGGGCACTATGCACGGTATCTGCATACCCGAGGATGACGCTTTCAGCGACATAATCGGCGGGGATGGCGGCCAGTCCGTGGTGTTGCTGGTGGCGGGCGAGCAGGTGCCCGGATTCGATGCCTTCGACCACCCAAGAGTCGTTGTTCTTCACGAAGTCCTTGCCCTGGTGGACGCTGAGGCGGCGGTCGTTGTTCTTGGTCAGGATGACATCGCCAACAAAGATCTCCGTGTCATGCCGGCCAAGGATCTTTTGGGTTGGATCCAGTTCATTGTTGCCCAGCCGATAGGCTTGGGCCTTCTGATTCAAAGCAGCGACTTGTTCGTTGGTGCCGGCCAGCATCAGGGAGGTGCGGTGTTCGTTGGTGTCTTTCTGCCAGGCGGCGAACACATGGTCGGCCATGTCACCGGTGGTGCCGGCTTTGATTTTTCCTTCGGCCCGGTAGTACGCCCACGGGTCATCCTTGCCCACTGCTGGAGCTTCGCGCAGGGCCAGGGACGCGGCGGCTTCGCCAAGGTTGGGAGTGCCGTCAAGGTTCCTGAACCGGTGGATTTCCTCCAGGTGGGTGAGCTGTTCTTCGTGGTTGAGCAGGCGCAGGATCCCGCCGGATCCGACGGAGGCGAGCTGCTTGTCATCGCCGATCGCGCGGACCAGGGCGCCGTGTTCTTGGGCTTGTTCGATCAGGGCGAGGAATTGGGTGGTGCCGATCATGCCGGCTTCGTCGATGATCACCACATCCCCTGGCGATAGCTTTTCCTCGGTGGCCAGGAGCCGGTCGACGGTCATTGCTTCGACCCCGACTTCATGGCCTAGCAGGGTGGCTGCTTTGGCGGAAGGGGCTACGGCGATGACGTGGTGATCGGCTTGTTTCATGGCGTTGACGGCCAGTTTCATGGAGGTTGTTTTGCCGGTGCCAGCCGGCCCGATGCCTGCTACGAGGAGTTTGGTGCTGCAGGAGAATTCATGGGCCAACGCCACCTGCTGCTCGTTCAGCCGGCCCTCGAAATTATCTAGGACGTTCTGGAAATGGTCGGCTGTGACCGCGGGAATGACATCAGTGCGCGCGGCCTGCAGGACCTTGTGTTCGGCTTCCAGCACCGTTTCGGAGGTATAGAGGGCGGCGTGGGGTTTCTGGTACTTGTGCACCGCCATCATGGCCCCTGCCACCGGTGCAGGCACGGGAAGGTCAGGGGTGACTTTCAAGCTCAAGGAGTCAATCGCGGTGGCTCGGACTTGGGCGATGACCGCATCAGCGACGGGTTGGGCTTGGTAGTGGTTGGTGATTTGGCGGCGCACTTCAGCTTCCACGTGCGCCTGATTCCATGTCGCCCGCGACTGCTCTAGTCGGGTGATGGTGGACTGCGCCAGCTCACGGATCTGTTCTTCTGGCAGCTGCTGGATCGGTGTGTAAACCGGTTCTTGGCTGGCCGAGTATTCGCGGGCGGCCGCGAATAATTCATCACCTACCAGGGCTCCGGGGACAGAAGAGAATTTGTCTTGCCAGTGCTCGGTGAGCTCGGAAAGGGAGAGGCCTTTCTTCTTCTCGGCACGGGTTTCCAAGGTAGCTTGCTGGGAGAGCTTGATCAGCTGCTTCGGGCTCGGAGCCCTTCCATGCTTGTCTTCGAACTCGTCCACGAGGGTCTTCAGCTGCGCTTTGATATTGGTCCGGCGTGAGGAGGCGGCCTCGATGCTGGCTAGGGGGATGCCGCCGATTTCGGTGATCGGGCGCTTGCCTTCCACCGTGCGTTGAGTGGTGGCGAGTCCCAGGTCGCGGCAGATGTTCTGCATGACCCTTGCGTTGTAATGCTCCGAAGCAGATACCGCGTACTTGTGCAGGACGGTCCCGTCGATGGCGCTCCACTTGCCATCCATGCCCAGTACTTTGTTGGAGACGACGATGTGGTCGTGCAGCTGCGGGTCCCCGTCACGGGAGTCGTAATGCCGGAAGGAGGTGTAGATCAGTCCGCCGTCCACGTCTTCTGAGCGGATCCCGTTCTTGCCGCGGCGGGTGAAGACCGCATTGGTTTCCAGGTACTTCATGGCGTCTTCGATGGCCTCGTGATGGGCTTTCTCAATGACTTCTTGGACCTTGCGGTCGCTGACGCCCCAGAGGTAGGAGATGCTCTTGGATGGGGAGAACACCATGTCATACCCGGCCACGGCGTTGGAGCCCTTATGGGTTTGCCGGGAGATGAATTGGGAGAGTTCTTCCTTGTTCTTCGGCTTGCGTCCGTGAAGTTTGTAGAAGTGTTCGCCGCCGGCCTTGCTGCGGATGATGCGGCGTTCATCAGCGGTCGGTTCGCGGTGCTTGAGCCTGATGAAATCGTCCAGGGTTGTGTTAATCTTCTTAGCCAGTTCGCCGTCGAACTGGTCGAAACGCTTGTAGCGTTGGCCCAACTGCGCTGGGATCTTCTTATCCGTGATTGGGTCGATCTGGCCAGTGAGTGGGTGTTGTCCTAGGCCGTAGAGCAGCTCCATTTGCTCTTCGGTGACTTCACCTTGCACGCCGAGGTTCTTCGCTCCCCTGCCGCCCCAGATGCCTGGTGGGTGGCCGGTGACGGTGTAGTAATCCCCGAGTTTCCGGTCTGGTGAGCGCAGTTCATCGGCGGAGGCAACTTCGCGGGTGTAGTAGAGATAGCCGTCCCCTGCACTGAGCTTATGCAGGGTCATCACACGTTCGACTCTAGCAATTCTGCCCAAAGTTATCGAGGATGCAAGAGGTGTGACAGATCTGGTCTTGATGGATCGGGAGAAAATAGGGCCGGGGGACTTCGACGATGCGTGAGAGATCTTGAGACGTCCGAATGAGGTACGAGTGGAAACTGGCGGGTCAAGGCTCTTCTCGTGTCGGGGATGGCACTGACCGGAGGGCTGCTACCGATCCATCATGTTGGTCGGCTCTGCATCCTTTGAGGAACGAAGAAGAAATAGTGCAGAGGCGGGCAAAGAGATCTGGCCATCAAAAGAAGGATGTTTTTGGTGCGGTTTTGCACCTGCGATCTTCGCTGTGTGCAGGTGCGTCCAAGGTGGGTTTGATAGGGTCGCAGCTGTGCCCAGGGCAAGTCTCTTGTGTAAAACCGTGGCCCGATGTTTTCCACGTGTGGGCGGGTGGAGACGGCGCTTAATCTCAAAGCCGTCCACAGGTGGGAAACATCGGGCAGGACAGAGCCTGAGCGTCAGCGAAGTCCGTTAACGCGTTTGGGGCGGGGTGCGCGAGGGGTGTCCCCTCGCAAAATTTTGTTTTCGAGTTGGTGAAGGATGAAGTGTTTTGATGAGTAAGCCACGGAAGTCTGCTGCAGCGGTGGCCGCCCGGGAGAAGGCGCGGGCGAAGGCTGAGGAGATCACGCGTCGCAATGAAGAACTGATCGAGTTGGCGGCGAAGTTCTTCATCCATGAGGAAGAGATCGAACTGATCGATGAGGACGCAGCGAAGAAGATCGCCGAGCTGCAAGCGACTGCCGAAGCGAAGAAGGATAAGGCACGCGCTACAGCGGCGTCCGTAATTGAGCAGATGCTCGGTACGGGTGAGTCTAAGAAGTCGATCGGTGAGCGCCTGGGGCTCAGCGGTTCGGAGTTGAAGAGCTTCCTGCCGCTGGCGGCTCCAGCGAAGGAACCTAATGCGTCCGATGCACAAAACGAAGACACTGCCCAGGACCCAGCTTCGACTACCGCGGGGCAAGCTTCCGGAGTTGCGGCCAACGCCTAAGGCCGAGTGCTGAGCGCGGTTCCGATTCTCCCGATGCAGCGGGTTTGAGCTTATGTGTTCGGGCCGGTGATTGGCCATGGATTGCGGATCTTGGCGTGCGAACGGGCTTGTCCTCAGACAGGCACCTGCGTAAGCCATGCAGCGAAGCAGTCTCGGTGCCTGTGGCTAGAAATTCATCCTCAATAACGAGGCTGATCTTGCAGCGCATCGCCGCTGGAAGAATGGCCATGACAGAGCTTTGGCCCTGAACGCTCACGCGTGCAGGGCCAAAGTGTTGGGTTAGTTCCCGAAGTCCGGGATGTACGGTTCACACAGTCCGTCGATCTGTTTGAACTCTTGCGGGTTCATCCCTTCCAACGCTTCTGGCCCGTCCGCTTGCCCGCTGGCCCAGTACCAGAAGGCTTCTTTGCTGATGGCCAGGTTTCGGGCTTCGCAGCTGCGGTACCAGCGCGCGGTCACGTCGCCTTCCACGTACGTGGTGTATCCGAAGAGCTTCCCGGTTTCGTCTTCTGTTTTGGCGGCGGCGAAGATGATGTAGGGCCAGGATCCCAAGTCCCATCCATCGCGTCCCCACCCAGGCACTTCGTGCCATCCAGTGCCGGCCAGCGATTCCATCCAGTCATACCCTTCGCCGTACATGTCGCGTTCGACAGTTGCCGGGACGGTGACGGTTTCACGGGTGTCCTTGGTCGTGGTCTGCATAGGTTTTTGCCCTTCGCTTTACGGAAGAGGGGCAGGTTGCCAGCCACCCGCCTAAACTCTCCCCCGGTTGTTTTTTGCCTGCTGGCGAAATGCAATGAAGCGGGGCCAGCCGGAAAACCCATCAACCCGACAGGGGTGCGCAATCCACGAAAATCTTGGGCCGAAAGAAGCGACGAAGGAGCGCGGACCAAGAATTTCTGGTGGAGCACGCCCGAAGCGCAGCGAGCGGCTTGTGGGTTTGGAGATGGCCCGTACACTCCGAAGGACAGCAGCAAAAAACAGGAAAAGACCGGACGAAGTCCGGGCCAACAGCCGGCCGCGCCAGCGGACGCCCGACACACCCTGGAGACGAGCTTGCGAGGACCCAGGGTGCTCAACGGGACGGGCACCTCACGGCATACCTAGACTGCGTCTAACGTCCACGACTAGCCTGAACGGGGAATGCTCGCATGTTCAGGACCACCAGCGGGAGTTGTCACAAAAGTTCGGGACATCGGGTTCACACAGCCCTTGAAACACAGGAAACAATCAACTCTCTGCAAGTCGCCCATGATGCCCCACAGATCAACTACGAGCAGCGCACGAAAGCGCAAAGTACTCGTTCATCGCGGTATGCCATCTGACTCAATTTGGAAGCGACAAGGGCGCAGCACCATGCGCGGTGAGTATCTTCCGGCCTACCGACTCAGCGCGTGAGAACTGGTCCACCGGTAACTGGCTTAATGAATAACCAGAAATCTTCAGGGCGTGGTGTGCAAGTAACCATACAGCTGGTGGTTTAGCCTAGTTTCATGCGTGGTTCAGTCTCATGGCGACGCCACGCACTGTTCGGATTGAGCGTTTCACCTCTCTCATCCGTGCGGGAACCCTGCATAATGGCTAGGTGCCCTATTGGGCACCTAGCCATTTGCATCTGCAAGCACTGAACAGGCTTAGCTTGACGTTCTGTGGACCAGAGTGGCCACACTTCAACGGTCCAAAACCAGCGATGAACAATCACGAGTATGCGACGTTTACTTCTTGTTCAGCGTCATCGACACTGTGGCATATCCAGGCTTCGCGGCAGTTAACCAGACAGCCGATTTCCTTCTAAGGTCCTTCTTGGTCATGGTCTAATTCGGCTGGGGGTGCCCCTATGTTCTGTGTCAAGCAATTTTCAGCTCCGGAACATCATAAAGTGAGTCGTCTCGGATCATGGCAAACAGGACTGTGAGCCGTCGGTGGGCCAGTGCGATGAGCGCTTGGTTATGGCGTTTACCCTGAGCCCGTTTCCGGTCTTAGTATTCTCGGCTGGTCGGATCAAAACGGATGGAAGCAAACGCCGAAAGGAACAGCGCTCGTTTCAGTCGTTTGTTGCCTGAATGGCTGACGCGTTCGGACTTGATCGAGGTGCCCGACTGGCGCGTGGTTGGCGCAAGCCCGGCGTAGGAGGCCAGCGCCACTGCACTGGTGAAGGGCTTGCCGGAGGTCTCGGCGATGATGACCGCGGCGGTCTTGACGGCGACCCCTGGCATGGATGTCAGGACCAAGTAAAGAGGGTGGGCCTCCACCATGGCTTCCAAGTGCGTGGCCACGTCTACGCGCTGGGCATGCAAGTAAATCATCTGGCGGGCAAGGTGCGGAATGACCAGACCTGCGGCGTCGGTGCCGACCACGACCACGGTTCGCTCATCCAACGTATCCAGGATGGCTCCGGCCCAAGCAGTGCGCCGGCGGGCTCCCTGCTTCTTGAGCTTCGCATCGATCCGCGCTTTGCCAGCATGCTGCAGTTGCGCCGGTGTCGGCCAGGCTGCGAGGACCTCCAGCACCGCGTCGTGTTCCAGCCACGGGCCAAGAACGCGTTCCAGTGGCGGGTGGATCTGGGTGAACAACCCGCGGATCCTGTTGCTGGTCTGGGTGACCTGCCGGGCCAGATCCAAGTCGAATCCGGTGAGCATGCCCAGGGTGGCTTCATCCTCGTCCGAGACCTGGATACTGCGCAGCGTGTGCGGCATGGTGCGCGCCGCATCAGCGATGATGAACGCGTCTTTTCATCGGTTTTCGCCGTCCCGGGATACAGTTACCAAGCCTTCGTCGAGTGCAGGTGACATAAATATTTCTCGCCCCCAGATTGTAAAATCTGGGACAAAGATTTATGCGTATGCTCGATACAATTGGAAGAATGCACCCTTTTCCGAGTGTCCACGCGGCAAATCTCAGATCGGTGGACCCGACGGGCTAGCAATTACGTTCAACCGCGCCGTCACCAACAAGGGTGTTTCCTTTGTGGGGTGCAACAGCTATAACAAGTGTGAGAAAACTGGATGGCTGGAAACCAACAATCAATATGGTGCGGGTTGGGCGTTCCAGGATTGGGGCTACGGCGCGCTTTACGGACACAGTCCTACATATAAAGGAACTTTGACCTATACGCTAACCACGAGTTCAACTAAATGCCTTCAAGCTTTTGCGAAATATGGGCATTCTTGGAACTCTACAAAGCTGACCGGTTTTAGTATAGGTAAGTCTTCAATCGGAATCTCATGGAATACGAGCTCAAATCTATGGCAGAAATCAAGCCAAGCCGGGTCTTACCGATGCTAGGACGCACCTGGGCAAAGGGATTAGCCCTTGCATCATTTGCTCTGATCGCAGCTGGTTGCTCAACTTCAGATACATCCCAGTCACTATCTGTGGATGCCGTCATGGATGTTTGTGCAAAAAATGATTGTTTTACCGTAAAAGTTCCTGCGAACCTTTCAGTAACGGTCAACGGCCATGAAGTGAGCATTCCATCTTCCAACGGGTCTGGGACAGTGGCTTTGGAATCTGTCGGTGCTGTCCAAGTGACGGCACGCTGGAATTCGTTTGAGAAGACAGCCGATCTAATGATAAGTGATGGATCAGCGGAGTCAGTCACCATCAAGTTTGATGAAATAGCGAGAGTAACCGAACTATAGAGAAAAGTCTGAGGTCAAACCCCTGATTATTCTGATCGTCTGCATCACACGGCTGAGGTTTCTGTCGCGGTGCTGGTGATGGTTGATATCGTCGGAGCCGTCCAGGATTGCTGAATCCCCATGAGGGAGAGACCTCATCTGCAACGACAGTGGCTATGATTGTTCATGTCTCAACAGACTCTTTCGCATGGAAGCATCCCGCGGTCTTTGCAGGATGCTTCCATGTTTAATGCCGAATCCAGAAAATCGCACGTGCCATCCATGAGTCGGTAGAAAGAATTGTCCAGTGAGTCCGCGGGATTTCACCTGCACTTCCTCACCACGGCCTTTGACCTCCCCACCGCCAACTCCGAGATTGCCGAAGATCCAGTGCAGCTCGACGACTCTCCCGTCATCGACTACACCCACTTCTCCCTCGCGTTGAGCCGATCACGCAAGTTCGCCCGATGGGTGAGCTGGAACATCGACGGATTACGCATGCAGTTGCTCTCCCGTGCCGGTATCAACTTCACCAAAGAGCAGCTACGGACCCGAGTGGAAACTTAAGAAATTTAGCTAAAATACCAATGACGGGTGTCGGCCCCCAGAGTCATCCATACCTTTCCGAAGTCCCCCAATCTGCGTCGTGCCGTCCGTATGAGGAACCTCAACTGGGACGGTGCAAGGTAGATGCAGAGCGCCGCCCAATTGCTGATGCGACTCGGTCTCGGACTTTAGTCGAGTTTCCCAAAGGGGCCGGCAGCGTCGAGCGGAATCAGCTCTGGCTTCCTGGACATGATCAAGAACGCTATGCCAAAGAGAAATACAGCTATGGCAAGCCCAAGTAAAGCTGTGTCGCTTGATGTCGCAGGGCAGCCCGCAGAACTGTCATCAATCTCAGGACAGCTCCGCCATGGCTGCAAGAACATCACGAAACTACCTGCTGCTCCTGCGAGAGTCAGCAGGAGTCCTATTGTCAGGCAAACGGCCTTACTCGAAGCTTTCATACTTCATTCAAACACAGCAACGTTTACCTTCTTCATCGCACTCTATGGGGAACCTCCTACGGGACTGCTCAGCAGTAAGCTGGCCTCGCTCTGCTGATGATTCATACCGACAGGTGGAGCAAGGCTTAGTCAGCGATCGATTCCGCAAATTGCGTGGCGTCTTGGGGGTTGGCCAATACGACTTGGTACCGGTGACCTTTTGAATCTGAGAAGGTTACGGAGGCAGATCCTCCCATGTTCAATCTCGTGAGGGAGTCGCGTTTATGCGTCGTGACAGGCCAGTTCACCAAGCCAAGGTTCATGCCGTTATCCGATGCGACCGACACATCATGCACGTTCTGTCGCGGTACAACCCGTTTCCAGGCAGGGCCGGTAAGAATGACCGATCTCGTGTCAACCGTCACCGTGATCTGTGCCAGCCGCCAGCACTACACAGCAGCAAAGATCAGTGCTATAGCCAATAGGTAGAAACCCCCAAGAAATTCGAAGATAGCAACCACAACGAAAACAACCGCAAGAACCCAAGGAACCCTCTGCGGTGCAGATCTACTTCATCCTAGGCAAACCAGAGATGATTAAGTGGTTCACTTCTACTTGGTGGATCAGGGGTGAAGCACTTTGGAAATCTCAGCTGCTAATGGGCGCACACAACTGTTGAGCGCTAGTAATTTGTTCCCATGGTCGTCCGTACTTCAGCAAGGGTTTGGTTGGCTCCAAAGTTTGCTCGTTCATTTCCGCGTTGTAGAACCTGGCTGATATACCCAGATCCTTAGTCAGTTTGTTTCGACATTCTCGGTGGCCCGCCAGAAAATCGTTAATGGCATCCGCCGTCAACTGTTTAAGCGCACTACTGCCAGAATCTCCAATCCTCTCGGCAATAGCTTCGGGTCTCTCTCCTAAACACAATGCAGCAGTGGATAGCAATGCTGATACTCCCGGACGTGTTTGCGGATCGAAAGTAATTCTGCGATCCGAATCTGTGGTCGTGCGGCGGACAACTTGGACAGTTTCATCTGGCGACATTCCAAGAGAAATAGCGTTGCCACAACTCGTGGATAGAGACACGCACGGGCAACGCATTGATATCGAAGCGCAAAATGTTACGGGTTTTAGGTGCGACGATTCATTTACTAAGAAGGATCGATTTTAACGAAAATGGTCGATAGGATGGCGTTATACCCAAGCGGGTCGCATCGTCATCAATCGAAAGGGAAGCTCATGCAGCGTAAATTTGCAAGTATCGCACTAGCTGGCGCACTGCTATTGGGAGGGGCGACTGCCGCCCATGCAGCAGTATCGTCACCTCCGGAAGGTGGAACTTGGGATCGCGGGACAAATCTCGTCTGGTCATACTCAAAGTATTTCAATCAGAACAAAACACACAGCTCGGCTGTGAAGGATTCCAGTGGAAACACCAAAAGTAGCGGCTGGGTTGCAAAGAATACCTGGGCAGACGCTCGCTTTACGTCGCGCTGGCCAGGCGTTCACTACTACTACAACGTGCGCTGATCGAATACTTTGCCATTGAGTAAGCCGGGCTCTTGATATTGAGCCCGGTTTGCTTTGCTTGCTGACCATAAATCGGAGATTTGAAACCTATTGAAGAAGCTTTTGACAGCGTCCTCCCTTATCGCCGCGGCAATCTTGGTACTTTTGGCAGGTATTTTTATCAATATTTCTGATCGATATTTCCCGCTAGGTGCAGGTTCAACCGTGTTGGTCTCTTTGGAAGACTCCACGGCCTCCAGAGCGGAAGTCCTCCAGAGCCTGACCGAGTGGAGTGATGGTACAGCCGTTCCCCTATATTTACAGGCTCCTGCCGATGAAGATCCGACTGCGCGAGTTCTCTACTCATTAGGATCGACTTCCCCAGAGGAAAGACTTGCTCCGACCTCTTTCTTGCCGTGGCATCACATGGAGATACTTTCCGCTGCGGATCTCGGTAGCCATAGCCTTGAAGCGTCCTACGTGCCCGCTGACGCAAGCGCAGAGCAGCGGGCATCCTTCACAAAGGTCATTGAAAGCCTGGGAGGCCAGGCTTGGTGGACGAACTACGACTGGCGACAAATGCTAATGCAATCACTGGCTGAAAGTGGGGCTGCACTTGCACTGCTGACTTCCGGGGTCCTTGTAGTCACGAGCGTGCTGATGTGGGGTTTGTCGAGAGCTCGGCTCCACGATCTCGAATTCTTGGCGGGGAAGTCCAACGTTGAGATCATAAGGGGCGATCTCGGTGTCCTTATTCGCCGCGTTGCGCTTCCTATAGGGCTGCTTGCTTCCGTAGCGGGGGTCACTGTTCTCATCTTGAGTGGCCTGCAATATGCAGTGGAATTCATGTCCACGCTCGCAGTTGCTTTGCTGATACTGCTCAGTTTCATATTGATAATATGGGCCCTTGTCGTGGCGCTGTCATGGCCGACTCGGCAAGCTATTGCACGAAGAGAATTTCCTGGAGCAGGCTTTGGCGCACCTAGTGAAATGTTGCGTCTACTATCGGTAGGCATCACCGCACTAACGCTTCCTTTTCTCGTGTCAGGATTAATCGGCGCGCAGCAGGCGGCAGATCAGGCGCAAGAGTGGTCTCGGCTGGACGGATGGGTTTCGATTCGGGCTTCGTCTGCTGATGGAGAGCTGGAGGACCCAGTCAAGGAAGCGGCAAGGGCTATGTCGAGTAGGGAGCAACTGGCTTTCTCTAAAGCAATAAGTCTATATTCTGGGCCTGCCGGATCAGATTCGAGTGATCCGACTCTATCTGTAATTATTACGGACATGACTTTCCTAAAGCTGATGGGGATCGAGTCGCTAAACGGGGCGGATTGGAATCCTGCACACGAGGCAGATCTCCCTCAAGACGCCGCGCAGGTCATGAAAGATTCACTACCTCTATGGCTTGCTGACTCAGACGGGCTTAAGGCTTCCGGGGTGCACTTTATGCGGTGGCAGGGAGAAAAACCCTTTGCGGCGATCAGTGGAGTCACGGGAGAGATGGAATTCGAGAGTACTCCGACCGTCATCGTCGTGGACAACGCAGGAGAATCGCTCACGGGCAATTTGCTGTTGTCTTCAGCTTCAACGGGTAATTTGCTATTTAGCAATGCCGATGCCGTGCGGCAGTCTTTCGATGCCAACGGAGCCAGCGATGTAATCCTCTCTGTTGATCGCGCCGCCGATTCCGGCCTCCTTCGCGCGCAGCTGCTAAACCAGACTTTGTGGCTCAGATGGCTGTCGTTGGGGTTGGTCCTTTCTGCTTTGGCTTTGACTATTGCGGTCGGAGCCCAAGTCTGGGCACACAGGCTTTCCCGGAGAATATTCGTTCAGCGTACAGCCGGATTTAGCTGGGCTTGGATTGCTCGCTGGCGCATCATCTGGGAGTCAATATCCGCAATCTTCATTTCGGCCTTGAGTGTGCTTTTTCTCAAGCAACTGGAACTATCGCCCTGGTGGGCTTTACTTCTTCCTTTGACGTACCTTCCAATGAGCGTATATCTACACAGTCGCGCTCTACGTCACCGCTTCACGAGTCTCATCAGCAGAAGCCCTTGACCTCGATTGGAGCAGTAGAAATTACCCCGCAACTTTTGACTACGTTTGGTGGATCCTTGAAATTACAAATGTCCAATGTCGGCGTTAAAGCTGCGTCGAAAAATGTGCTGACTAATATCGATGCGCTGTGCCTTCCAGGGGAAATCACAGGGCTCGTCGGTGTGAGCGGCGCAGGAAAGACGACTGCCTTGCACTGCTTGGGTCTATTGATCGCCCCTGATGAGGGTGCAGTGCTGGTCAATGGTGAGGCCACGGCAAAGTGGTCTGATAAGAAGCGCCGACTTTTCTGGCGAAATCAAGCGACTTTCATCTTTCAAGACTACGGTCTGGTGGATGAAGAGAGCGTGGCATATAATATCGCACTGGGCGTACGGAGCAGGAAAGCTCAGGAGAGCATTGATGACGCTCTTGCCATGGTCGGTTTAGAAGGGCGTGGCTCTGAGACCATTTCACGCCTTAGCGGAGGTGAAAAGCAGCGTGTGGGCTTAGCACGAGCCATCGCAAAGGGAGCAACCTGTATTTTTGCAGATGAACCAACAGCTTCCCTGGACGCCAAGAATCGGTCCATGGTGATTCAGCTGCTGCGTGAGCGAGCTCAAGCAGGCGCAACAGTTGTACTCGCAACCCATGACGAAGAGGCAATGGAAGCCTGTAATTCTCTTATCCGCCTGGTCCCTCCCGCTCAAATGGATTGAGAATCTAGAATCAGCGGGCTCCATGTCTCAGGGGAATTTTACTTGCTATGAATCAGTGCTCTCACTCCAGCCTGACAGGCAGGGATCCGCCCGCAAGAGCAACGTTCACTGGGACTAGAGTTTCGAGATGTCCAGAATTAGCGCGTGTTTTTTGCCTGTTTTCTGTATACGAAATAAGTCGCTGCTGAACAGATC
>NZ_JBIUWB010000011.1:0-49890 GCF_044743255.1 Glutamicibacter sp. NPDC087673
TGAGGGTGTGGGAGAGTAGGTCACCGCCGGACTTAACTTGAGTAGATGGTTTGAGGCCCTGGTACCGTTTGGTGCCGGGGCCTCACCTGTTTAACTTGACTATTTAAGCCGTACGCGCATCGGCCGTCCTCACCCTTCCTATCTTCATGGAAGTAGATAAGGTGTGTAGTAGAAATAACAAGATCTTCTACACGAGGGGCTTTCCGTGACCACCGAGACTACGAGTCCACTGACATACCGCGACGATTCAATTCGTCCCCAGGACGATCTCTACCGCCATAGCAATGGCAAGTGGTTCGAGACAGCAACAATTCCAGGAGATCAAGGAATTTACGGTTCCTTCATGGAACTCCGCGACCAGGCTGAGGCTGCGGTCCACGGAATCATTAATGAAGCAGTGCAGAAGGTCGATTCCGGTGCAGAAACTGACGCCGCCACCCAGCGCATTGCCCGCCTCTACAGCTCATTCATGAATGAAGCCGTTATCGAAGAACGCGGTGCCGATCCGGTTGCTGTCTTCTTGAATACTATTTCGGATATCCAGAGCACCGAACAACTGCTCGAAGTATGCGGTTTCTTCCAGCGCAAAGGCATCAGCGGCTTCATGGATATCGGCGCGATGAACGACGCCGGCAATCCGGACCGGAACCTGCTGACCTTCCTGCAAGGCGGACTGGGCCTGCCTGATGAGTCCTACTATCGCGAAGAGCAGTTCGCTGAAACCGTATCCGACTACCAGGACCACCTTGGCCGCCTGCTGGCCCTTGGCGGTATTGCTGATGCCGAAGCCGCGGCCGCACATGTCGTAGCGCTCGAGAAGGCCATGGCCTCGCATCACTGGGACCGGGTCAAGGTCCGCGATGCTCAGGCACGCTACAACCTGATGTCCGATGAGGAGCTTTCCGCGCTTTTCCCGGGTGTGAGGACCTGGCTGGCTGGCGCCGGCATTGAGCCGAAGTACTACAGCGAAGTTGTCGTCTGGCAGCCAAGCTACCTTCAGGGATTGTCTGAGCTATTCGGCTCCCAGCCGCTGGATGCCTGGAAGAACTGGTTGCGGGTCCAGGTGCTGCGCTCCTTCGCTCCCTACTTGTCCAGCGCATTCGTCAATGAGAATTTCTCCTTCTACTCGGCCAAGCTCGGTGGCGTGGAACAGCTCAAGGAGCGCTGGAAGCGAGGTGTCGCATTCACCGAAGGTGCTGTAGGCGAAGACATCGGCCAGCTGTACGTGGCTGAGCACTTCCCTGCAGAGGCCAAGGACGCCATGGACGCGCTGGTTCAACGGCTCATCGAGGCTTACCGCATCTCGATCAGCGAACTGTCCTGGATGGGCCCGGAGACCATCGAAAAGGCACTGGATAAGCTTTCCAAGTTCCGTCCGAAGATCGGCTACCCGAACCAATGGATCGACTACTCTGCCATCCAGGCTGATGAACTGGACGTCATCGCGAATATTGCCTCGGCGAACGAATTCGAGTTCGCTCGTGAATTGAAGAAGATCGATGACGGGGTGGATCGCGAACTGTGGTTCATGTTCCCCCAGACGGTGAACGCCTACTACCACCCGCTGCTGAACGAAATCGCGTTCCCAGCGGCAATCCTGCGCCCGCCATTCTTCGACGTGAACCGCGATATCGCTTCGAACTTCGGTGGCATCGGCGCGGTCATCGGCCACGAAATCGGCCACGGCTTCGATGACCAGGGCTCGCAGTTCGATGGCACTGGCCAGTTGACCAATTGGTGGACCGATGAGGACCGGGCTTCCTTCGAGAAGCTGACCGCCAAGCTGGTGGACCAGTACAACGCGCTGTCCCCTTCAGAAGCCCCGGAACACAACGTCAACGGTGCACTGACCTTGGGCGAGAACATCGGCGACCTCGGAGGCCTGGGCATTGCCTACAAGGCCTACAAGCTCGAGTTGGCCGCCCTTGGCATACAGGAAGATGAAGTGATCGACGGCATCACAGGAGACCAGCGCTTCTTCTACTCCTGGGCCGAATGCTGGCGCACGCTGATTCGTCCGGAGACCGCGGTAGTACGCGTGACCACCGACCCGCATGCACCCGGGGAGTTCCGCTGCAACCAGGTTCCGAAGAACCTGGCATCCTTCCACGAGGCCTTCGGCACCAAGCCCGGCGATGGCATGTGGCTGGATCCAGCTGACCGCGTAGAAATCTGGTAAACCGCATAACTGAATGGATAGGGCAGGGGCAAAGCCAGCTTTGCCCCTGCCCTATCCTGCGTTACGGGCCAAGATCACTGTGTAAGGCTGATCATGAAGGGCTTCAACTGCACGCCATGACACGTAGAATGGTCTATTGTGACTTCCGAAAATAATTCCGCACAGGCCCCAGATCCAAACGATCAGCGACAGGTGCGCACCGATAAGCGCAACCAGCTGCTGGCCAAGGGCGAGGAAGCCTACCCGGTAGGCATAGCTCGCACCCACTCGTTGCAGGAAATCCGCGACAAGTACGAGCACCTCGAAGCTGGTGAAGAGACCGAAGACGTCGTCGGCATTGTCGGCCGCATCGTTTTCATGCGCAACACCGGCAAGCTGTGCTTCGCCACCTTGCAGGAAGGCGGCCAGAAGGGCGAAGGGGTTCGCCTGCAGGTCATGCTCTCGCTTGCCAACGTTGGCGAAGAGCGCCTGGCCCAGTGGAAGTCGCTCGTCGATCTGGGCGACCATGTGTTCGTGACCGGCAAGGTCATCTCCTCGCGCCGCGGCGAGCTGTCCATCATGGCAGACGCTTGGGAAATGGCTTCCAAGGCCCTGCGCCCACTGCCGGTGCTGCACGCCGATCTGAATGAAGAGACCCGCGTGCGCCAGCGCTACGCCGATTTGATCGTGCGCAACGAGGCCCGCGAAATAGTCTACAAGCGCGCCGCGATCGTCCGCGCCGTACGCAACACCCTGGAGAACCGCGGCTACGTCGAGGTTGAGACCCCGATGCTGCAGCTGGTTCACGGTGGCGCTTCGGCCCGTCCATTCAAGACGCACCTGAACGCCTTTGACCAGGAAATGACCCTGCGCATCGCAACCGAGCTGTACCTCAAGCGGTGCGTCGTTGGCGGTGTTGACCGCGTCTTCGAAGTGGGGCGCATCTTCCGCAACGAGGGTGTCGACTCGACCCACTCGCCGGAATTCACCACCTTGGAATCATACGAAGCCTACGCCGACCAGTACGTCATGGCCGATCGCATCAAGGAAATCATTCTCAATGCCGCTGATGCCATTGGTGCCGGCCGCACCATCGAGACCCCCAAGGGCACCGCTAACCTGGACGGCGATTGGCGCTGGGTCAGCGTCTACCCTGGCCTGTCTGAAGCTGTCGGCGTGGAGATCACCCCGGAAACCGATGCTTCGGTGCTGCGCGAAGTCGCTGCGAAGCACGAAGTGAAGATCGATCCGGCCTGGGGCGCCCAGAAGCTGGTCATCGAGCTGTTCGGCGAAATCGTCGAGCCGACCTTGATCGATCCGACCTTCGTGTGCGACTACCCGCCACTGGCACAGCCGCTGGCACGCCCGCATCGCTCGAAGCCGGGAGTCATCGAGGCCTGGGACCTGATCATCGGCGGCATGGAGCGCGGTACCGCGTTCTCCGAGCTGATTGACCCGGTGATCCAGCGCGAGCGCCTGACCGAGCAGTCCCTGATGGCTGCTGGCGGCGATCCGGAAGCAATGCAGCTTGACGAAGACTTCCTTCGTGCATTGGAATACGGTGCACCGCCGATGGGCGGTATCGGTTTGGGTATCGATCGTCTGGTTATGCTTTTCACCAACGTCGGTATTCGTGAAACTATTCTGTTCCCACTCCTAAAGCCGGAGGCATAGGAATGCCATATATTGAGGCGATCGTCCCGACAATCGGCCTGGCGCTGCTTTTCTGGTACGTGATGAAAGCAATTACAAACGCGGATCGAAAAGAACGCCAAGCTGAAGCTGAAGCTGATGCGCTAATTCAAAATCGCTCGGATTCTAATAATCCAGTAAACGAGAATTAGTCTTTCCTGAAAGAACCTTGTGAATTCTGATGATAATTAGAGTTTAGTGCGGCTATTTGTATATGCTTGTTGTTTGAAATGGGCTGATGATCGAATGTCAGTTGGTCCAGTACATTCAAGCTCGGAGGAATTCCTAAATGGCACGTCAGGTTCAAATTGCCCTGATCGACGATATTGATGGTAGCGAGGCGACTGAATCTATTGCATTCAGCGTCGCTGGTCAGCATTTTGAAATCGACCTGAACGACGAGCATGCTGCTCAGTTCCATGCAGCCATCGAGCCGTACATCGATGCGGCGCGCTCGTCGAAGCAGACTGCAGCGAGCGAAGCTCCAGCAATCCGCGCATGGGCGAAGGAAAACAACATCAAGGTCAACGCACGCGGACGCCTTAATGCAGAAGTTGTAGATGCCTACAATGCTGCAATGCGCAAGGGCGGACGAAACCGCGCGAAGTAATTTGCGAGGTTTTCAACAAGTCTCAATATAAGAGCCGGCACGCAATGCGTGCCGGCTCTTATTCTTATAACGACGTTCGTAATTCATCCAATACTTTCATTGAACATCGCAATATTGGCGAGCCAAGTAAATCTGGAAATTAATTGCACCTCAATTACGGATTTCCGGTACCAGGGGACCGCTTCGGTTATCCCTGTGGCGAACAAGGGCGCATTGCCGGCGCTTGGTGCGTAGCATCGAATTATTGGTAAGCAAGGAGTGTGCCGAAGATGTTTGAGAGATTTACCGACCGTGCCCGTCGAGTTGTCGTGCTCGCCCAAGAAGAGGCGCGCATGCTCAACCACAACTACATCGGCACCGAGCACCTGTTGCTCGGTCTAATCCACGAAGGCGACGGTGTCGCCGCAAAGGCGCTTGAGTCGCTGAATATTTCGCTGGGTGCCGTTCGTGAGCAGGTTCAGGAGATTATCGGCAAGGGCCAGCAGGCGCCTTCCGGTCATATCCCGTTCACTCCTCGCGCCAAGAAGGTTTTGGAGCTCTCGCTGCGCGAAGCGCTGCAGCTGGGGCATAACTACATTGGTACCGAGCACATCCTGCTCGGCCTGATCCGCGAGGGCGAGGGCGTCGCAGCCCAGGTACTGGTGAAGCTGGGCGCTGACCTCGGTCGCGTGCGCCAGCAGGTCATCCAGCTGCTCTCGGGCTACCAGGGCGGCAAGGAAACTGCCTCCGCTGGCGTCAGCTCGGGCGGACAGCAGGAAGGCACCCCGGCAGGCTCGGCGGTGCTCGACCAGTTCGGCCGCAACCTCACCGCAGCTGCCCGCGAGGGCAAGCTCGATCCAGTGATTGGCCGCGAGCACGAGATGGAACGCGTCATGCAGGTCCTCTCGCGCCGTACCAAGAACAACCCGGTGCTGATCGGCGAGCCTGGTGTCGGCAAGACCGCAGTCGTCGAGGGCCTGGCCCAGTCGATCGTGCGCGGCGATGTGCCCGAGACCATCAAGGACAAGCAGCTGTACACCCTGGACCTCGGTTCCCTGGTGGCCGGCTCCCGCTACCGCGGCGACTTCGAGGAACGCCTGAAGAAGGTCCTCAAGGAAATCCGCACCCGTGGCGATATCATCCTGTTCATCGACGAGATCCACACCCTCGTTGGTGCTGGTGCCGCCGAGGGCGCCATCGATGCCGCGTCGATCCTCAAGCCGATGCTGGCTCGTGGCGAACTGCAGACCATCGGTGCCACCACCTTGGATGAGTACCGCAAGAATATCGAGAAGGATGCAGCGCTTGAGCGCCGCTTCCAGCCGATCCAGGTCAAGGAGCCTTCGGTAGAGCTGACCACGCAGATCCTGCGTGGCCTGCGCGACCGCTACGAGGCGCACCACCGCGTGACCATCACCGATGGTGCACTGCAGGCCGCTGCCACGCTGGCGCACCGCTACATCTCCGATCGCTTCCTGCCGGACAAGGCCGTGGACCTGATCGACGAGGCGGGCGCACGCCTGCGCATCCAGCGCATGACCGCTCCTCCGGCCTTGAAGGAAATGGACGAGGAAATCGCCACCGTGCGCCTGGAGAAGGAAGCTGCGATTGACGCGCAGGACTTCGAAGGGGCTGCTTCGCTGCGCGATAAGGAATCCAAGCTGATTGAGGCCCGCAACGAGAAGGAGAAGTCCTGGCGCAATGGCGACATGGACGAAGTCTCCGAGGTGACCGAGGACCTTATTGCCGAGGTACTTGCCAACTCCACCGGCATCCCGGTTGTGAAGCTGACCGAGGAAGAGTCCACGCGCCTGCTGAACATGGAAGACGAGCTGCACAAGCGCGTCATCGGCCAGGACTCGGCGATCAAGGCCATCTCCCAGGCGATCCGCCGTACCCGTGCAGGCCTGAAGGATCCGAACCGCCCAGGTGGTTCGTTCATCTTCGCCGGCCCAACCGGTGTAGGCAAGACCGAGCTGGCCAAGGCGCTGGCAGAGTTCCTCTTCGGTGAAGAAGACGCGCTGATCACCCTGGACATGTCCGAATACTCGGAGAAGCACACCGTTTCCCGGCTCTTCGGTGCTCCTCCGGGCTACGTCGGCTACGAAGAGGGCGGGCAGCTGACCGAGAAGGTCCGCCGCCGTCCGTTCTCCGTAGTGCTCTTCGACGAGGTCGAGAAGGCGCATGCCGACTTGTTCAACTCATTGCTGCAGATCCTGGAAGACGGCCGCTTGACCGACTCCCAGGGCCGTGTGGTGGACTTCAAGAACACCATCATCATCATGACCACCAACCTCGGTACCCGCGACATCTCCAAGGGTGTGATGACCGGCTTCCAGTCGGCCGCGGATACCAAGACCGGTTACGAGCGCATGCAGGCCAAGGTCCAGGAAGAACTGCGTCAGCATTTCCGCCCTGAATTCCTGAACCGTGTTGATGACACGGTGGTCTTCCCGCAGCTGAACCAGGACGAGATCGAAGAAATCGTCGACCTGTTCATCGCACGCCTGGCCAAGCGCCTGGAAGAACGCGAGATCACCATCGAGCTGACCCAGGCTGCCCGCAGCCTGCTGGCCCAGCGCGGTTACGATCCAGCAATGGGTGCCCGCCCGCTTCGCCGCACCATCCAGCGCGATATCGAGGACCAGCTCTCCGAGCGCATCCTCTTCAGCCAGATCGTTGCGGGCCAGAAGGTCACCGTCGACGTCGAGGGCGAAGGCGAGAGCCGCAAGTTCGTCTTCCATGCTGAAGGCGGCACCGGCCAGCTGGAAGGCGAGCCGGCACCGGCAGCACTGGAAAGCTAGGCCGCAGAGGCATAACCCATAGCCGTGGAACTGACAACGTTCAGTTCCACGGCTATTGGCTTTAATCCGGCCATGTCGTAGGCTCAACACATGAAGAAGCGAAGCAAAGGGCAACAGCTGATTGCCGCTTCCTGCCTCGCAGTCATGGCCTATTCAGCCCTGTACCTTCTCCTCCGTCCCCAGCTTCCTGGACAATTGGTGCGCCATGCCGGCACCGACGGAGCCGGATACGGCCCAACGTGGCTGGTGGTGCTGGTGATTGGTGCCGCGGGCACGCTCAGTATTGCCATCGGCATCATTGCCTACCGCGACTTCACCTCATTGGGGCACTGGAACCCGGGACCGAAATCGATTGTGGTCTGCTTCCTGGCCGCTGGCTTCGGAATCCTCGGACTGGGCGCTGCCATGCTTCTCGCTGCCATGGGAGAAGACGCCGCGCAGCAAGGCACCCTGCCTATTGGCATGGGACTGCTTGGGCTGATCGGGGTCTTCGCGCTTTCCGCCTCGCTGCTGGCAAAGGCATTGCCCCAGGCGGAGCAAGAAAGCCTCGACGCCTGAAGAGCAATCGATTCCCTCCGGGCGTGCTGGGCTTAGCGGGCCACCGCCTTGGCTACCAACTCGGCAAGCATTTCTTCGAGCTGCCCATCAAGCGCGGTAATGGCGAACGAGGTGGGCCATAGGGTGCCCTCATCCAGCTGCGCAACATCGTTGAAGCCGAAAGTCAGGTAGCGGGTACCGAACTTCTTGGCATCCTGCATGAAGCACAAGATCTTGCCGTCCAAAGCGTAAGCGGGCATGCCATACCAGGTTTTCGGCTCCAATTCCGGAGCCGTCTCGGTGATGATCCGGTGCAGCTTCTGCGCAAGCACCTTGTCGTTGCCCTCGAAGGAAGCAATCTTCTCTTCCACTTCCTTGCGGGCCTGTTCCGCCTTCTCGGCTTTGGTCATGCGCTTCTTCGAAGTGCGCACCTCAGCGGCCCGCTCTTTCATCGCGGCCTTCTCGGCGGCTGAAAAGCCTTCTTGTTCTGAACTGCTCATGCTTCTTCTCCCTGAACTGCTTGGTTGATACGGACCATATTTCCCGAAGGATCGCGGAAGGCGCAATCGCGCGGACCCCACGGTTGGTCCATTGGCTCCTGCAGGACTTCAGCGCCCGACGCGCTCAAAGTTTCAAAGACCTTGTCCAGATCATTGGTGGACAGCACCAGCGGGCCGATCGCGCCCTTGGCTACCAGCTCGGCCAAGGCCTGCGCATCGGCAGCTGACCGGCCAGCGCCCGGAGCCGAAAGCACCAGGCTGGTGCCGGCGCCGTCGGAGCCGCCAAGGGACACCCAGCGGAAGCCGCCGTTGGCGACATCGGAGAGGACCGTGAAGCCCAGCGCATCGCGGTAGAACGCGAGCGCCTCATCCACATCGAGCACGGTCAAAGGGACATGATTGATTGAAATGCTTGCCATGGCTCCAGCCTAGGGAGCGCCGACCAGATAGCGCTTCTTCAAAACTGCTCAGAATCTCTCGGGACGCAAAAGGATCTTGGCGATGCAGGCAGGGATCTGCTCGGTGGCTGAATGGTCCCGTTCCCGGTATGACGAGGGAGTTTCGCCGACCACTTCCGTGAAGCGCGTGCTGAAGGAACCCAGAGAGGTCCATCCCACTTGCATGCAAGCATCTGTTACCGAGACCGATGCGCGCAGCAGATGCATGGCGCGCTCGATACGGCGGGTGAGCAAATAGGCATGCGGGGTCTCGCCATAGGCCCGCTTGAACTCCCTGGAAAAATGAGCAGGAGACATGGAAGCACGCTGGGCCAACGCAGGCACATCCAATGGTTCCGCATAGTGCCGGTCCATCAGGTCCCTGGCCCGGCGCAGGTGCGCCAGGGTTTTCAGCGCTTCGGCATCCACCGGCTAGCCCCGGTTCCTGGCTCGCAGGACAAGGAATGCACCCAGCACCGTTGAGCACAGGTAGATCCCGGTGACGGTGATCCAGCCCGCGGTGAAGCCACCGGCCGAGCCGACCAGCAGGCCCATGGCCAAGGGCCCCACGGTGAAACCGCCAAACTGGCCCGCCGAGACGATTCCGCTGGCACTTCCCAGGCGGCTTGCGGGGATCACCCGCAGCAAGCCCGCCATCAGCACTACCGAAACTCCCAGGGCCGAGGCCCCGTGCAGGCAGACCGCTAGCCAGAGCAAGGCCACCGAGTGCAGCTGCTGGGCCATCAGGAAGCTGGCACCGCCCGCAGTGGCCAGTGACGCCAGCAGCAGCAAGAGCTTAGGCGCTGATACGCCGCGTGACATCATCTGCCCCCATCCGACGCGGGCGGAAACGCCAATGACGCCAGCGACCGCGGCGGTCAGGCCGCCAGCGACCAAGGAGAAGTCCAGCTCGCGGACCGCAAAGAGCGCCAGGTAGACGTTGGTTGCCTGTACGCCGACACCGTTGATGAAACCGAATAGGGCCAGCGCAAAAATGACGAACTTCGTGGAGGGGGCGGCCGCAGCCACCGGCTGGCTCGCGCCCGCTGCCGCCTTCTGCGGGGCAGGCGCGGCGAGCACGGGGGTTGCGCGGATAACCCGTACAGCGATCACCGCGAGGACCGCGGCGAGCACGGCGCCGGCCAGCGATGCTCCGTTCCAGCCAATGAATGCAGCCAGCAGCGGGAACCCCACGCTGCCTACGAGCTGCGAAACCTGCACGCCAGACTGCTTGATGCCAGTCCACGTGATGCGCTGGGCACTAGGGACGCGCTGGGCCAGAATGCGGTTGGTGACCCCGTTGGGGAATGACTGGGCGAAGCCGGCCAGGCCGGAAGCCGCCAGGAGCAAGACGTAGCCTGCGGGAATGGCTGCCAAGCCCAGCGCGACCGCCGTCGTGCCGAAGATCAGCAGGACCAGCCTGGTATCCGGTTGCCTGTCGGAGAACTTCCCGAAGACGGCGTTACCCAGTGCGGCGCAGCCGAAGCACACTGTCGCCAACAGGCCGAACTGGGATTCGGTGATTCCCAAATCCCTGATGACCAGGTCGCTGGTGGCGTTCAACCCGTAATTAAGCAGGGGAGCGATGCCGACGGCGGATAGGAGGATGGCAAGCAACCCGAATCCGGGGCGTGCTGTTCTAGCTGGCATCCTCATCCTTGCTCCAGTGCGACTTCAATGTTCAAGTTTATCTTGGCACACCGTGTTGCGGGATGTTCCTTCAATGACATATCCGGCATCTGCTTCGATTCTGCAAACGGTGGGGCATAGGATTTAGAACGTGAACTCTTTTACCGTCCGCTCAGCCAGAACCAGTGATGTCAACGCTATCCGCAATCTTGTGCGCCCGTTGGCCGAGGAACGGATCCTGCTGGATAAGGAAGCGGTCACCTACTACGAGTCCATCCAGGAATTCCTGGTCGCCGAGGACGCGGACGGCAATGTTGTCGGCTGCGGCGGTTTGCACGTCATCTGGGAAGACATCGCCGAAATCCGTACCTTGGCGACCTCGGGCGAGCTGCGTGGCAAGGGCGTAGGCCATGTCCTGCTCTCCGAACTCTTGGAACGTGCCCGGGAAGTCGGGGTTGGCCGCGTCTTCTGCCTGACCTTCGAAGTGGATTTCTTCATACGCCAAGGCTTCAAGGTGATGGCTGACCAGAGCGCCGTGGATCCAGCGGTATACCAGGAGATCCTGCTCTCCCGGGATGAAGGCGTTGCTGAATTCCTGGACCTCGCCCGCGTGAAGCCGAATACCTTGGGCAACACCCGGATGATCATTACGCTGGACTGATACTTCTAGTCCATCCGGTCGTAGCGCGCACGGAATATCAGGTACAGCGCGTAGCAAACCAGGCCCGCACCGATAGCAACCAGGGCAACCGGCCCAAACGGCTGATCCTGGATGGCCTTCAGCGCGCCATCGATGCCGCTGGCCTCTTCCGGGTCGCGCTGTACCGTGGCCACGATGAAGAGCAGGCCCACGGCACCGAGGACTACGCCTTTGGCAGGATAGCCCAGCATGCCCGAGTACTTGATCGCGCGCGATACCTCGGTATTTCCGGAACCGGAGAGATCCTTCAAGAACTTCCGGGTGGCACCCTTGTAGATGTAGTAGCCGGCCATGGCCAGCAGCCCAGGCCCAAGGCGATCAGCAACCCCCGGCCAAGTCCGGTCTTCATCATTTCTCCGCTGAAGCTGGTGGCAGTCTTTCCCGAATCACTGGGAATTCCCACCGCAAACCGCCCAAAGGTGAAGCCGACAGCCAAGAAGGACACCGAGATGGCCGCGGACTTGAGCCTGCCCTTCAGCTCGTTTTCGGGCAAGAAGGCCTGCGCCAAGGACCATAGGCCCAGCAATAGTGCGCCGATTGCGCAGATCCACAGCAAGACCATGCCGAAAGGCTGCTCTGCCAAGGCGCCCATGGCTCCGCCCTGATCGGCTTCCGCCTTGCCGCCGGCAGCGACGAAAGCTGCGAGGATTCCCACGGTTGCGTGAAGTACGCCGTTGGCGACGTATCCCAGGCGTGCGGCGCGTTCGAACCATGGGTGCTTGGCTACGTGGCGAACAGCAGCGGCCGGATCAACTGAAGCGTTCATGGGCTAAGCATAGGTAGGCATCAGGGCATAAAGCTAGCCGCTTCTGGCTCGTTCCGGGCCGATGCTACGAAGGCAGGCGGATTCCATCTTCTTCGGCGATCGCCAGGCCATCTTTGAGCAGCCCGGCCAGTGCCCGTTCACGCTGCTCCAATGGTGATTGCAATTGGTCAAGCGCCACATACCTTGCATGCGATTCATGGGACAGCTCGGCCAGGAAGGACTGCTCTGGCACCGCCTGCTCATGCTCGCGCAGGATCGCCATGATGGCGCCGCGGACCTGCCGGTCCGTACCCTTCCAAGCTTGTCCCTTCGGGATGTAGTGCGGGGCCGGCTGCCCCTGGGCAATCCATGCGCACTGTTGGAAGACCGGGCATTGCTCGCACTTCGGGCTGCGAGCGGTGCACACCAGGGCACCGAGTTCCATTACCGAAATATTCCACAGATTCGCTGCCTGATGATCCTCGGGCTGGACTTCTGCAGCCCGGGCGAATTCACTGGCACGCGGGCTTGGCTCGGGCAATGCCATGCCGCCAAAGAGCCGTGCATGCACGCGGCGAATGTTCGTGTCCACGACAACGGTGCGCTCGCCGAAGGCAAAGCAGGCAATGGCGGCCGCGGTGTAGGAGCCGATGCCCGGCAAGGCCAGGAGCTCGGCTTCGGTGCGCGGGACTTCGCCGTTGTACTCGGTGGTGATCTCCACGGCGGCGGCATGCAAGCGCTGCGCGCGCCGCGGATAGCCCAGCCGTCCCCACGCTTTCAGTGCTTCGGACAGCGGTTCCGCAGCCAGATCCTGCGGCCGTGGCCAGCGGCGCATCCATTCTTCCCAAACCGGCAAGACACGAACTACCGGAGTCTGCTGGAGCATGAACTCGCTGACCATGACTTCCCAGCCGCTCACTCCGGGGCGTCGCCAAGGCAGGTCGCGGGCGTTCTCTAGGTACCAGGTGTTGATGGTGTTGTGGATTTGCTGCACCCCACCACTCTAAGCCAGCGCACCGTCGGCCCGGAATCAGCGGGAATGGATTGCAGAACGTGATTTGCCCTGGATCCTACGCCATTACCGGCTTCGGGCAGGCAAATGAATTAGCCTTAAGCCATGAGCAACGCATCAGGGGGGAAACCATCGGCCAGCGTCTACCGGCGCAGGCGGATCACCGTGGCAGTACTTGCCCTGGTGCTCGTCGGCCTGCTTGTCTGGGGCGTCGTTGCGCTGGCCGGATTGTTCTCCCCTGATGAGAAGAAAACTGCAGGCAATGAGTCAAGCGCCCAGCAAACCCAGTCGGTTCCTTCGCCATCGCCAGAGCCGGAAGACGACGAAGCTGCGGCCAAGAAGTGCAAGAGCGACGAGGTCGAGATTACTGCGACTACCGATGCGAAAAGCTACGCCTCGGACAAGAAGCCGACCTTGCTGCTGGGCATCGAAAATGTTTCCAAGCGCGAATGCGAATTGAACGTCGGAACCACGCAGCAGGAGTTCCTGGTTTCCAGCGGCGCGGACCGCATCTTCTCCACCATCGATTGCCTGGATGGCGCAGAAGATGTGAATCTGGCCTTCAAGCCGGGGCAGAAGGAGAACGCGCGCTTCACCTGGAACCGCGAGCGTTCGGCTCCCGGGTGCAAGTCGGTCAGCGTGCAGCCGCGTCCGGGAACCTACAAGTTCACCGCCGCTATCGGCGACTTCGTTTCGGAGCCGGTCACCTTCACCTTGGAGTGAAAACGCCTAGATGTAGCGATCCAGCAACGAGGATTCGGCCATGCGGGCCAGCCCTTCCCGGATGGAGCGTGCACGCTGCTCGCCGACGCCCTCGATTTCCATGAGCTGGCTGGTGGACGCTGCCATGAGCAGCTGCAAGTTATCGAAGGACGCCACCAGGCGGTCCCCGACCAGCTTGGGCACTGTGCGGATCTGCGAAAGCAGGCGGTAGCCCTTCGGGGTCAGCTGGTCGTCTTGGCCAATGGTGGAGTGCGGGAACAGGATCTTGGTCAGGCCATCAAGCTCAATGAGCTGGGCATCGGAAACTTCATGCAGCGTCTCCAGGGCACGCTCGATATCCAGCTCCTGGCCTTCAGCGTCGGAATAGTCCCGCAGGAGCAACTGGTTATCCGCCTGGATGCCGGAGAGCAATTCCGCATGCTGGGCCGCCAGCAGGCGCCCATCGATGCCCAGCTCCAGCACGTAGCGGGAGATTTCTTCGCTGGTACGGCGCAGCATCTCGGTGCGCTGCAAGACAGCGAGCACTTCCCGCGCGGTGGCGACATCTTCAATTTCCGCAGCTGACAGGGCGCTGGTGACCTGGTCCAGGCGGTGGCGGTACCGTTCCAAGGTAGCAATAGCCTGGTTGCCGCGGGCCAGCAGGCGCTCGGCTGGCTCGAGCACATGGCGCTCGCCGTCGGCATAGAGGGTGATGGTCTGCATGGACTGCGAAACCGAAATCGTCGGGAACCCGGTTTGCGCGGCTACGCGTTCTGCCGTGCGGTGGCGGGTGCCGGACTCCTGGGTTTCAATCTGCGCATCCGGCATCAGCTGCACGCCGGCCTGCTGGATCTGGCGTCCTGTGCCGTCCAGAATGATCGCGCCGTCCATCTTGGCCAGTTCGCGGATGCGTGTAGGCGTGTATTCGGTGTTGATCCTGAAGCCGCCGGAGCTGATCGACTCCACGAGCCTGTCATGGCCCAGCACTATGAGAGCGCCAGTACGGCCGCGCTGGATCCGTTCAAGACCCTGGGCGAGCTCGGTACCCGGGGCAATCTGGGCCAGAACGGCAAGGAATCCGGGGGTTGGGTGCGCTTTCAACTTGCGTCCTTTCGGCGGGCAGCAACAATCAAGTTTATCCTGCGGGCTTCTGTCGCTGGTTAAACGCAATATCCAGCGCCTGCGCGATGTTCTCCACCTGGAATACGCGGATGCCCTCGGGGATATTCTTCAACGGTTCCGGGGTGGCCGGAGCCATCGCGAAAGAGAAGCCCAGACGCTGCGCCTCGGTGATGCGCCGTGAGATTTCCGGTACTTGCCGAACTTCGCCGGCCAAGCCGACTTCGCCGAAGGCCACGAAGTCCTGCGGCAGCGGGAATTCATTCATCGAAGAAGCCAATGCCAGCGCGCAGGCCAGATCCGAGGCGGGTTCGGCAATTTTCACGCCACCCACGGTGGCGATATACGAGTCCATGGACGACAGATCCATATGCGCGCGGGCCTGCAGCACCGCCACAACCATTTGCGCCCGCGCGGCATCCAAGCCACTGGTGGCCCGGCGGGCAGCAGGGGCATTGCTGCGCGAGAGCAAGGTCTGCACCTCGGCAACCAGCGGCCGGCGGCCCTCCATCGTGACGGTGATGCAGGTGCCCGGCACCGGGGTGCGGGTTCGGGTGACGAAAAGCTTGGAAGGATCGGTCAGCGATTCAATGCCGTCTTCATTCAAATCGAAGCAGCCCACCTCGTCGGTGGCTCCGTAGCGGTTCTTCAGCGCGCGCAGGATGCGCAACCGCGAATGCTTCTCGCCATCGAACTGGCAGACCACGTCCACCAGGTGCTCGAGCAGCCGTGGGCCGGCGACCGAACCTTCCTTGGTCACGTGGCCGACCATGATGGTGGACATGGCTCGGGTCTTGGCCGCGTTGATGATCGAGGCAGCGACTTCGCGCACCTGGGAAACGCCGCCGGCAGCGCCGTCCACCTCTGCCGAGGAGAAGGTCTGCACCGAGTCCAGGATCAGCAGCTGCGGATCGATCTCCTGGATCTGGCCCAAGGCCAGAGCCAGGTCGGTTTCGGCGGCCAGGAACAGCGTATCGGCGATGGCGTTGATGCGTTCGGCGCGGGACTTTACCTGCGCGGCGGACTCTTCACCGGTTAGATAGAGCACGCGCAAGCCGGTTTGCGCGGCTTTCGCGGCAACGTCCAAGAGCAGCGTGGACTTGCCCACGCCAGGTTCGCCGGCCAGCAGGATCGCGGCTGCCGGAACCAGGCCGCCACCGAGCACGCGGTCAAGTTCGGAGACGCCGCTGGGGCGGAAGGCCGCTTCGGAGCCGTCAATCTGCGCGATCGGCTTGGCTGGGTGGGCCACCTTGGCCGCGGCTACGGTACGGGCGGAGACGACACCCACTTCTTCGACAGTGCCCCAGGCCTGGCATTCGCCGCAGCGGCCCACCCACTTAATCGTGGTCCACCCGCATTCAGAGCATTTGAACGATGCGGAAGACTTGCTGCGAGTGGAGGTTTTGGCCATGGCTCAATGCTATCGAGCTATGCGGACATTTTCGTTCAGGACAGCTTGGGCAGCACTTCGATGGCTTCCTCGTGTTCGCGGCCTGCCGCTTCGAGCAGATCCACCACCATCGGGCGCAGCAGCAAGACCAGGCCTTCGCCCTGGAGCCCCTCAACTCCCAGGGCGCGCGGATCCAGTTGGGCGGCGACGCCTTCGAGCTGCAGCTGGGCGGCCTTCTCGTATTTGCGTTGGCCAGCCACCGTGGTTTCGCGCACCGAGTGCGCCAAGGTGTTGACCGCCTCGGATAGCTCGCGCATCAGGGGAGCCAAGGTTTGCGCGCCTTCCGGGGTCAGTGCGCTGTTGCTGAGCACGGAAGCAAGGCGCCGGGCGAAGACCCGCGAGTTGCGGGCGGCCCAGTCGTAGTGGTTGAAACGCTTGGATAGCCGGTTCAGTTCATGGCGGTGGCGACGCCCGGTGGGGGAAATCGTTGCGATTTCCTTCGAAGCGCGGAAGGCGGCTGGCAGCATATCCAGGTACTTCTGGGTTCCGCGAGCCTTGATCAGTGCGTGGAAGGCTGCGCGCCGGTCATCGTCGCGGATGGCCCAGGCGCATTCCAAAAGCGCTTCGGAGAGCTCCTTGAACAGATCCGATAACGCGGACACCGGGCTGCGCCGCGGGTCGGTAGGCCAGAAAATAATCACCAGCAGGGCAAGCAGGGACCCGGTCAGGGCATCGATGGAACGGGCAAATGGCCCATCCGCGCTGATGGGCAGCAGCACTACCAGTGCCGATTGCATGCCCAGCTGGGTGGAGAAGATGGCACCGGAATCCAAATAGCGGGCAATGACCAGGCTCAGCGACATCACCAGTGCGGCCTGCCAGATCCCCTGCCCGAACCAGTGCATGAGGGTATCGCCCAGCGCCACCCCCAGGGTGCACCCCAGGGCGACTTCGGCGGTTTTGCGCACGGTGGTGGAGGCGCCGAAGCCCAGGGAAACCAGCGCGCTGGTGGCTGCGAAAATCGGTTGGGAATGTCCCCAGATGCTTTCGGCGATCCAAAAGGCTCCGATTGCGCCAAGCGTCATGCGCAGGATTCTAGGCAGGGAGTTGCGCGAGCGTATCAGCCCAGCGCGATTGCGCTGCGCTATGAATCCGAATAGATGCGCTGGCATGCGCTTCACTTTCCGCCCAGTTGCCATGGCTTCAGTCTTCCACGTGTTCGGCGGCAGGTGGCAGAAGCTGCCGGGATATTGCGCTGGTGAGCAGGATCACTTGGCTTCAGGTATGTTGTTAACCTTATGTTCACCTTTGCCGGGGGAGCTGGTTACTTTCGATCTTTAACGTCGTAGATGAAGCGGGAAGACGCCGCTGAAGGTTTTACATCGATCTACCAACATGGGGAGTAAATCTCGTGAAGCTCAATCGCTTTGGCAGCGCAGCTGCTGTTCTTTCCGTAGCGGCACTCGCGCTGACCGCTTGCGGCTCGGATAACCCAACCGCCGCAGCAGGTTCTGAAGGTGCCGAGGCGTCGGCAGCATCCGGTGTCACCGGAACCCTGACCGGCATCGGCGCATCCAGCCAGAACTCGGCCATGGAAGCATGGACCACCGGCTTCAAGACCGCCAACCCGGAAGCCAACGTGCAGTACTCGCCAGATGGCTCCGGCGCAGGCCGCGAAGCATTCCTGGCAGGTGGCGCGCAGTTCGCCGGCTCGGATGCATACCTGAAGGAAGACGAAGCCGAAAAGGCCAAGGAAGTTTGCGGCCCAGAAGGCGCATTCAACATCCCGGCCTACGTTTCGCCGATCGCGATCGCTTTCAACCTCGAAGGCGTTGAAGAGATCAACATGGACGCAGCCACCATCGCCAAGGTGTTCAAGAAGGAAATCACCAAGTGGAACGATGAGGCTATCGCCAAGCAGAACGAAGGCGTTGAACTCCCGGACACCGCAATCACCGTGGTGCACCGCAATGATGAGTCCGGTACCACCGAGAACTTCGTCGAGTACCTGAAGGCCGCAGCGGCTGACGTTTGGAGCTACGATGTTTCCGGCGACTGGCCAAGCGACATCCAGTCGGAGAATGCCAAGGGCACCTCTGGCGTGGTTTCGACCACCACCTCCACCAACGGCGCAATCACCTACGCCGACTTCTCCGCAGTGGGCGGCCTGTCCACCGTGAACGTGAAGGTCGGCGAGGAATACACCAAGATTTCTGCTGAAGCAGCTGCCAAGGCCCTGGAGACCGCAACCCCAGTTGAAGGCGCAGCCGAGAACGACCTGGCTCTGGACCTGGAGCGCGACACCACCGAAGCGGGCACCTACCCAATCGTCCTGGTTTCGTACCACATCTTCTGCAGCAGCTACAAGGACCAGGCAACAGCCGATCTGGTCAAGGCCTTCGGCAACTACGTCATCTCCGAAGATGGCCAGAAGACCGCGCAGGCTTCGGCAGGCAACGCCCCGATCTCGGCAGCCATTGCCGAGAAGGCAAAGAAGTCGATCGACGGCATCACCGTCGCCGAGTAGTACCCCGCCGGGCAACCGGCACCAGGTGCGGGTGGACGAACTCACCCACCCGCACCAGCAGTACCCCTCCACCCCCGCAGTGAAAACTGCACCACCCCCGTTTCGTAAAGGCTCTAGCCATGACTACCAATGCTTTGACAAGCAAGTCATCGACTTCCGGCCGCGCTGGTGACAAGATCTTCTCCGGTGCCGCCCTGGGCGCCGGTGTCCTGATCCTGATCACGCTCTTCGCGGTCGCGGTCTTCTTGCTGATCCAAGCCCTGCCGACGTTCTTCGCCGATCCGGCGGAGATTTCCGGCGGCGCAGGATTCTTCGCTTACATCTGGCCGATTGTTATCGGCACCGTGATCGCAGCGGCTATCGCGCTGCTGATCGCCACCCCGATCGGCATCGGCGTGGCGCTGTTCATCTCGCACTTCGCTCCACGCAAGGTCGCAGGCCCGCTGGGCTACCTGATCGATCTGCTCGCCGCGATCCCCTCGGTGATCTACGGCGCGTGGGGCTACATGGTGCTCGCTCCGGCTCTGGTTCCAGGCTACGAATGGCTGGCCAAGAATCTGGGCTTCATCCCCATCTTCGAAGGCCCCGCCAGCCAGACCGGCAAGACCATGCTCACCGCCGGCATCGTGCTGGCCGTGATGGTGCTGCCGATCATCACCTCGCTGAGCCGCGAGATCTTCTTGCAGACTCCCAAGCTGCACGAGGAAGCCGCGCTGGCACTGGGCGCAACCCGCTGGGAAATGATCACCACCGCGGTGATCCCGTTCGCCCGTCCGGGCATCATTTCCGCCGTCATGCTGGGTCTGGGCCGCGCCTTGGGCGAGACCATGGCCGTTGCGCTGGTGCTCTCCACCGGCAACCTGATCCCATCGCTGATCAAGACCGGCAACCAGACTATCGCCGCGGAAATCGCCTTGAACTTCCCTGAGGCCTTCGGCCTGCGCCTGGCAGAGCTGATCGCTGCCGGCCTGGTCCTGTTCCTGATCACCCTGGTCGTGAACATGATCGCTCGTGGAATCATCGCCCGCCACAAGGAATTCTCGGGAGCTAACTGATGAGCACCATGACTACTAACCAGAGCAACAGGCCCGGGGCCCCGACTCCACCGGTGCGCAAGCGCAACTCCTTGGCCAAGGGCAAGCTGCCGAAGTGGGCCATCTGGGCGATCGCCGCAGGCGCCATCATTGTCGGCGCGGCAGCGTCCACGCTGACCGGCTTCAACGTTGCCTCCTTCGCCATCTACTCGGCGCTCATCTTCCTGGTGGCCGCCTCCGTGATCACCACCGCAGCTGAAGGCAAGCGCCGCGGCAAGAACGCGATGTGGACCTACCTGATCTACGCGGCGTTCATCGTCGCCGTAATCCCGCTGGTATCCGTGCTCTATACGGTGCTGGAAAAGGGCATGCCGGGCCTGAATAGCCACTTCCTGTTCAGCTCCATGAACGGCGTGACCGGCGCGGTGGACAATGAATCCGTCGCCAATGGCACCCCGGTAGTCGGCGGCGCGTACCACGCGGTGATGGGCACCTTGCTGATCACCCTGTGGGCCACCTTGATCTCTGTTCCGGTGGGCATGCTGACCGCTGTCTACCTGGTGGAATACGGGCAGGGCAAGGCGCTGTCCAAGGCGATCACCTTCTTCGTCGACGTGATGACCGGCATCCCTTCGATCGTTGCCGGCCTGTTCGCAGCGGCCTTCTTCGGCATGATCCTGGGTCCGAACGCCCGCATGGGCATCGTCGCGGCGGTCGCGTTGAGCGTGCTGATGATCCCAACGGTGGTCCGCTCCACCGAGGAAATGCTCAAGATCGTTCCCAACGAACTGCGTGAAGCTTCCTTCGCGCTGGGCGTGCGCCGCTGGCGCACCATCTTGAAGGTCGTCATCCCGACCGCGATCTCCGGCATCGCCTCGGGCGTCACCCTGGCCATCGCCCGCGTGATCGGCGAGACCGCGCCAATCCTGGTCACCGCAGGCATCGCAAGCCAGATCAACATGAACGTCTTCGCAAACTGGATGTCCACGCTGCCGACGTTCATCTACTACCAGATCCTGACTCCGACCAGCCCGACGAACATCGACCCGTCGGTGCAGCGCGCCTGGGCTGCTGCCCTGCTGCTGATCTTCATGGTCATGGCTTTGAACCTCATCGCCCGCCTGGTCGCTTCGATCTTCGCCCCAAAGAAGGGCCGTTGAGCTAAGGCTCCGGTCCGGACAAACCCGAACTTTTCAAGGATTACATCATGGCAAAACGCATTGACGTCAACGACCTGAACGTCTACTACTCCAAGTTCCTCGCCGTTGAAGGCGTCTCGATCAACATCGAGCCGAAGTCCGTCACCGCTTTCATCGGCCCCTCGGGCTGCGGCAAGTCCACCTTCCTGCGCACCCTGAACCGCATGCACGAGGTCATCCCGGGCGGCCGCGTCGAGGGCCAGGTCCTGCTGGACGGCGATGACCTGTACGGCGCCGGCGTCGACCCGGTCACCGTGCGCAGCCAGATCGGCATGGTCTTCCAGCGTCCGAATCCGTTCCCGACCATGTCCATCAAGGACAACGTGCTCGCCGGAGTGAAGCTGAACGGCCAGCGGATTTCCAAGTCCGATGCCGATGCCCTGGTCGAGAAGTCGCTACGCGGCGCCAACTTGTGGAACGAAGTCAAGGATCGCCTGGACAAGCCGGGCTCGGGACTCTCCGGCGGCCAGCAGCAGCGCCTGTGCATCGCCCGCACCATTGCGGTCAAGCCGGACGTGATCCTGATGGATGAGCCTTGCTCGGCATTGGACCCGATCTCCACCCTGGCTATCGAGGACCTGATCAACGAGCTGAAGAACGACTACACCGTAGTGATCGTGACCCACAATATGCAGCAGGCTGCACGCGTGAGCGACAAGACCGCGTTCTTCAACATTGCGGGCACCGGCAAGCCGGGCAAGCTCATCGAGTACAACGACACTGCAGCCATCTTCTCCAACCCGGAGCAGAAGGCCACCGAGGATTACGTCTCCGGACGCTTCGGATAAAGATTTCGGATACCGCCGCTCCTTGAGCCGGCGGTAGACGGACCGGAAGGGGGGTCTTCCGGGGATCCTGGAGGGGATCACCGCCAGCGGCGCGCCGATTACGGTGCGCCGCTGCACTTTAACTATTCATGTAAAGCACCCTTGACTGTAAAGCACGCTTGTCAGTAAAGTGTGGTTTACATCAATAGGGATAGGGGACAACGATGGATTCAAAAGCAGTTGGCCAGAGCAAATGGGGCCGTTCGCGCTTCGGTGGCGGGTCGGGCGCCCTGATTGCCGTCAGCCTCAGCGCAGGGGCAGTGCTTTCAGCCGGTGCAGGTGTGCTCTTCGCCCGGCTGAACGCCCCGGAGCATTTCGTCTTGGCAGCGTTGCTCATGGCCGCCGGCTTGCTGCCGGTGCTTTCTACAGCTTGCTGGGCGTTGCTGCTGGATCGCGACACCCTGCGCGGTGCCACAAGGAACCCCGAGATATCGGTGGAGAGCCAGTGGTATGACCGAGCTGCCATCGGAGTGTTCCAGGATTTGCTGTTAGTTTGCGGCCTCGGTGGTGCAGTGTTTTCGTTCATTCAGATCCAAGCATCACTTGGCCTCGTTCTGGCTGGTGTCGTGCTGCTGGCGTTGCTTGACTTCGGAATCCGCTATTTCATCATTAAGCGGGCAGAAAGCTAGTGGAGAACAATCTCAGTGCATACCGCAGGGAACGCGGGTTCTCCCAGCAAGCATTGGCCGACCTGCTGGGCGTCTCCCGGCAGACCGTCATCTCGCTTGAAAAAGGCCGCTACGACCCGTCCCTGCCGCTGGCATTCAAGCTCTCGGCGGTCTTCGGCTGCAAGATCGAAGACCTCTTCATTCCGGGCGAAGACTAGGCGTTGCCCAGCAGCGGGTGCACCGCCAGGGTGAGAATCGCGCCGCAGGCAACGCAGGCAATCGGGGTCAGCACCCAGTGCAGCAGCACCTTGGTGACATTGCGCCACACCACCGATTCGAAAGACTGGTTATTGCCGGCACCGACGATGCCGCTGGTTACCGCCTGCGTGGTGGACAGCGGCAGGTGCAAGACGAGCGAGCCGAGGAACAGCATTGCCGCGGCTACGCCCTGGGCGATCATGCCGCGCAGCGGATCGAAGTTCACCAGCCGGCGGCCGAGCGTATAGGTGATGCGCCATCCGCCCAGGAGCACGCCAAGCCCCAGTGCCGAGGCCGCGGCCAGCTGGATAGCCCATGTCACGGGCCCCGGGTCCATTGCATGACCGGTGATCAGCACCAGTGCGATCATCGCGCCGGTGCGCTGGCCATCTTGCAGCCCCAGTCCCAGAGCCACGGCGCAGGCGGTGATGGCCTGGCCTGCGCGCGAGCCGTTGTTGACCGAACGCGAGGAGTTGTGGCGCATCAGCCAGGTCGCCGGAATCACCAGCGCATAGGACAACAGGTAGGCGATGACCGGGGTGATCAGCATGGGCAGCAGCACCGAGCCGAGCAGCAGACCCCAGGCCCCGGACATCGACAGGTCGCCCATGAAAGCCGAGGCGCCGCTGGCGCCCACCAAGCCGGAGAACAGCGCATGGGTGGAACTGACCGGCAGGCCGCGCCACCAGCAATACAGGCCCCACGCGCCGGCGGTCAGCAGGCCGCAGATCAGCAGCTTCAATCCGACGACGCCATCGGGGAGATTGAAGTTCAGCTTGTCCACCAGCGCCACGCTCAGCCCCGAGGTCGCCAAGGTGCCGAGGAAGGCGAATACCGCCGCCACAGAGACCGCAATGGCCGGGCGCAGCGCCCTAGTGCGGACGGAGGCCGCAACGGCCGTAGAGGAATCCCTGAAGCCGTTGAGCACGCCATAGCCCAGGGTCAGGACGATCGCGAATCCGGTGAGGACCGAAAGGATGGTCATTTCCCCTAGGACTCCTTCACCAGCACGCGACCCAGGTGGTCGGCGAACTGGCGCAGGGTGTTGGCGGTAAGCATCAGGTGGTCGGCCACGCGCTGGTGGCGGTGGATGGTCCCTGGCTTGGCGAACTTCGCGATCTCATTGACCCACACCAGGTGGGTTCGGGCCGCGCGCTTGGAGAACTGCAGCATCTGCAGCCAGTTGTCTTCCAGGTCATCGAGGTTATGCAGGCGCTGGACCGAATCGGAGGCCAGCTCGGCCAGCTGCGAAATGAGTTCAAGCTGCTCCGAGGAACGCTCGGAAAGCGGGGTAGAGCCAACGGTCATGATCAGTTCGCCGGTGCCGCGCAGCTGTTCCATGGTTTCGTGCAGCAAGCGCGAAAGCGTGTACATGTCTTCGCGGGGAAGCGGGCTGATATAGCTGGTTCGCAGGTGGGTGAGCACCGCGTGCACCAGATCGGAGGCCTCGGCTTCCGCGGAGGCCAGATCCCGCAGCTGGTCCGCACGGGTATCGGGTGAGCCGATCATCTCGGCGACATTGGCAACGGAGGTGCGAATGGTCGTCGTCAACCCGCACAGCAACTCGATGCCGCGCGAGGCGGAGGGAAAGATCTGGAACTTCACTTTACGGCGCACCATTCGATTCGACGGCTATTGGTACCAACGCAGAACAGTTTACGACGTGGAAGTTAACACCGGGTATTTGAAGGTGCCGGACCGGGAACGCCTCTCGGCGGAAGGCCGCTCGAAGCGGCAGAATTTTGGAGCCCGGGGTTACCAGCGGCCCGGCACCGTTACCTAGTGTTCTCGCCCTACCGGTGTGCTGTCAACCGCAGGGCGGCGCTCGTGCGTTTTCTCACGCTAGCGGCGCACGCTCTTCTCCGCTCCGCTCAGGCAGAGCAGCGCGCAGCAGAACCAGATCGCTCCCGCCGGCCCCAAACCCGCGGCGACCGTACTCGAGATGATCGGCAAAGCTACTTGTCCGACCCGGTTTCCCATGAGCCGCACGGCCAATGCGGCACCGCGGTCCACCGCCGGTACCGAGGTGGAAATCATAGTCATGGTCATCGGCTGGCCCAGGCCCAGGAAGAAGCCGCCGACCAGCAACGCGGCCCCGGAGGCCCACAGCGAATCGATGAAGATCGGGGCCAGCGCGATGGCTATGCCCGAAATGTACAAACTGGTGACTAGCAGGTGGTTGCGTTCGAAGTGGGCCGAGAGCTTGGGGATGAACAGCCGGGAAACTACCGAAGCGAAACCTCGAATGGCCAAAAGCACACCAACATCTTCGGGTGTGACGCCATGTTTCTCCGCCACCAGCGGCAAGAAGGCCGTGAGGATGTCCAGCATGGCCAGCAAGGTCATCGAGGCGAACATGTGCGAAGCCATGCCCTTGATGCGCAAGACCGAGGGAATGGAGGCTTCGGACTTCGCCGGGCGGGTTTGCGGCGCCGTCTTGGAAATCCTCGGCTGCCAGCTCGGAAGCAAGAAGGGGACAGCTAGCAGTGAGCACCCGGCCGCAATCCACAGCGACAGGCTGATGCCGGCGATGCGCTCAGGGGAGGCGGCATCGGTACCGGAGCCGAGCACCACTCCGCCAATCAGCGGCCCGATGAATTGCCCAGCCGCGTAGGCGGCCGTGAACCAGCCAAAGCCCTTGTCCAGATCGCTGTCGGGGAAGAACCGGGCGATGGAAGATTGCCCGCCAATGGTAAACATCAGATGCCCGAGCCCGAGCACGGCACTGGCCAGCGCCACGGTCAAGGCATTCGGGGAGAAATTGATGCCGATGCCGCCCGCGGCCAGCAAGGCCACGCCGGCAACCATCAGGAACCGGATCCTGCGGATCCGCGAACTGGCCCGGCCCAGCATCATTGCGGTGAACAGCGGGAGGATGGCATAGGCGGCGGTCACCACGCCGACGGTGAACTCGCCGGAGCCAAAAGAGATGAGCTTATAGGTGGTCACCGGACGAATGAGGTTCAGCGCCGTTTGGGAAAGCAACGCCGTTGCGATCAGGATCAGCAACCAGCGTACGAGCCCTGAAGAGTTGGTCCTCGATGCGGCGCCCACACCCACCTGCCTAAAATTGAGGGGCAACTTCCTCAACCCATCCTAAGGGCGCGGGATCATGTTTCAGTCCAATGCGTCCTGGCGCCAAAGCCGGGCGCAGGCTTCCAGATCCACGGCGGTGCCCATCAGGGCCTTGGCCTGCTGGGTCAGCTTGGTTCCCCGATCGCTGCTGGAAAAATCCGCGGCATCGGCATGCTCGGTCATGCCCAGCGCCAGTACCCGGCAATAGGCGGCGGTGCGTTCCAAGGCGTGGGCGAAGTCGCCGTCGAAGGCGCCGGAGAGAATCGACCCGGTCATCTTCTTCATCTCCTCGGCGGTCGGCGGCTCGGCCACTCCGGCGACGATGCGTTCGACCTGGGCACGATGGGCTCCAGCCTGGAAGCGTGCAGAATGCACCTCGGGCTTGCTCATTGTTGCCGCGCGAACCGCATACAAGCGCCACAGGGCACCTGGCAGGGAGCGGGCCGGAGCCTCGCTCCACAGCTGCGCGAGCACCTCCAGCCCTTCTTCTTCGGCCACCGCAATCAGCCGGCGTGAAACTTCGGGGTCGTTGTTGGCAATGCCGCGCTGCACGAAAGCCTGGGCGGACAGATGGGCTGCCTCGGATACGCGCGCCGGATCAGCGCCTCCCTCGTAGGGCTCGAAATCTGCCGGGGCGAAGGGGCGTGGTTTGTGATGGCGGAATCCCGCATCCTGGGCAACTTTTGATCCTGCACGTGCACCTCTCATGCGCTCCAGAATACTCGCTGATCCTGAGTTCTGCGCCAACAAGTGATTTAGCTTGCAAACCCCAAGATCCAGCGGAAATTACGGGCTGCCGAATTGCGGAATACGCCGATTAATACTCATGCCGGTCCATCAGGTAGTATGGATTTTGGCCTTGTGCCGTGCGCCTTTAGCTCAGCTGGTAGAGCACTGGACTTTTAATCCATTGGTCGCGGGTTCGATCCCCGCAGGGCGCACAAAATGAAACCGGACCCGGCTTGCTAACGCAAGCCGGGTCCGGTTTTTCGATTTATTGTCCGGCATGGAACCAGCGGACTGCCCTCGTGCTAGACGTAGGGCTGAAGGAACTTGACCATGCGTTCCATCACCAACGCGCGAGCTTCTGGATCATGCGAGCGAAGCGAGCTGTCGGTGAACAGGTGCTGCTTGCCAGGGTAGGTGAAGAGCTGGGCGATATCGCCGCCCTCTGCTTCAACGAAGCGCTGAGCTGCCTCCAGGTCGCCTTCCTTCGCGAAGAACGGGTCCTGGTCCATGCCATGGATCTGCACCGGGACATTTTCCGGCCACGGCCCGAAGCTCCAGTCGGCGTCCAGATCCACGAAGGATTCGAGCAGGATCGCGGCGATGGCGCCGGGACGTTGCTGCGCGCACTGCTGGGCCAGGGCCGCGCCCCAGGAAGTGCCGATGTAGACCAGCTCTTCGGGCAGTTTGCCAAATAGCTTGTCGACGCGTTCCTGGATCTTGTCCGCGGTCAGCTTGCCTGCCATGCGCATCCCGGCATCGAAATCCTTGGGCAGCTTGCCGGCGTACAGATCCAGTGCGTGCACGGTGTGGCCAGCGGCGCGCAATTCTGCGGCCATCTCCTGCACCCCGGGGGTCAGGCCCTGGACGTGATGGAAAAGAACAATCGTAGCCATGGGTGCTCCTAGCGGTTTCTAGCGTTCGTCGACCAGGTTCTCGATGCGCTGCGGCAAGTGCTCAATGGCCATGTCCCAGCCGGGCATCTGGCTATTGATCTCCACGCTGTACCCCTCGACCAGCATGAATTCTGCGCAGGTGAGGATTTCCTGGCCGGAACCGGTTTCATAGATGAAGGCACGTTTGATGTCCTGCCAGAGCAGGGTTGCGGACTGGTCGATCACGAGGCCGCTCTTGACGACTTCGACGGTGCGCTGGGGGTAGGACATACTCAACTTGCTTTCGGGGTCCTTGGCGGTGTGCTTTGAACAAGTCTAAACCGGCAGCACACCGCCGTGGGGTTATCAAACTGGATTCGGGTAGGACTTCGCCAAGGTTCCCTGCGCATCCAGCTCCAGCAAATAGTCCAGATCCAGCTGCGACAGGAAATGCTGATCGTGGCTGACTACCAGCAACGCACCCTTATAGGCGCCCAGTGCTTCACTGAGCTGGCGCACGCTGTCCATATCCAGATTATTCGTCGGCTCATCGAGGATGAGCAGCTGCGCAGTTGGTTCTGCCAGCAGCAGCGTCGCCAGATAGACCCGGAAACGCTCGCCGCCGGAAAGCACCGCCAATGGCCGGTCGGCGCTGTCACCGCGCAGCAGCAACCGGGCAAGCATCTTGCGCACGTCGTTCGCGGTTGCTTCTGGCGCCACCGATGTCACGTTCTGCATGGCGCTCAGTTCCCCATCCAGGCCGTCCAGGCGCTGGGGCAGATACCCAACCCGGTCCAGGAAGAGCTGTCCGCCCAGTCCGGGGCCGGGATCTTCGCCGGCGAGCATCTGCTGGATCAGCCGGGTCTTCCCGGAACCGTTGGGGCCGACAAGGCCCACGCGTTCGGCTCCCTGGATGATGAACTGGTGATCTTCTGCACCTAGCGCCGCGACCTGCTTGCCCGAGGGCAACTGGGGATCGGGCAGCTCGATGCTGATGTGCTCGGCCTGCCGAACCCGCCGATCGGCATCGTCGAGCCTGGCCTGGGCCGAATCGACCTTGCCATCCAGGTTTGAACGCATCTTCCCGGCGTTCGCCTCGGATTTCTGGCGAAGGTGGTTGGCAAGGATCTTCGGCATGCCTCCGGAAAGCTGGGTGGCCCGACCCTTGCGCTTGGCCCGCGCCAACTTCGTTTCGGCTTCTGTCCGTTGGCGCTTTTCCACTTTCAGGGAGGCCTGGGCAGTTCTGGCTGCCTGCTCGGCCGCCTGCTGCTCGGTTTCAAGCTGCTCGCGGTATGAGCTGTAGGGCCCTCCGAAAACGCTGAGCTTCCCGTCGTAGAGCTCCACCGTATGCTCCATGAGCTCGAGCAGCTCGATATCGTGGCTGACCACGACCAGCGTGCCCTTCCAGGCGCGTACAAGGTCGTAGAGCAGTTCACGGGTGGGGCGATCGAGGTTATTCGTCGGCTCGTCGAGCAACGTGATGGGTGAATCGGCGATGCGCAAGCCGATCACTGCCAGCAGCATTGCTTCCCCGCCCGATAGCGTGGCTACCTTGCGGCCCAGATCCAGCCCGTCGAAGCCCAGCGGCGCCAGTTCAGCTCGAACCCGGGCTTCCACATCCCAGTTCGCGCCCACCGCATCGAAATCCGCTGGGTCGACACTGCCGGACTCGATAGCTTCCAAGGCCGCCAGGACCCGATGAACCCCCAGCAGCTGGGCGACGGTTGCGTCCTGTTCCAAAGCCAGCGTTTGCGGAAGGTAGCTCAGCGGCGCGCTCGTTTCTGCCGTTCCGCTGGTTGGGTGCAGCTGCCCGGCGATCAGCTTGAGCAGCGTCGATTTGCCGCTCCCGTTGGCGCCGATCAACCCGGTCCGTCCGGATGGAAACGTACCGTCCAGATTGGCCAGGGCGCGTTCTCCCGAGGGCCAGGCGAAGCTGAGGTTATTCAGGGTAATTGGTGGTGTCAAAGACATGCAGGTTCCTCCCGCAATTGCGAAGGGGCTGCCGGCTTGGGGGATCGCAGAATTGGCTCAACCCCGCAGGGGAGCCGGAAAGTAAAAGGATACCGAAGCCGGTAGCCGAAATGAACAAGATGCACCGGTCGGAATCGGTGCGGGGTCATTGGCTGGCTCAGTAGGTATCCATGCCAACGAGTGTAGCAGGGAGGAATTCAGGTGTTAACCCCTCAGTACAAGAAGACCGGGAGCCATTCCCGGTTGTGCGCGTGGACCAGCGCGAGGAACAGGACAAGGTCGAAGATCAGGTGCACGCTAACTACGTAGGACAGGGACTTCGTCAGCTTGAAGGTATACCCCTGCAGCAGGGCGAAGGGGAAGGTCAGTAATGGCCCCCAGGATTGGTAGCCGATCTCCCACAGGAATGACGAGAAGATCACCGCTTGCAGGATGTTGGCCTGCCAGTCCGGGAAGTGCTGGCGCAGCAATGAGAATGCCGTGCAGATGAAGAACAGCTCGTCCCAGATGCCCACCGAATTAACTCCGAGGAAGAGCCGCCAGAAGATGGCTGGGTCCGAGGCGTCCGGCCAGTTCTGGTAGACACCGGTGCTGATCAGGTACACCGGGAGGATGAAGAAGCCCAGGGCCGCCACCCCCAGCAAGTACAGCTTCGCCGCCAGCGGCCACTTGCGGCCGGTATTCACCGGGAACTTGATGATCTGCTCGCGCAAGGCGAAGCGCGAGATCAGCCAGGGTAGCAGGGCTGCGGCGGCCAGCGCTGCGCCCATCAGCGCCATGTGGCCCAGGTCCAGATCGGCGTTGAGCGGAACCAGGCTGATGATCACCAGCCCTGCAGCGATCAATGCCAGATGCCGAGCGAGCCTGCGCTGGATGACCGCTGCGCACAGCAGGCTCAGGGCCAGCAGGCCGTAGCCCACCGGGTCGTTGCCGGCGCCGAAGAGCAGCACTGCGGACCCCGAGAGCAAGGAGGCAGGCAGCAGCTTCCAGCTCATAGCGGAGCGGTGCGATTCGGTAGGGGTCTGGCTCACGGACACCAGCATGCCAGCTGGGCGGGCAGAAAAACACCGTCCGGTTTCGCGGATCAGGCGCTTAAAGGATTTTGGCCCGCATCCACCAGTGGATGCGGGCCAAAAGAGAACTCTGGAGAAGTGCTACTTCCAGGCGCGGTGCACGGCGACGATGCCACCGGTCAGGTTGCGGTATTCCACGTTCTTCCAGCCAACGTTGACGAACTTGGCACCCAGTTCGTCCTGGTCTGGCCAAGCTGCAATGGATTCAGCCAAGTAGGCGTAAGCGGTCGGGTTAGGGGAAACCAGATAGCCCAGCGCAGGAATGGCGCGCGGCAGGAACTGCTTGTAGGCCGTCTTGATCGGGGCGACGGTCGGAGTGGAGAACTCGGCGACGACGATCCGTCCGCCGGGCTTGGCCACGCGGCGCATTTCGGACAGGGCCTTCTCGGTATCCGCGATATTGCGCAGACCGTAGGAGATGGTCACTGCATCGAAGGTGTTGTCTTCGAACGGCAGGTCGGTTCCGTCTCCGTAGACGAAGTTCAGCTGCGGGTAGCGCTTGCGGCCCTCATCGAGCATGCCGTGGGACATGTCGCAAGCGGTGACGTCAGCGCCGGCTTCCGCGAGCGGGACCGAGGAGGTGCCGGTGCCTGCGGCGAGGTCGAGAATGCGCTCGCCGGGCTTTGGCGCGATCGCTTCGGTGGTGATCTTGCGCCAGTAGTTCACGATGCCGCCGGTCATCAAGGTATTGAGCAAGTCGTAGCGAGGAGCCAGCTTGTCAAACATTTCCTGAACCTGTTCGGCCTTCTTGTCCAGGCCTGCGCGCGCATTCTGAGAACTCATGGGTCTAAGTCTTCCATATTTGCGCGCGCCAAGGCGCCGGATGTGGGGCGAATCGCCCTTTAGAGAATCGATTCGAGCCGGGCGTAGCTGGCCTCCATCCCGTCGGTCATTCCGGTGGCGAGCACCATGTCGCGGGTTTGCGCATCTGGGTAGGTGATCAGGATCGTCAGCAGGGTGCCGCCCTGGTTGGATGTCAGCGTTAATTCATTCACCGTGGCCGGGTAATCGGTGCCGATCATTTGCTCCGTGGTCCGCTCGTAGAACTGGGGCAGCGTTTCAAGCACGGTTCCAGTGAAACCGAAACCGGAGCCGTCATCGGCAGATAGCGGTTCCCACCAGTACCGGTAGGTCTCGCCGGCCTCTTGCGCCGTCACGCATTCAGCCAACTGCCATCCGTCGGGGCCGAGCATCCAACGCTTCATGAGCCGCTGGTCATGGTGGGCCTGCCAGACTTGCTCCACTGACCCGCGAACCAAGCGGGTAATGCGCACCTGGGTGTCCGACAGGATCTGTGCGTCGGTGATGAAATTTTCGGCATAATTGCGCAGGTCGATGAGGACTTGCTCGATCTGGCTCATGGCCGAGCGGGTGCCATCGATCATGCCCATGGAGACGACTTGTTCCAGCTCCTCAACGGAATCGAAAACTGCTGTAATCGTCAGTTTTGATCCTTCAGGCGTCGGGTCGAAGGAGAAAACCATGCGGTTGAGGGGCAGGTCGGGGTTCGGAGTGCCGTCGGCGTGCGCAAAGCCGTCGCTGACCTCAAAGAATTTGTGCTCGACGACTTCATTCCAGATCCAGTAACCGTGGAATTCTTCGCCTTCGGGAGAAGTCATGTGGTAGTTCGAGCGGCCACCAGGGGTGGCATCGTGCCGGGTGAAAGTTGCCGGGTATTCCACCGGCCCCCAGAATTTTTCAAGTTGCCGGGCGTCCAGGTAAGCATCCCACAGGCGGGAAACCTTGACCGGAAATTCTGCGTGGACAGTCAGTGAGAGTGCTTCGGAATCTTTGACAACGGATGTGACAGGCATGGGAATGCTCCTTATTTGTCCCCATCGGCGAGGAAATCATCGAGCCGGCTGATGCGTTGGCGCCAGATGTCTTCGAGGGAAGAGAGTAGCTCTTGCGCGTGCCGGATGGTATCCGGCTGCCCGCGAACTATGCGTTCGCGACCACGTGCGATTTTTGTGACCAGACCAGCGGATTCCAATGCCGCGACGTGCTTCTGAACTGCCGCAAAAGACATGTCATAGCTTGCAGCAATTTCCGAAACGCTCACCTCGGCGTTTAGCGTCCGCCGCACGATGTCTCGTCGTGTGGCATCTGCCAAGGCGCGGAAGACCTTGTTTGCCTGTTCTTCGCTCAACTCATATACAACCATTTGGTTGTATGTTACGCCCGGAATGGGCTGGAAGTAAAGAGGTGGATCAAAACTTTTGGAGGTAGTGTACTTATCCCCTATATAATCGACATTGTATAGGTGATATGTCACCTGCGAATTTTAGCCTTGGGATTGCGCGCCGCGGGGCCGCCCCCATGCCACTCGCGAGCAGCCGTTCCCATGTCGGGAACAGGGTGCTGATGCGCATCGTGCGCGGATTTCCGATTTGCCGAACCCGAGGCGGTGGCCGATGCGATCGCATCCCTTGCCTCGGCGAGGCGTCGGGCATGAGCGGAGCGAATTCCCCAGTGCGCCCTGAGGCGACTGCTTGCGCAAAGCCTGGACGGGGCAAGCATCATCCATGGCTCCGGTGATCATGATTCAGCGCTTCTGCAGCGTCGCGCCCAGGATTGCTTGGGCGCGCGTGGCAAGTGGATGCGCTGCCCGGGGCGTTCGAGAGGCCGGATTGTAAAAATATATAGACTGGTCTATTTTTAATTGTATGACTTCCAAAGGAGACCTCACCAAGGCACGGCTCGCAGAGTCCATGCTTGAACTCATCCAGACCAGCGGATACAGCGGCACCGGCCTCAATGCAGTGATCGAGCACGCTGCAGCACCAAAGGGGTCGGTCTATTTCCACTTCCCCGATGGGAAAGAGGGGCTGGGCGTGGCCGCAGTAGAACTGGCCGCCAAGCAATTCGAGACCATGATTATCCAGGTCGCCCAGAGCGCAGGAGGTGCTGCCGAAGCCGCCAAGCTTGCTATCCAAGCGTTGGCCGCCATCATCAGCGATAGCGGCTTCCGCTTAGGCTGCCCCGTGTCAGTGGTGACCTTGGAAATGGGAGACTCAAGTGAACGCCTGCGGCAAGCCTGCGCCACCGCATTCGAGTCATGGATCACTCCGACCACTGCCCTGCTCGAAGCCGATGGCGTGGGCAATGCCCAAGCGAAGTCCCTGGCAACTGTTATCGTCTCGACCATCGAAGGGGCCGCCATCGTTTCCCGGGCGATGAAAAGCACCCGGCCGCTTCTCGCCGCCGCCGACGCGGTAGCCGACCTCATTGGCCTGCGCCAACAGGGCGAAGGGGACCAGAATTGATGCACGGAGCCAACCTTCGCCATGCGCTGGTTTTCGGGGCATCGGGACTAATCGGCAGGCATCTGATCCTTGCCCTCCTCGACGCCCGAACGCAGGTAACAGCAGCTGTCCGGAATGCTGAATCCGCAGCGAAGGTCAAGAATTGGCTGAGCCAGCACGGACTGGAACAAGAGATCAATACCGCGATCGTCGACTTCGACGCCCCTGAAATCCTGGCTGGCGGACCTGCGGCCTTCACCAGCGTCACCGAAATTCACAATTGCGCCGGAACCTACCGATTCGGCATGAGTGCGCAGGAAGCCCGCAGCGCTAATGTTGGCATTGTCGAGAAGCTGGTGGATTTTGCTGCAGCACTGCCAGAGCTGCAGCGCATTGTGCATATTTCCGGCTACCGAGTCGGCGGGCAGGATCCCTCGAAGGTTCCGTGGCCGCAGGACTGCCGCGATCATCTCTACCGGAAACTAGGCGCTTACGAAGCCTCGAAAGTGGAGTCCGACGCGGTCTTCCAAGCCCTCGGCAAAGAACACGGAATCCCTTGGACCATCGTCAATCCGGCCAGCGTCATCGGCCACAGCATTACCGGGGAATCCGACCAGCACATCGGGCTGGCCGGCACCATTGAGCAGCTCTGGGAAGGGAAAACCGCAGCTCTTCCCGCAGGTGACTCGACTTTCTTGCCGGTGCTCACGGTCGACTATATGGCTGCGTTCATGGCGGCCGTGGCCATTGCGCCGGAGGCGATAGGCAAATCCTACTGGCTGCTGGATGATGCCACTGCGCCACTGGGGCGCTTGCTGGCCGAAACTGGCCGGCATCTTGGCGCGAAAGTCCCCAAGCTGCGCTTGCCCGTGGGTCTAATCAAGGCTCTTCCTTCGTGGGTCACCAAAGCCGATCCGGAAACGCTCCACTTCATGTCCGCGGACCGCTATCCGACCGGGCCCGCGATCGAATTCGCCAACCGGCACGGAATCCAGATGCCTGATGTTGGTTCCTCTCTGGAGCGCTGGGCCGACTATCTGGCCGCCCACCGATTCGGGGCCGCGGCATCTGGGGCACGCCGCTATGTAGATGTCGGGGGAGTGAGAACTTTTGAGCTGGGCGACCGCGAGGAACGCCGGTTGATCTTCCCTGGCCTTCCGGTAAATGCCGATACCTGGGCCGCAGTAGCTCAGGGCATTGGCGGACGGGCCGTTGACCTGCCAGGGCTTGGGCTCAGCGGCGGACGGGGCGTCCCGGATTGGGACCGGTGGCTTCCCGCTCTCCTGGCAGGCGGCCCGGTGGATCTGATCGGGCACTCCATCGGGGCAGCCGCCGCCACGCTCGCCGCGGGTCGACTGCCGGGCAAGGTCCGCTCGCTGACCTTGGTTGCGCCGTTTTTCTTGCAAGGGCACGCAGGGAAGGCGCCAAGGTTCCAGCCGCTGGTCCGCGGCTATTTGCGCCATGCGACCGCGGAGCAACTCTCACGTCAATTGACCGGCAACGAGGCGAGCTCAACTGCCTTGGTCTCCAGCGTCAGCGATCTGAAGCGAAGTACCGCCGCCGCGGTAGCTGGCCATCTCGCCCTGGCGAGTTCCAAGCAGTGGCGCCGGCAGTTGCGGGAGATGCTCGATCGCTATGACGGTCCGCTCCGAATTATCTGGGGAGCCGAAGACCCATTGGACCCCGCCGCAATCCGGCAGCTGGAGTCCCGGCCCGAGGCTGGACTGCACTCCATTCCCTCCGCGGGGCACCACCCGCAGCTGACCCACGAGGATGCCCTGATTGAACTGTTGAAGTAGGGGTTGGAGCACGCCTCTTCTCAAGCATCCCCTCTTCGCCTAGTCTGGTTGGAACTGCACAGAACCATCTTTCCGACGGGGTGAAGGGGGAGCGTGAGCACATCTGCCATCGACTGGTCCAACGCAACTCGCCGCGCACAAAAAGCCCGCGAGCTGCTCTCCTCGCAGGAAACCGGACTGGGCGACCTCCCATTGCGCAATGACGTGCGCGAATCCTGGAAACGGTCGCTGGCCCAAACAGGCTCGGTTCAAGAACCGCCGGTTCTGAGCAACGACCGGTTGCGCCTTGCCCGCGAGCGCAGCGAGCTCCAGCGGATTTGGCCTGTTTTCGAAAAGCTCCTTGTTCCCGCCGCAACCGACGCCAATCTCTTGGTCGCCCTTGCGGATGCCGGCGGAACCTTGTTGTGGGTTGCGGGAAGCACCAGTTCGATGAGCCAAGCCGAGCACGTGGGCTTCATGGCAGGTGCCGACTGGGCAGAAAAGAGTGTTGGCACATCCGCGCCGGGAATGGCGCTGGCAACCGGGGCCGGTTCGCAGGTCTCGGGGGCTGAGCATCTCTATGAGCAAGCCCAGCAGTACAGCTGCTCGGCGGTACCGATCCGCGATCCGCGCACTGGTCAGGTAATTGGCGCAATCGACCTGACCGGTGGCCCGGAAGCCGTTGCCACGCACTCCTTGCCGCTGCTGCAAGCGGCGGTCATGGCTGCGGAAACGCAGCTGCTCTTGCCGGGTGCCGGAGTCGTGGCCGATCCCGACTACCTGGACTTGGGGCGCTCTGATGGGGCCCATCTGGGATCAGTGCCGATTTCCCTTCGCCATGCAGAAATATTGACCCTTCTGGCGCACTACCGGGAAGGCCTGAGCACTGCCCAGCTGGTGGAAGAGCTGTTCGAGCGTCCCGATTCCGCGGCCGAGGGCACGGTCCGCGCCGAAATCGTCAGGCTGCGCAAGGTACTCGCGGGCCCAGGCGGGCGTGCCTTGACTTCACGCCCGTACCGCCTTCAGTGGGACCTGCATACGACCCTTGGCCGCCTATGGCGTGCACTGGAGCAGGGCGATCTCGATTCCGCCCTGCCGCTGTACTCCCCGGGCCTGCTGGCCCGCTCCCAGGCGCCAGGCATCGTCTCGCTGCTGTACCGGACCGAGGCCGCGCTGCGTGAAATGGTGCTGGATCGAGGAACTGCGCATCAGCTGCTGAACCTGGGCCGCCAGCTGGCTGACCCTGGCCTCTTGCGAGCTGCCTTGCGCGAATTGCCTGCGCAATCGCCAGCGCGCTCACTTGTCGTCGCCGAGGTCCAGGCCCTCGAGAACTAGGTTCCTTGCCATTGCCGTTCCTCCCGCCAGGCACGAACATGCCATTGCGGTCATCTGGGACCCGTTGCAACCTGCCTGCAACCTTTATGTGATTAGAGTCACAAGCATGGTTCCGCGATGATGCCGTCGCGGCCAGGACATCCGATTAAGGAGACGTGGAGCAATGGCGGTTTACGCAAACCCGAATACCGATGGAGCACTGGTCAATTTCAAGCCGCGCTACGAGAACTACATCGGCGGTGAATGGGTAGCCCCGGTCAAGGGCATGTACTTCGAGAACATCACCCCGGTCACCGGCAAGGTCTTCTGCGAGGTGGCCCGTTCCACCGCAGAGGACGTCGAAGTGGCGCTCGACGCGGCGCATGCGGCGGCTGGCGCCTGGGGCAAGACCAGCCCGGCCGAACGCGCAGTCATCCTGAACAAGATCGCGGACCGCATCGAGGAAAACCTTGAAATGCTCTCCGTGGCCGAGACCTGGGATAACGGCAAGGCGATCCGCGAGTGCCTGAATGCCGACCTGCCGCTGGCAGTTGACCACTTCCGCTACTTCGCCGGCGCCATCCGCGCCCAGGAAGGCAGCCTCTCCCAGCTCGACGAGGACACCACCGCGTACCACTACCACGAGCCGCTGGGCGTGGTCGGGCAGATCATCCCGTGGAACTTCCCGCTGCTCATGGCCGTGTGGAAGCTCGCCCCGGCCCTGGCTGCCGGCAATGCGATCGTGCTCAAGCCCGCCGAGCAGACCCCGGTCTCCATCCTGGTTCTCATGGAACTGATCGGCGACCTGTTGCCGGCAGGCGTGCTGAACGTGGTCAACGGCTTCGGCGTGGAAGCGGGCAAGCCGCTGGCCTCCAACAAGCGCATCCGCAAGATCGCCTTCACCGGCGAAACCACTACCGGCCGGCTGATCATGCAGTACGCGTCGGAAAACCTGATCCCGGTCACCCTGGAACTGGGCGGCAAGTCCCCGAACATCTTCTTCGAGGACATCGCGGCCAAGGATGACGCCTTCTACGACAAGGCGCAGGAAGGATTCACGCTGTTCGCGCTGAACCAGGGTGAAGTCTGCACCTGCCCATCGCGTGCGCTGATCCAGGAAAGCATCTACGACCGATTCATGGGCGATGTGGTGGCCCGCACCAAGGCCATCAAGCAGGGACACCCGCTGGATACCGGCACCATGATGGGTGCCCAGGCATCCAACGACCAGCTGGAGAAGATCCTCTCCTACATGGACATCGGCAAGTCCGAGGGCGCCAAGGTGCTGCTCGGCGGGGGACGGGCGGATCTGGGCGGAGAGCTCTCCGGCGGCTACTACGTGCAGCCGACCATCTTCGAGGGCACTAACGACATGCGCATCTTCCAGGAGGAGATCTTCGGGCCGGTGGTAGCGGTGACCAAGTTCAAGGACTACGACGACGCGATCTCCATCGCCAACGACACCCTGTACGGGTTGGGTTCGGGGGTGTGGAGCCGCAATGGCAACGTGGCCTACCGTGCCGGCCGCGCGATCCAGGCCGGACGCGTGTGGGTCAACCAGTACCACGCCTACCCGGCGCACTCGGCCTTCGGCGGATACAAGTCCTCGGGCATCGGCCGCGAGAACCACCTGATGATGCTGGACCACTACCAGCAGACCAAGAACCTGCTGGTTTCCTACTCGGAAGACAAGCTGGGCTTCTTCTAGGAGCAGTAGCTGCCACGAGCAGCATGAGATGACAACAGACCTCGAAGGTACGGGGCCAGCCGGGACAGCGTCCGGGGATCGATTGGCCTCATCCCCCGAACACCAGCCGGCACCCCGCACCTTCGAATGCCATGCAAAGGACAAAGTACATGAGCAAGATGAAAGCTGCAATAGTCGAGGGCTTCGGCGAAGAGTTCCAGGTGAAGGACGCCGCGATCCCCGAGCCCGGCCCCGGCCAGGTGCTGGTGAAGCTGATCGCCTCGGGCGTCTGCCACACCGACCTGCACGCCGCCGAGGGCGATTGGCCGGTCAAGCCGAAGCTTCCGCTGATTCCCGGGCATGAAGGCGTGGGCATCGTGGAAAAGCTCGGCGAAGGAGTCACCGAGGTCGCGCTCGGGGACATGATCGGCAACGCGTGGCTGGCTAGCGCCTGCGGGCACTGCCAGTACTGCCGCACCGGCTGGGAGACGCTGTGCGAAGCCCAGTCCAATGGCGGGTACTCCGTGGACGGTTCCTTCGGCCAGTACATGCTGGTGGATTCCCGCTATGCCGCGCACATCCCGGAGGGCTCGGATCCCCATGAAATCGCGCCGGTGCTGTGCGCGGGAGTGACTGTCTACAAGGGCCTGAAGATGACTGAGGTCAAGCCCGGCCAGTGGGTGGCTATTTCGGGTATCGGCGGACTGGGCCATATCGCGGTGCAGTACGCGGTGGCCATGGGAATGCGGGTGATCGCCATTGACGTGGCCGATGACAAGCTGGCGCTGGCCTCGAAGCATGGAGCGGAAATCACCGTCAATGCCTTCGCCCAGGACCCGGCCGAGATCATCCAGCAGAAGGTTGGCGGAACGCACGGCGTGCTGGTTACGGCGGTGCATCCAAAGGCGTTCGGGCAAGCGATCGGCATGACCCGGCGCGGCGGAACGATCGTGTTCAACGGGCTGCCCGCCGGTGATTTCCCCGCACCCATTTTCGACATCGTGCTCAAGGGCCTGACCATCCGCGGATCGATCGTGGGAACGCGGCAGGACATGATCGAGGCGCTGGAATTCTATGCGGCAGGGAAGATCAAGCCGACCTTCCATACCCGCCCGCTGGAAGATATCAACGCCGTATTCGACGAAATGCGCCATGGCAAGATCGATGGGCGCGTTGTCATCGACTACACCGGCAGGGCGTAGCCGGATCCGCAACGGTTGATGGCACGGTACCGGATGCGGCTTTTCGAAGCGGCATCCGGTACCGGTGCCCTGGCCGCCCTGGCCGAGCGATGGACGGTGCGGCCCAAAAAGAGGACACTGGCCACAACGAGATAAATCCGGACGTGGACAACGAGGCAGGAGCAGGACATGAGCACCGTAACCGAAACACGCGCCGCAATCGAGGGCGAAGAGTTCTCGCGGGTGGCCTTCACCTCCGAAGCCCTGGACCTGCTGCGCAAGCTGTGGGGGATCCATGGCCCGCTGATGTTCCACCAGTCCGGAGGATGCTGCGACGGGTCCTCGCCGATGTGCTATCCGGCCGGCGAGTTCCGCACCGGGGGATCGGACATCCGGCTCGGCGTGCTTTCCCTGGACGGCGCTGATGGCACCGCCCTGGGCGACATTGATTTCTGGATGTCCAAGGAGCAATTCGAATACTGGAAGCACACCAAGCTCACCGTGGACGTGGTCAACGGGCGGGGATCCGGTTTCTCCGTCGAAGCCCCGGAGGGCAAGCGCTTCTTGATCCGCAGCGAGATCATCGAGTTCCCGGCTGGCCCGAACCCCGACTAGGCTTGGCCCATGCGACTGTGGTCCCTGCACCCCTCATTGCTCGACGCCAAAGGGCTGGTTGCCTGTTGGCGTGAAACACTGCTGGCCCAGAAGGTGCTCGCCGGCCAGACCAAGGGCTATACCGGGCACCCGCAGCTTCTCCGGTTCAAGGCGCAGCCCGCCCCGCTGGTGCATATGGGCGGCTATCTGCAGGGCTTGTGGGATGAAGCGGCTGTCCGGGGCTATCGCTTCGACGCCGCGAAAATCCTGCATCCGGCAGCCGCCGCGCAGCTGGAAAAGATCCCGGTCACCCAGGGGCAGGTGCACTTCGAGCGCGAGCACCTGCTGCGCAAGCTCTCCGTCCGGGATCCCGCGCGCATCGCCCGCTTGGAACCGGCAGGGCAGGTGGCCCTGCATCCGCTGTTCGTGCAGGTCCCGGGGCCAGTGGAGGCCTGGGAGAAGGATGCGCTCGCCAGCGGGTGAGCTGCTGGCCCGGCAAAATCCTAGAGCAGCTCTGCGCGCAACTGTGCGGGGGACTTGGGCGAGAGCAGCCCCGGGGCCACATCGTAAACGGTCTGCGCACCGGTGATGCCGCGCTGGTTCATCCGGAAGGCGGCCCGGGCGTAAGCCACCAGCACGCTGGAAGTGAATTCCGGGTTGGAGCCAAGGGCCAGCGAATACTCGATGACCTGCTTCTGCTCGTCGCTGGTATTGCCCGAACGGATCACGAACCCGCCATGCGGCATACTCGAATGCTCGGCGGCCAAGGTCTGCTCGTCGATGAACTGCACCGTGGTGTCGTACTGGTCGAAGTAGTGCTCCATGGTCACGATGGCTTCGCGCACCGACTCCGGATCGGCACCGTCTTCGAGCACGACAAAGCATTCGCGCTGGTGCTTCTCGCGGGTGCTCAAGGAAGGGCGCTCGCCGGCCCGGACCCGGTCGATAGCCTCCTGGCTCGGGATGGTGTACTGCACACCGGCGGCGACGCCCGGGACGCGGCGGATCGCATCCGAATGCCCCTGGCTCAGCCCGCGGCCCCAGAAGGTGTAGGTTTCGCCGTCGGGAAGCAAGGCCTCCCCGAAGACCCGGTTGATCGAGAACATGCCCGGATCCCAGCCCACGGAGAGCAGCGCGGTCTTGCCAGCTGCCTTCGCCGGGCCGTCGATGGACGCGTAGTACTCGGGGATGCGGGCGTGGGTATCGAAGCTGTCCACGGTGTTGAACAGCGCCGCGAACTTCGGGCCCTGCTGCGGCAAGTCCGATTTCGAGCCGCCGCAAAGGATCAATACGTCGATCTGCGCGGCGTGCTTTTCCAGCTCATCGATGCCGAACCGCGGTGCCGGCTGAGCCAGTTGGAGGGCCTGCGGGTCACGGCGGGTGTAGACGCCCGCCAGCTCCATATCGGGATTCTTGGCGATCGCGGCTTGGACGCCGCGTCCCAGATTCCCATAGCCAGCAATACCGATGCGGATCTTTGAAGTCATGCCTGCCGTTTCCTTGGGGGAGTGAAGTTTGCTCAGCCGCGGATGGGCTAAATACTTCGGATTATGCCAACGAATCCCGGGGCAGTGAAACCCTTGACCCTCTATGACCCCGGCTTAGCCGAACAGGCGCTTGAAGAAGCCCTTCTTCGGTTCGGCTTCGTGACCCTGGCAGCGGTCCTTATTGGGGACATTGCGCATAGTTGCTTCAACGTGCTGGCCGCAGCCAGCCCACGTGGTCTTCTGGCAGATCTTGCATTGAACCTGGCGGCACATAATTTTTTCCTTGGGGTAGTGGTTAGGACAGGGAGAGGAAGAGCTTTTCGAGTTCTTCGACGCTCAGGCCGTCTTCTTCCTCGGAAGCCTTCTCGGGATCGGCGATGCAGTACTGCATCGCGGTGGAGACAATGGCGAATCCGGCCCGGTCCAGCGCGGTGGAGACGGCGGCCAGCTGAGTGACTACCTCTTTGCACGAACCATCGGTTTCCACGGCGTTGATCACCGCATCAAGCTGGCCTCGGGCACGCTTAAGGCGGTTGAGGATCCGCTTGCGGGTCGCTTCGTCAGCAGTACGCATCAATTTCTCCTTGGTACGGGTAGCGGGTTAGTCGTCTTCTGCAATTTCGGCATCCAGGTGTTTGAGTTGGACGAGCAACTGCTCCATAGCGCCAGAGCTCAACGCTCCGGGTTTTGAATGTACAAGTATCCCATCCTTGAACGCCATGAGCGTCGGTATGGATGCAATCCGGGCTGCCTGCGCCAAATCCGGCTGGGTTTCGGTATTCACCTTGGCGAAGGCGATTTCAGGATGCGCCGCGGATGCTTCGTCGAAAATCGGGGCAAAGCCGCGGCAAGGACCGCACCAAGGCGCCCAGAAATCCACGAGCACCAGCCGGTTCCTTGCGATGAACCCAGCGAAGTTCGAAGCTGACAATTCAAGCGGCTTCATCGGGTTTCTCCTTTCAGAACGAGCGGGCAGCGCGCCCCCATCGCCGGAATTTTGTTGCACAGCAGCACCAATGCGCCCGCGAGGGCTGCAACCGCAACTACGACCAGCCCGCCGGGAGCCGGCAGTTCCTGGCTGAGCACGAACACGCCCATGGCCAAGACGAAGTAGCCAAAACCCTTGCGCAAAGCGCGTTCGTCGATCCTGCGCGAAAGCCGTGCGCCGATCAACGAACCGAGGATCGCGGTGGTCGCCAGCCCTGCGGCCAGCGGCCAATCCAGTGCAACTGAATTCAACTGCCCGGCCAGGCCAGTGATCGAATTCAGGGTGATCACCAGCAGGGAGGTGCCCACCGCCTGTTGCATGGACAGCCCGGCCAGCAAAGCCAGTGCAGGGACGAGCAGGAAACCGCCTCCGGCACCGACCAGGCCGGTGACCATGCCAATGCCCAAGCCGACCGGGGCGGACAGCCACAACGACTGTGTTGCGCTGCCAGTGTTTTTCCGTCCGTGGATCATCCCGCGGGCACTGGCCAGCATGATGATCGCGAAACCGAGCATCAGCAGCTGGGCAGGGATCCCGCTGGCCAGCAGCCCGCCGCCAAAGGCGCCAAGCATGCTGGTGGCCGCGAAGACCATCCCCTGTTTCCAACGCACATTGGCCTTGCGGGCATGCGGGATCAGGCTCGTTGCCGAGGTCGCACCGACCACCAGCAGGGAGGTGGCGATCGCTTCCTTGGCGGGCAACCCGGCTACATAGCTGAGCAGGGGAACCATCAGGATTGAACCGCCGCCGCCGAACAGTCCCAGGGACAGCCCGACGATGCTCGCTAGTGCAAGGGCCAGAACCAGCAGCGGTCCGAACTCCATGGCCTACTTCTTTACTTTGTTCCAGGGCATCTTGCCCAAGAAGCTGATCATCGGGCAAGAATCCCGCAGGGCTGAGAACACCAGTCCGCCACCGATGGCCGCCGAAAGATAGGCGAACTTCGGGGAGATGAACTTCGCTCCGAGCAACCCGGCGAGCACCACGGAACCTGCGGTCATGCGCATCTGGCGGTCCAGCGCCCAACGCTGCACGCCGCGCACCATGGTGCCGCCGGCATTTTCGTAGGCGGTGACGCCGCCAAGCAGTACCGTGCTGTGCTCGATCTGTTGCTCCTGCAGGGCACGCTGCGCCTTGGAAGCACGGTTGCCGCTGTGGCAGATCAGCACCGGCTTGCCTGGAATCTTGGCGAGCACCTCGGTGGCGTTGGCGGTGAATTCTTCGAGCGGCACGTTGTACGAGCCGGGAATGTGGAGGGTTTCGAATTCGCCCGCGGTGCGCACGTCAATCAAGGCGAGGTCCGTGTCGGGGGCTTCCACCAGGCATTTAAGTGCTTCGGCGTCCATGGTGGTCAAAGGGGTAGTCATTGAATGCAGTTCAGCTTTCGTGGCGGGGGTGGCTAGTTGGCGAAGGAGGACCAGCCGAGGTAGCTGCCCTCAAGCTCGACGACGTTGTAGCCGGCATCGCGCAGTGCGCTGGCGGCCACGGCATTGCGCATGCCGCTTTGGCAGTAGGTGACGATGGTGCCGCCGGCGGGCAGCTGATCGAGATTCCACAACACCCGTCCGCCGGACAGCTGCTTGGCGCCCGGGATATGCCCGGCGGCGAACTCGGTCTTGTTGCGGACATCCAGCAGCATCTCGTACTCGAAATCGTCCAGCTGTGCCGGGGTGATCGACTTCGGCTTCACCGTTGGCAGGCCTTCCAAGCTGGTGGTGAAACCCTTGACCGCGTCGATGCCCACGCGCATTAGGTGGGCGCGGATCGTCGCGGCGTGTTCGCCGGTCTCGGCCAGCACGATCAGGGCGCGTTGGTCCTTTTCCGGATCGTAGGCCCAGGCGCCGAAGCTGGCGGTCTTCGCCGTACCCGGGATGGACAGCGCGCCGGGAACGGTGCCTGCGGCGATCTGGGTGTGCCCACGGGTATCGACGAACACCGAGACCCCCGCCTCCAGCTGCTGGAGGAGCTGCTGGACGGGTATTTCAGCTAGGGGGTCGAGCTGGCCCAGGATGGCTGGGCCCAGGCGGTTCTGCCGCTTCATGCGGCCGAAGTAGGCGTGGGCGTCAGGCTGGCCGTTGAGCAGTTCGGCGATGAAGCCGTCCTGGTCGTCGTTGGCCAGGTAGGTGCTCCACCAGGCGAACTCGCGTTCGTAGCCCAACGTGGTGGAAGGGACCGCGCCCAGCGCTTTGCCGCAGGCGCTGCCCGAGCCGTGGCCTGGATGCACCTGGATGTAATCGGGCAATTCTGCCAGGGTTTTCTTCAGCGAAGCAAAGAGATCGCGGGCGCCTTCGAAGCGGGTATCGACACCGCCGGCGGCCTCGTCCAGCAAATCCGGACGGCCTAGGTCGCCGGCGAAGATGAAGTCGCCGGAGAGCAGGTAGCCAGGGTCTTGGCTGAAGGCTCCGTCGGTGATGGCGTAAGCCAGGTGCTCCGGGGTGTGGCCCGGGGTGTGGCGGGCGGCGATGCGCAGGTTGCCCAGCGTGATGATATCGCCATCCATCAAACGTTCTGCCTCGAATCCGTACTGCCAATCTTTGCCGCCCTCGCCCGAAACGTAGCTGGTGGCGCCGGTGGCGGCGGCTAGTTCGCGGGTTCCGGAAAGGTAGTCGGCGTGGATGTGGGTTTCAGCGACGGCCGTGATGCGCATGCCGTGCTTGGCAGCCAGGGCAAGGTAGTCGGCGATGTCGCGGCGCGCGTCGACCACGAGAGCTTCGCCTTTGGCCTGGCAGCCGATGAAGTAGCTGGCCTGCGCGAGATCTTCGTCGTAGAGGCGTTCAAGCAGCATGGTTGGTTCCTTTCAAGGTGGATTGGAACCAGACTAAACTATACCCCCGGGGGTATGTCAAAAATACGGGTGGGGGTATGTGCGGAGGCCCGCAATGCCGCTAGGTGGGAAAGGTGTTTTTATGCCCGGGTGAAAGTGCGCAGCCAGCCGGTTAGCCGCAGCTGCTCCGCGGGGTCCAAGGTTGCCAATAGCTGCAGGGTGCCGTCGTCTGCGGGGCGCAGAATACCCAGGTGATCGGCTGGAACATCGGACATCGCCTCGCCAGCCGGGGAATCGGGCGATGCGCTCGCCGCCCTGGAGATGAAGACCTCGTCGGGTGAACCGTTCCAACCCTCGAGGATCGAGATGGTGCCTTCCAGCAGGCGCAGGGCCTCGTGCGCGTGGATCCATGCGGTGGCATCCTTGGCAGCCAGCTCGAACCCGGCTTCGGGAACAATCTTGCGCAGGCCCGTGGCCAGGACGCGCGCTTTCGCGCTGAGCCCCTCGGCCTGGAAGGCGGCTACCGCATCCAGGCGCTGTGTCATGCGCGCGAAGTCCTGCTCAATGCTTTTCCTGCTTGCGAAAATGCCCATGCTCCTATCTTCGCCTACCTTGGGAAAGGCTGTCGAGGTGCTCGGCCAATCGGGTGCTGGCGCGGGAGAGGTGCTGGGCCAAAACCTCTGCCGCGCCCTGGGCATCGCCGGCGGCGATGCATTCGAGCAGGCGTTCATGTTCGCTGGCGATGTCCGCGGTGTTCAGCAGCGTTGCATCCTGGACGTGGGTCATGCACAGGCGGATCTCATCGCTGAGCTGGCCGTAGATTGCGCTGGTACGGGTCGAATCCAGGGCCTGGACCAGTGCGGAGTGGAAGCGGACATCCGGATCGACGATCTGGATCGGGGAAGCATCGCGCAGTGCGGTGATTTCGGCATTGGCCTCGCGTGCAGCTTCCGGGACCTGTCCGGTGCTGGCCAGCAGCCGCACGGCCTCTGCTTCGATGATGGCGCGGGTGCGGTAGATGTCGCGGGCGTCGGCGGATGAGAGCAGCGTGACTTTCGCGCTCTGATGCGCGTTGCGCGTCAGCAGGCCGCTGGCAACGAGGTTCTCCAGCGCGGCCTTGGCGGTTGGCCGGGCCACTTCATAGTGCGCGGCGACGTCCACTTCGCCCAGCGGGGTGCCGGGGGACAGTTCCCCGCTGAAAATCCGGGCACGCAGTGACGCGATGACGGCCTGAACCACGGAAACCACACCTAAACGGGCCGCCATCAGGGTCCTTTCGAGCCGCGGAAAATTTACCTAACAAGTATCCCATGAATAGTACTACTATGGCTTGTGTACTTGTAAGACAATTTTCGTATTCGGCAAGCGCCGCTTGCCAACTGCACAGGAGCGCACCATGGCATTGAGCACGCCAGCACTCGGAGAAACGACGGTTTCATCCGGCATCCTCGATCTGGTCGGCGACCAGGATCGCGTCAAGACCCGATCCATCGACCGCGTTGCCTACGCCTCGGATGCCTCGCACTACCTGTACACGCCGCAAGCTGTCGTGCTGGCCAAGGACACCGCGGAAGTCTCCGCGCTGCTGGCTGCGGCCGCGCGCGGCAACCAGCCGGTCACCCTGCGCTCGGGCGGCACCTCGCTGGCCGGGCAAGCCAGCGGCGACGGACTGATGATTGATGTGCGCCGCAACTTCCGCGGCATCACCGTGCTCGATAACGGAGCGCGCGTGCGTGTGCAGCCCGGTGCCACCGTCCGCCAGGTCAACGCGCGCCTGGCCGTCTATGGCAGCAAGCTGGGGCCGGATCCGGCCAGCGAGGCGGCCTGCACCATCGGAGGCGTGATCGCGAACAACTCCTCGGGCATGGCCTGCGGCACCGAATTCAACACCTACCGCACCCTGGAATCCATGACTTTCGTGCTCCCCTCGGGCACCATGATCGACACCGCGGATCCGCAGGCCGACCGCAAGCTGGCCGCCGCTGAACCGCAACTGGTCGCCACGCTGGACAAGCTGGGCCAGCGCGTGCGCAGCAACCCGGCCTCGGTCGCCAAGATTGAGAAGCACTTCGCGCTGAAGAACACCATGGGCTATGGCATCAATGCCTTCCTGGACTACGACACCCCGGCAGAGCTGATGGCCCACCTGATCATCGGCTCCGAGGGCACCCTGGCTTTCGTCGCCGAGGCCGTCTTCCGCACCGTGCCGATCCGCAAGCTGGCCATCGCCACCTTGGCCGTCTTCGATAACCTGGATCTGGCCACCCGGGCGCTGCCTGAACTCGTGGATTCCGGTGCTGCCACCCTGGAGCTGATGGATTCCACCTCGCTGCGCGTGGGCCAGTCGCTGCCCGGCGTGCCGGATGCCATCATGGGCTTCGACGTCGACCAGCAGGCCGCCTTGCTGGTCGAATACCATGCGGACACCGAAGAGGAACTGGCCGGGCTGCGCTCCGCTGGCCAGTCGCTGCTCGACGCATCGGCATTGCGCGCCTCAGCGGTGCTGTCCCCAGATGCGAAGAACCGCCAGGCCGCGTGGAAGTTCCGCAAGGGCCTGTATGCTTCGGTGGCCGGTGCCCGCGCCACAGGCACCACCGCGCTGCTCGAGGACGTCGTGGTCCCGGTAGAGTCCTTGGCCGAAACCTGCGACAGCCTGCAGGAGCTGTTCACCGAGTACGGCTACGCGGATTCGGTGATCTTCGGCCACGCCAAGGACGGCAACATCCACTTCATGCTCACCGACCGTTTCGAAGGCGATGCGGCGTTGAACCGCTACAACTCCTTCAACGACAAGATGGTCCAGCTGATTCTGGACAAGGACGGCAACCTCAAGGCGGAGCACGGCACCGGCCGCGCCATGGCGCCGTTCGTGCGCGCGCAGTACGGCGATGAGCTCTACGAGGTGCACCTGGAGCTGAAAGCCGCCTGCGACCCGCGCCTGATGATGAACCCCGGGGTGATCATCGACGAAGACCACGCCGCGCACATCCGCAACATCAAGCTCAACGAGACCATCGAGATCGAGGCCGACCACTGCGTGGAATGCGGCTATTGCGAGCCGGCCTGCCCGTCCAAGGACCTGACCCTGACCCCGCGCCAGCGCATCGTCGTGCGCCGGGCCATCGCCAAGGCCGAAGCCGAGGGCAACGCCGAGCTGGCGGCCGAACTGGAGCGCGACTACGAATACAACGGCGTGCAGACCTGTGCCGTGGACGGCATGTGCGTCACCGCCTGCCCGGTGGGCATCAACACGGGCCTGCTGGTCAAGCGCCTGCGCCGCGAAGACGCGCACCCGGTCCTGGAAGCCGGCTTCAAGGCCGCGGCCAAGGCATGGGGACCTGCCACGCGTGCTGGTTCGCTGGCCCTGAGCATCGCCGATAAATTCCCTGCTTCGCTGGTCCGCGGTGCCACCGATGCTGCGCGCAAGGTAGTCAGTACCGACACCATGCCACGTTATGACGCCGACCTTCCCGGCGGCGGCAAGGCGCGCAAGCCCATGGCCGGCAACTTGGGTGCAGCTGGCACCGAGCCGCTGGCCATCTACCTGCCAGCCTGCGTGAATTCGATGTTCGGCCCTGCAGGAGACGGGGAAGGAGTTGCCCCGGCGTTCACCAAGCTGCTGCACGCTGCTGGCGTCTCGGTTTACGTCCCCGAGGGCATTGAATCCACCTGCTGCGGTACCCCGTGGACTTCCAAGGGCTACGAACAGGGCCATGAGGTCATGGGCCAGCGCGTGCTGGAAGAAGTCCGTGCGGCCATGCCGGGCAAGGCCCTGCCGATCATCTCCGATGCCTCCAGCTGCACCGAAGGCTTTGCGCATACCCTGGCCGAGCATGGCTACGAAGTGGTTGACCTGCTGGCGTTCACTTCGCAGCACCTGCTGGAAAAGCTGCCAGCGCTCGAGAAGATCTCCTCGGTCACCTTGCACCCAACCTGCTCGTCCACGCAGATGGGCCTGAACCCGGACATGCAGAAGATCGCAGAGGCTGTGGCAGATACCGTGAACACCCCGGTGAACTGGGGCTGCTGTGGTTTTGCCGGTGACCGCGGCATGCTGCATCCGGAGCTGACCGAGTCGGCTACCGCTCGCGAAGCTGCCGAGGTTCGTGAACTGGATGCGCAGGAACACGCTTCGTGCAACCGCACCTGTGAACTGGGCATGACCCGTGCGACGGGCAAAGAATACCGCCACATCGTTGAACTGCTGGCAGACGCCGCCAGCAAGTAGAGGTCGGAGCAAAGCCGCTTGGAAAGTAGTTTCCAGGCGGCTTTGTCGCAGGATGCTGCGCAAAGCCGGTGGCGTCGAGCGGCATTAAGCCATGGGTACGCGCAATGGTTGATTGCCGGGAGTCAGGCTGCGAGGTCTTCGGGGCCGTCCTTGGGCTTCAGCCGTTCCTTGAGCTGCTGTATCCATTTCGAGTCGCGTCTCAATTGCGGGAACGGCTTGTGCGCGTAGCCCGTGGCTGGTGGGGCGGTGGACTTGTAGGACATCGCCGAGCCGGGACAGATCATGATGGTGTGGCCGTTGCCGTAGGTCGTGTATTCGTACCAGCCGGCGGCTTCCTTGGCCTTGTTGCAAGTAGCGCATCGGCCATCGCCGTTGAAGACGGTGCTCTTGCCGCCGCGGGCGTATTGCTTGACGTGGTCTATTTCCTCCACGATGCC
>NZ_JBIUWB010000012.1:0-42724 GCF_044743255.1 Glutamicibacter sp. NPDC087673
GCGAACACCGATGTGAACACTGCGGATAACGCTGATGCGAACACCGATGCGAACACGGATGTGAACACTGCGGATAACGCTGATGCGAACACCGACGTGAACACTGCGGATAATGCTGATGCGAACACCGATGTGAACACTGCGGATAACGCTGATGCGAACACCGATGTGAACACTGCGGATAACGCTGATGCGAACACCGATGCGAACACCGATGTGAACACTGCGGATAACGCTGATGCGAACACCGACGTGAACACTGCGGATAACGCTGATGCGAACACCGATGTGAACACTGCGGATAACGCTGATGCGAACACCGATGTGAACACTGCGGATAACGCTGATGCGAACACCGATGCGAACACCGATGTGAACACTGCGGATAACGCTGATGCGAACACCGATGTGAACACCGATGTGAACACTGCGGATAACGCTGATGCGAACACCGATGCCAACACGGCGGATAACTCGGCTGAGAACACTGGCGACAACACTGCGGACAACACTGAGCACCCGATCGTCAGCGTTGTGCCTGATTCCGTTACGGAAGGCGACGAAGTTACCGTGATTGGTGACAAGTTCACTCCGGAAGGCAACGTCAAGGTAATCATCCGAAACTCAAATGGTGAAGAAACCCCAGTACATGAGGGCGAAGTCATCGTTGATGAAGATGGTCGATTCGAGTACAAGTACGATACCGATGGCTTGCCTGAGGGTATCTACACCGTTGAAGTGACGGACGAAGAAACCGGAAAGACTTACACTGAGTACTTCCAGGTAACTCCGGACGATGCCGCTGAGAACGAAGTTCACATCGATATCACCCCTAATCGTTTGGTCAAGGGTGAATCGGGAATCGTAACGGGTAAAGAGTTCACCGCAAATGGCGAAGTCAAGATCGAGCAGAGCCAGCTGGGCGACACCAGCTCGGACGTAGCCAAGATCGCTGCTGCTGCCATGCCTGAAACCGTTACCGCTGACGACAAGGGCGACATTAGCTTCGAGGTCGACTCGACTGATTTGGCACTTGGTAGCTACTTGATCGTTGCAACTGATGTTGAAAGCGACGCATACGGGTTCACGACCTTCACCGTTGTGGCTGACGATTCGACTGACGTGAACACGGCCGACAACACTGCGGATAACGCTGATGCGAACACCGATGCGAACACTGCGGATAACGCTGATGCGAACACCGATGCGAACACTGCGGATAACGCTGATGCGAACACTGCGGATAACGCTGATGCGAACACCGATGCGAACACTGCGGATAACGCTGATGCGAACACCGATGCGAACACTGCGGATAACGCTGATGCGAACACCGATGCGAACACCGATGCGAACACTGCGGATAACGCTGATGCGAACGCCGGTGCCAACACGGATGCAAACACCTCGGATAACTCGGACTCTAAGTCGGATGACTCTAAGGGATCCAAGAAGGATGACTCCAAGAAGGATCGCCTTGCGGATACCGGTTCTAACGGAGCCCTCTGGATCAGTGCAGGTGCACTAGCACTTGTACTGCTCGGAGCTGGTGTGGCTGTCTTCGCGCGAAAGCGTTCAGCATAGTCGAACTGCAGTAATTTGAAATAGGAGGGGCATCTAAACGATGCCCCTCCCATTTCGCTTTCAAGTAGTCTTTGCAACAATTCACGGGTGTCGAAGAATTTGGAGACAATAGCCTGATGAGGCAACAGAAAACTAAGCCCAAGCTGTTTACAGTGTTGGTGCTTTTAATTGCGGGTGTAGCCGCGTTAGGGCATATCGGAGCCACATTGGCGTTCACGGGTCCTTCAACACCCATCAAGTCATCATTACAGCCCGAATTGAACAAGTATTTTCTAGGGCCGTTAGATCAAGGCTGGAGCCTTTTTGCTCCTGGGCCCTATTCGCAAGATGAATATTTCACAATGCGTGTATGTCTTTCTAGCGCGGAAATTTGTGCCAAGGGTAGCCAACACGGTGCGAAATTCTCAGAGTGGCGCGACGTTACAGACGAAGAAATGGAAAGTCGTGCCGGCAACATGTTTGCCAATCGTGAGACAAAACAATCCAAATCTATTCACGGACGGCTATGGAGTGCGGCTTCGGATTTGACTGCGGATTCTCGAGCGGAAATCTCTAGACCCTTTATTCAGGGAACGCCCGTTTTTGGTGTGGAACTCAACTCAGCGGAGGCCCGCGAGAAGTATTCTGCAACAGAATTGAGCAATCTTCGAGCCTATAAACGTATGGAAGATACGGCCGTCGGATTCGCGTCACTCTACGCAATAGAACAGTGGGGCGGAGCATCAATGGTGGAAATTAAGCTCCGACGTGAACCAATTGTTCCGTTTGCTCAGCGGAGCGATGAGAACGCAACAACAAAACCTCGCGAAACCTACATCGGATGGCGAGATACCAAGGAATTTAGTCAAGCGGCGGTGTCGGTATGGAGCTGAAACGTGAAACAAGCAGTGCTCCTTCGATCAGCCAATGGATTTCTAAGAATCGCGATTTCGTCCCCAAAGCACTGAACTGGGTCTACGGGTGGTTTACCGAAAACCGGCATGCACCATACGGTCTTGCAGTCATGCGCATGTCGTCGGGACTCTTCATTCTGGGTTGGTTAATTGCCAACATACCAGTCGCAGCTAAGATCTGGGGACCTGGTTCCGAGTACCTTGAACCCTACCGTTCTGTACTTGGGTACCAGTGGCCTTTGGATATTCTGCGTGACGCGGGACTCGGGTTCTTCGTCTTTTGGTACGTGATGGCCATCGTGTTGGCAATCGCATTTGTAGTTGGTTGGCAAACTAGATTCGTCACGCCGCTCTTCTTCATTTTTTATACGGCGATTAACGCACAGAATACGCCGGTTTCGGATGGCGGAAATTATTTCATCCGTATCATGCTGATCTATCTGATTTTTGCTGACTTGTCCAAGCACTGGTCTGTCGATTCTTGGCTACGTAAACGCGCGAGGAAAACGAAGAAAGAATTCGAAGCCGTTACGGTGCTGCACAACCTTGCGTTATGCCTGGTCGTAGCCCAACTTTGTATTGTCTATCTTGAAGCTGGTCTGTACAAGGTTCAAGGCACACTTTGGCAAAACGGTACAGCTATGTACTACCCGGTTAGTTCCGAGGCGTATGGTGTCTTCCCTTGGCTTAGTGATTTGATCACTACGAATTCGTGGATCGTTGCCTTGATCACCTATGTGACAGTGCTTGCTCAAATTGCATTCCCATTCATGCTGTTCCATAAGATCAGCCGGAGAATTGCGCTGATTACTATTCTTGGGATGCATATCGGCATCGCAGTTGTTATGGGCCTGCCTTTCTTCTCAGGAATTATGGCTTCCGCAGACGCTGTGCTGGTGTCTAGCGCGACCTGGTTGACGATTCAGCGCTGGTTCTCAGCGTTGTGGAGGGGTCGGTTCCGTGCGAAGAAGCCGTCGCTGACGGTCTCCGAACAGAACGAAGTTGGCGTGGGATCAGGCGAGAAAGTCTCTTCCAACGCCTAGGAGAAGAAGCACTAGAAAATAAACTTAGGGGCGAACCGTTTTGGTTCGCCCCTAAATTTATGTATCTCTTAGTTCAGGCAGCCGTTGCGGGCCTACCCAGATTATTCGCCTACGTAGAACAGGCGCTTGTTCACGAATTCGTCCATGCCCAGCGGGCCAAGCTCGCGGCCGAAGCCCGAACGCTTCACGCCGCCAAATGGCATTTCTGCACCCTCTGCGCTGGCTGCATTCACGTTGGTCATGCCGGACTGCAGCTTCTGAGCCACCCTGGAGGCACGCTCGACGTCGGTGGAGTGCACCGAACCGCCCAAGCCGTAAATGGTGTCGTTGGCCAGCTCAGTGGCTTCCTCGTCGCTGGATACCTTGTAGACCACTGCTACCGGGCCGAAGAGCTCCTCGTAGTAGGCACGCATCTCCTTGGTGATGCCGGTGAGCACCGCAGGGGAGTAGTAGGCCGAAGGGCCGTCGTGCAGCACGCCGCCGGCGTGCAGGGTAGCGCCCTTGGCCACGGCGTCCTGGACCTGCTCGTGCAGGGACTCTGCCGCCTTGCGGGAGGACAACGGAGCGAAGGTGCCCTCGGCTTCCGCCATCGGGTCGCCAGGCCGCAGGCCTTCGGCACGCTTGGTCAGTTCGGAAACGAACTCGTCATAGATGTCTTCCATGACGATCATGCGCTTGTTCGAGTTGCAGGCCTGGCCGGTGTTGTCGATGCGGTAGCCCCAAGCGGTATCCACGATGCCCGGTACGTCATCGGAGTCCAGGACAACAAATGGATCCGACCCGCCCAGCTCCAGTACGGCCTTTTTCAGGTTGCGGCCGGCCTGCTCGCCGATAATGGCGCCAGCGCGCTCCGAGCCGGTCAAGGAAACACCCTGGATCCTGGAATCGGCGATGATGGTGGAGATCTGGTCGTGGGTGGCGAAGAGGTTGTTGTAGACGCCGGCCGGCACGCCAGCCTCATCCATGATTTCCTGGATGGCCAGTGCTGAACGCGGGCAGGACTCGGCATGCTTCAAGATGATGGTGTTGCCCAGCATCAGGTTAGGTGCCGCGAAGCGCGCTACCTGGTACAGCGGGAAGTTCCACGGCATGATGCCCAGCAGCGGGCCAACCGGGCGCTTCTGAACGACGGCCTTGCCGCCGGAGAAGGACTTGATCTCCTGGTCCGCTGCCAAGGCTGGTCCCTCGGTGGCGAAGTACTCGAAGATCTCCTGGCAGAATTCAGCTTCGCCCACGGCCTCGGACAATGGCTTGCCCATTTCGGTGGTCATGATCCTGCCGAGTTCTGCTGCGCGCTCGGCGAAGAGCGTGCCTACCTTGGAAACAATCTTGGCGCGTTCGTTGATGTCAACGTCCTGCCATGATTCGTAGGCGCTCTGCGCGGCAGCCAGCGCCTGTTCGACTTGCTCATCGGTGGCCGCGGCGAATTCCTCGACGACTTCACCGGTTGCCGGGTTCAAGACCTTGTAGGTTGGGGCGCTCATCAATGCTCCTGTCGTATGCACAAAAGTGGTCAGCGTAAGCCGTGTGGATCTAACGCTAGCGGACTCCACGCAATAAATGAATGTAATTCACTTCATATTGCGTCTACTCCGAGCTTATCCGCAGAAACAACATTCAGCCACCAAGGAACAGCAGGTATTTGGCTTGAGCAGAAGTTGCAGACGGAAGCGAATGAAAAAGCCGCGGTTTCCAAGACTTGTCTTGGAAACCGCGGCTCAAGAACACAGGTATTACCTGTGTGATCAGTGGATTACTAGCCGATAGCGGAAGAACGCCACCAGTCGATTCCGGCATCGCCCTGGGCGATCTTGGCAATCTGGGCCAATTCCGCCTCGGAGAACTCAAGGTTGTCCAGCGCGCCCAAGTTCTCGTCGAGCTGCTTGGTGGACGAGGCGCCGATCAATACCGAGGTTGCCGCGCCATCGCGCAGCAACCAGGCCAGGGCCATCTGCGCCAGCGACTGCCCGCGCGTCTGCGCAACCTCGTTCAGGTTGCGGACCTTGGCCAGGTTCTGATCGGTCAGCTGGGCTTCGAGCGAACGGCGTCCGCCCTGGCGAACCACATCAGTGGTTTCCAGGTACTTATCGGTGAGCAGGCCCTGGGCCAGCGGGGTGAAGGCAATGGTGCCCATGCGTTCCTTTTCCAGGGTTTGCAGCAGGCCGTGCTCTACCCAGGGGTTCAGGATGTTGTACGACGGCTGATGGATTACCAGCGGGGTTCCCAGGTCCTTGGCGATTGCGGCAGCCTCGGCGGTGCGTTCTGCCGAGTACGAGGAGATGCCCACGTAGGTGGCCTTGCCCTGGCGAACCAGGGTATCCAAAGCGCCGATGGTTTCTTCCAGGGGAGTCTTCGGATCGAAACGGTGCGAATAGAAGATGTCCACGTAGTCCAGATTCATCTTCTTCAGCGAGGCTTCGCAGGAGGCCAGCAGGTACTTGCGCGAGCCGAAGGTGCCGTGCGGGCCTGGCCACATGTCGTAGCCGGCCTTGGATGAGATGACCAGTTCGTTGCGGTAGGGCTTGAAGTCCTTTTCCATCATGCGGCCGAAGTTCTCTTCGGCTGAACCTGCCGGAGGACCATAGTTGTTGGCCAGATCGAAGTGGTTGATGCCGTTATCGAAAGCGTGGCGCAGGATCTCGCGCTGGGAATCGAATGGACGGTTATCGCCGAAATTCCACCACAGTCCCAGGGATAGCGGGGGCAAGCGCAGGCCGGAATCGCCAACGCGGCGGTAGCCGAAGTGCTCATAGCGGTCTGCGGCAGCAGTGTAGGGACGATGCAGTTCCGGGATGGACGGGAGGCGTTCGTATTCCACGAGGCACCTTTCTGCCAGGTCAAGCGCTGGCGAGCGGAAATCGATTTGACGTCATTTTCCACAATAGGCCAGAGCCTGAACTAAATAAATAGCGCAAAGGTGAATCCGCTGTGTGCGTAAAGGTTTCGTGGATTTGGATTAAATGATGAACCGACCCGCCAGGCCAAGGAGGTAACGCCAGTGCGGATCGGTTCATCTAGATCACTCGCACCTTGAGAAGGTAATAACCACACTAGGAGCTGAAACTTGAAAGTAGCTGAATGCGAGGTGTGCGGTCTCTTGGGAAAAGGCTTTTGCTAATAATTCGAGGGCGGATCCGAAGCCGGGAATGACTCGTCTTCCCACTCTTCGACGAGAGCTTCATCGTGCTCGTCATGGCGCTTCTTTTCTTCTGCGGCCAGTCGCAGCTTTTCCTCTTCAGCGCCACCGGGCTGCCCAGCAGCTGATTGTTCAGGCATGATCTTCCTCCCAACTTCCGTGGGCCACCCCCTGCGGATGGCTGGACCCTGTGTCTTCAGTGTTCACCTATTAGCCGCGGATGTCGAGGGCGGCGGCCAACACTGATTTCGCCTTCACCGTCAATACAGGATTTAATCGAAGGCATGCCGATGATCAATAATCCCGCAGATGGTTCCGAAATCTTCTTTGACGATGACGGGGCTGCCGGGGAGCCGATTCTCTTCCTCCATGGCTCCGCCCTGTCCCGGTCCATCTGGAGAGGGCTCGGCTACACCAAGGCGTTGGGCCAGGGGCACCGCACCATCCGCATGGACCTGCGCGGGCATGGCAAGTCGGCCAAATCCCACGACGTGGCCGACTACACCATGGACAAGGTGGCCGGCGATATCCGCGCGGTGATGGATCACCTGGGCATCGGACGTATTCACATTGTCGGCTACTCTTTTGGCGCACGCACCGGGCTGCACATGGCCATGCACCACCCAGAGCAGGTGATCTCGCTGATCATGCTCGGCGGCACCTACGAAATTACCCCCGGCGAAATCGGGAAGCTCTTCTTCCCCGGCTACCTCGAGGTCCTGCGCAATGGCGACATCGAAGGATTCGTCACCGGGCAGGAAAAGAATGGACGCCTGGATCCAGCAACCCGCATGGCCTTCAAGTCCAACGACCCGCTGGCCCTGGCTGCCTACTACGAGGCGGCCGAGACCCTGCAGAACATCAACCTGTCCGAGCTGGGCAAGATCAGAATCCCGACCTTGCTGCTGATCGGCACCCGGGACCAGCCGCGCTTCGACCAGAACAAGATCATGGTCCGCACCTTGCCCAACGCGCGCATGGTGGCCTTGCCGGGGCGAACCCACGGCAGCACCCTGTTCCCGATTGAGCCTGTGGTCAAGGCCATCGAGTCCTTCTGGGCTGGACGCCAAGCATGAGTTCGGCCCGCTTCGACCTGAACAGGATTGCTTCAGGGCTGGCTTTCGGTCCCAGCAGGGAGGAACTCCATGAATCCTTGGCGGCTAATCCTGCCCAGCCGTTGGTGATCCAGGCGCCACCGGGATCCGGCAAGACGACGATAGTTCCACCCACGGTAGCCAACGCCCTGGACCAGGCAGGACTGGCTGGCAAGATCATCGTGACCCAGCCACGTCGTGTCGCTGCCCGGGCTGCTGCCCGTCGCCTCGCCCAGCTTGATGGATCGGTTCTGGGGAAGCGCGTTGGCTTCGCCGTGCGCGGGGAACGGCAGTCTTCGGCGCAGACCCGCGTGGAATTCGTGACCGCAGGCCTGATGCTGCGCAGGTTGCTGGCCGATCCGGATCTTGCCGGTGTGAGCGCGGTGATCATTGATGAGGTCCACGAGCGGTCGATCGATACGGATTTGTTGCTGGCGATGGCCAACCAGGTCAGCGAATTGCGTGATGACCTGTCGCTGATCCTGATGAGTGCCACCTTGCACGCCGGGGAACTCTCGGCGCTGCTGGCCCGTGGCCATGCCGCTCCAGTGCTCAGCGCCCACACCGCGCAGTATGCCGTGCAAGAAGCTTTCGACAGCTTCGCCGGAATCCGGAATACCGAACGCGGACTGAATGATGACTACCTGCGCCACGTTGCCGCCGTCGCGGTACGCCACAGCGCGGAAGCCAACGCAGCAAGCGCAACCCCGGTGGACACCTTGGTGTTCGTCCCCGGGGTACGGGAAGTCGACCGCGTCTGCTCGCAGATTGCTGCCTCCGGAGTGCAAGCCCTGGCCTTGCACTCGCAGATCTCTTCCAAGGAACAAGACCGGATCCTCAGTGAGCCGGAGGCTGGCAGCGCCCCGCGGATCATCGTCTCCACCTCCATTGCCGAATCGTCGGTGACCGTGCCGCGCGTGCATCTGGTGGTGGACGCCGGCTACGCCCGCGAGCCGCGCCGAGACAGCTCGCGTGGTTTCTCGGGGTTGATGACCGTGGTGGCCAGCCGTTCCGCGGCCACCCAGCGGGCGGGCCGGGCAGGACGACTCGGGCCGGGCAAGGTGGTGCGGACCTTGGACCCCAAGTCCTTTGCCGCCGCCCCGGCGCACTCCACACCGGAAATCCGCACCGGCGACCTGGTCGCCGCCGGCTTGTCGCTCGCGGCATGGGGGACCCCGCGTGGCGAGGGGCTGGCCATGTGGGAAGCGCCGCCGGCTAGCGCCATGGCCAGCGACGAGCAGATCCTGCGCAGCCTGGACGCGGTTGACGGCACCGGGCAGATCACCGCCCTGGGCGAGCAGATGATGAAGGTTCCAGCAGACCCGCGTGCCGCCCGCGCGTTGCTCGAAGGCAGCCGGATTTTCGGCACCCGGGCTGCCTCGGATGCTGTCGCATTGCTGGCCAGCTCGGAACGCATTGCCAGTGCGGACCTGAATGAATTGCTTGCCGCGGTGCGCCGGAGTTCGCATCCGGCGCACCGTGCCTGGAAGCATGAAGCGCAGCGCCTGGAAAAGCTCCTGGGCAGTGCGGAAAACCGCACCGGGCGGCAGCCTGCACCGGCAGCTGCGGCCCTGGCAGGCGTGTGCGCTTTGGCCTACCCGCAATGGATTGCGCGCAAGGTCGGCCCGGAGGAATACCTGTTGGCTTCGGGGACCCGGGCAACCTTGCCGCGCGGCAGCCAGCTGATGCATGAGGAATTTCTTGCGGTCGCCGAGGTCTCCCGCGCCGGATCCAAGGCGGTGATCCGACGGGCCGTTGGCATCGAACTTGGCACTGCCGTCGACCTGTTGCCGCAGATGCACCAGAAGCGCGAAGTGGCGGAGCTGGTTGACGGCAGGATCACCGCTCGCCAGATCGAGAGCTTTGGCGAGATCGAGCTGGCGGCCCATCCGGTCAAGGCCACCGCAGAGCTGGGCATGCAGGCTGTTGCCAGCGCCATAGCTACGCAGGGGATAGCCTTCTTCGGCACCCATGAAAAGTTTGATGCTTTGCGCCGGCGGATGGCCGTGGCCCATCGCCTGCTCGGCGAACCCTTTGCCGCGGTGGATGACCAGGCCCTGATTGCCTCGGCGGGCAACTGGCTGCAGCCGGTCTTGCGGCAGGTAGCCGCCGGCAAGAACGCTGCCAAGGTTGACCTGTATTCGGCATTGCGGACCTTGCTGCCGTGGGAGCATGCCCATGATTTTGATTCGCTGGTGCCCGAACGGCTCCAGGTGCCTTCGGGATCAAGGATTTCCGTGGCCTATCCCGAGGTCGGTGAAACCGGTCCAGCGGTCGTCGCCGTGAAATTGCAAGAATGCTTCGGGCTCGATGAGTCGCCGCGGCTGGTCAAGGGCAAGCTTGCCGTCCAGTTCCACTTGCTTTCGCCCGGTGGCAGGCCGCTGGCGGTGACCGATGACCTGGTTAGCTTCTTCAATGGGCCCTATGCCCAGGTGCGGTCTGAAATGCGCGGGCGCTACCCGAAGCATCCTTGGCCGGAGAATCCATGGGACCACGTGGCAACGGCAAAGACCAAGAACCGATTGGGCCGGCAGTAGGCAAAAGCACGCCGGGGCCGGGGCCCGGAAGAACGAGCCAGGTCCCGGCGTGCTTTCCGGCGCCCAGGTTCTAGGCGAACGCTGAGAAGCCGGTGATGTCGCGGCCCATGATCAAGGCCTGCACGGTTTCGGTGCCTTCATAGGTGTGGATTGCTTCCACATCGGCGAAATGGCGGGCCACGCGGTTGCTGGTCAGGATGCCGTTGCCGCCGAGCAGGTCGCGGGCGTTCGCTGCGATGGCGCGTGCGGTGCGGGTAGCGGTGTACTTGGCCAGCGACGCCTGCGGGCCGGTCAGCTCACCGGAAGTTTCGCGCTTGGTCGCCTGCATGACCAGAACCTGGATAGTAGCCAGTTCGGACTGCATGCGGGCCAGGCGCTCCTGGACGATCTGGCTGGCGGCCAGCGGACGCCCGAACTGCACGCGCTGCTTGGCGTAGCTCACGGCCGACTCGTAGCAAGCGGTCGCGTGGCCCACGGCAGACCAGGCGACACCCAGCCGGGTGGCGAACAGGACCCGTGAGGTGTCCTTGAAGCTCTTGGCTTCGGGCATCACATCGTGGTCCGGAACGAAGACGTTCTCCATGCGGATATGCGCCTGCCAGATAGCGCGCAGGGAGAGCTTGTTTTCGATGGTGGTGGCCTTGTAGCCTTCGGCATCCTGGTGCACGATGAATCCGCGGACCTTGCCCTCGTCGTCGCGGGCCCAAACGATGCTCACGCCGCCGACCGAGCCGTTGCCGATCCATTTCTTTTCACCGCTCAGGCGGTATCCGCCCTCGACCTTGGTGGCACGGGTTTCCAGCGAAACCGAATCGGAACCGTGAGTTGGTTCAGTCAGCGCGAAAGCGCCTGGAAGTTCGCCGCGCAGCATGGGGATGGCGTACTTCTGGATCTGCTGGGCATTGCCGCAGTACAGCACGGAGCGCAGAGCCAGACCGCCCTGGACGCCAACAATGGTGGAGACCGAACCGTCGCCACGGGCCATCTCCATGTTGACCAAGCCGGCAGCCAGCGGGCTCATTTCCTCGTAGCCTTCCAGATTCAGGCCATCGCGCAGCAGATCCGCATCGCCGAGCTTCTTGAGCAGATGCAGCGGGTAGTCGGCCTTGTCCCAGTACTCGTGGATGTCGTCCTTGACCTCGTCGAGGATGAATGCGCGGGCCTTGGCTCGCCACGCGTTGTCCGCTTCGCCTACTTCGGCGAAGATTCCGGTCGGATCGATATTGACGTCTCCGGACCACAGGTCGTATTCGGGTTCGACAACGCCGGCGGGAAATTCAAAACCGGTCTCCAGCTGGGACATTTCAGATGCTCCTAATAGCTACGGTGAAAAAGCTTCACTCCTAGACTAGTGGAACGCAGTGCCATGTCAAGAAACTTGGTTTCAAGAGTTGGGTGGAATCGATTAGTTTCCGTGCTCTTTGAGCGCGCGGGAGACGGCCTGGAGAATCGCCTGCTCATCGGCGCCGGCATCCAGCACGGAAACCACCACGCTGGGGGCCGCAGGCTTGGGGGCGGCCGCTGCCTGTCCGGGGTCGAGCAGATCTGCGAAGCGGTTCAGGAACTGGCGCACATCGTTCGCCAGCTTGGTGCGGTCCGTGCTATGCGCGTCTTTCAGCCAGCTGCGCAAATGATCGTTGTGGATCGCAACCAGGCCAGCGCTAACGCCCAGGCACAGCGATTTCTCCGTGGCGCTCTTTGCCAAATCGCGACGGTTCAGGAACCCGTAAAACGCCCGTTCATAGCGGTGAGTGGAGACCAGCTCGCGCTCTCGCAGCGACGGCACCGAGGAGAGCAGCTTGTGGCGCAGCTGGGCGCCTTCTGGGTTGACCGTGTACTGGTCGAAAACCACATGCGCGGCATCGATGAGCGTAGTGATTGCATCAACCGACGAGGCGGCCAGCGTGGTCTCGACGTGTGTAATGATCATTTCCTGGTCGGCGAAGACCATATTCTCTTTCGACCCGAAACGGCGGAAGAAAGTGGAACGGGAAATGCCAGCGGCAGCTGCCAGCTCGTCGACGCTGGTGGCATCGAAGCCCTGGGTAATGAGTAGATCAAGGGCTGCTGGGGGTACTGCGGAAGAAGCGATCATGATTCACGAATTTAGCACGATTCAAGCTGGGAAATTCTTGGGTTCAGCTATGCGCGCCGCGCAAATGATTGTGAACTACTGCGCCCATGACTACGCTGAACATCAGGGCGTTCCATGCCGGAACGCCATTCTTGGACGAAATGAAAGAGAAGTGAGGGCCCATGGGAATCTCGATTGCAAACGCCGCGCTACGTTTGGTCAGTGGTGCGTTCATTCTCAACAGCGGCATCAACAAGTTGCGCATCGATGAAGCCAGCGCCGCAGGCCTGCAGCAGATGGCAGCCAACGGCGTGCCTCAGCTGGCCGAGCTGGAACCGGCAGTTTTCGGCAAGGCCGTATCCATCGGCGAGATCTCGCTGGGTAGCGCCTTGCTGCTGCCGCTGATCCCATCGCGGCTGGCCGGCTTGGGCCTGGGCGCATTCTCCGGTGTGCTGCTGGCTTCCTACCTGCGCACTCCGGGCATGACAGAATCCGACGGCATCCGCCCAACCGCGGATGGCACCGCCCTGGCCAAGGACGTATGGCTGGCAGGTATCGCTGTGGCATTGATTCTTGGTCGCAAGGGCGCCAAGAAGATCAAGAAAGCAAAATAAGCGGACGGAATCGCTTGAGCAAAACACTCGGCACGCCGTAAGTTGATCTTGGAGACTGCGGTTTTCAGCGGCCACATTTGAACTACAAGCTAAGAGGAGAACCAATGGGTTTCTTAGATGATGCAAAGAAGAAGCTGGGCGAGGCAGTCGAAAACGCGAAGGACTTCGCAGGCGACGCTACCGAGAACGTGAAGAACTTCGCAGCGGACGCCCAAGAAAAAATCGGCGAGAAGGTCGATGAATTCAAGAACGGCGATAGCAACGAAGAACCTGAAGACAAGGTCTAGCGACCACGAAGCCAGCGCCTGATCCAGCGACTTTCGAGTCCCGGACCAGGCGCTGGCTCCGTTAAGAGCTGCCTCTGGCTAGTGGCGCTGCGCCTTCTTGCCATCGCTGAGGAACGCTACAACGAGCACAGCAGCCACGCCGATGAAGCCCGGCAGCATCAGTGCCTGTCCCAGGCCAACAGACGTGGCTTCCATGATCACCGCAGGATCCTTGGAATCTGCCTGCGCGATCTGTGCCGAAATGCGGGCATCCATCATCACCGCGATCAGCGCAGAACCAAGCACTGAACCGATTTGCCGGGTGGTGTTGTAAATCCCTGAACCGGCACCCGCATCACGCGCGGTCAAGTCCTTGGTGGCTGCCAGCGACAGCGATGGCCAGATCATGGCTGAACCGATGCCTTGAACCGCTGAAGGAATCAGCAGCATCCACAGCGGGATATCGGCGTGCATCATGAAGGCGTAGACCACCGTGGCACCGCCAAACAGGAAGAACCCGGGCACGGCCAAGATCCGCGGGCTGAGCTGATTGACCTTCTTTCCCAGCTGCGGCGCGAGGAAGATCGCCACGAAAGCCATCGGAGAAATCATCAACGCGGATTCGGTGGGAGTCAGGCCTCGGACATTCTGCAAGAAGAACACCATCGGCAAGGCGATGGTCGCGATGGTCAGGCCCATGAAGGTGATCGCGACATTGGCCAAGGAGAAATTGCGGACCTTGAACAATCGCAGCGGAACCAGCGGTTCAGACGTGGTCTTGGACTGCCACCAGATGAAGGCTCCCATCAGCACCGCGCCGATGATAATCAGATGCCACGAATTCAGCGGGCCAATGAATGGTTCCCAATTGGTGGCATCGCCTTCCTGGATGCCGAAGACCAAGCAGAACATGGCCAACGCCGAAAGGATGACGCCGAACCAGTCGAAGGAATGCGCTTGGGATTCAAGGGCTGGCACGAATTTGAAGACCATGGTCAAGCTGACTACCGCGATGGGCAAGTTGATGAAGAAGATCCATTCCCAGCCGATGGAGTCCACCAGCAGACCGCCGGCAATCGGACCGATCAGCGAAGCGATGCCCGCCACTGCACCCCATAGGCCCATGGCTGCACCGCGGTGCTGATAAGGGAAGAGGCGGGTAATGAGCGTCATCGCCTGAGGGGAAATCATCGAAGCGCCAAGGCCCTGGACGGCGCGCGCCGCCACCAGCGAGCCGAGGGAATCGGACAAGCCGCACCACAGCGAGGCCAGCGAGAAGACCACCATGCCGATGAGGTAGATATTGCGCGGACCGAAGCGGTCACCGAGGCGCCCGGTGACCAGCAGCGGCACCGCGAAGGTGAGCAGGTACGCGCTGTTGACCCACAAGATGCTGGAGATATCGGCGTCCAGCGACGTCATGATGGAGGGCATTGCGGTGGACACGATCGTGGTGTCCAGCAGGATCATGAAGAAGCCGATGACCAGTGCCCAGAGGGCACGCCAGGCGGCTTTCTTGTCGAAGTGTGTTTCGGGATTCGCAGTTTCAGGCACTGGTCAAGGCTAGTCCCTATCAGCCCTGTGCGGAACGGATAGCGAAACTATGCATAGGAAATCAGTCGAAACTCACATCGCCCGAGATGCGGGTGGCGACATCGCCACTGACCCAGACGCCTTTTTCGGTAGCTTCAATATGCAAGATCGCTTCGCGGCCCAAACGCGTGCCCTGGCGCACGGTATAGCGCTGGGGTGCATAACCGGTCTGCGTCAGCCAGATGCCGAACGCAGCATTCAGCGAACCGGTGGCAGGGTCTTCCGGAACAGCCTCGCCGGGAATGAAGGCACGGACCTCATAGTCCGCCGGAGGCTGCAGCACCACATTGCGGAAGCGCTCTTCGGAACGCTCAAAATCAGAGAAGTCCAGCGGACGCAGCTCTTCGCGGGTACCGGAAACGCGCGGCATGACCGATCCGCGCGGTTGCCACACGCTCTGCGAAACGCTGGCTGCGGTGTAGGGGCCGATGACGCCTACTTCCAATCCCTGCAGCGCCTCATAGTCAGGTTCGATGCCCAGCACGATATCGGCGTCACGCAGCACCAGGCCCGCAGGATGCGGACCGTTGACCAGCCACTGGTGGTCCACCACGTCTTCTTCGCGAATGCCCAGCCCGGCAATCGCCCATTGCAGGACATCTGGTTCCAAAGGGCCCGACCTGGTCAGCGGGGGTGCGAGGAAGGCCAAGCGCCGCGAGTGGCGGTCGCTGCTTTCCCGTTCCACACGCACCGGAATCAGTCCGGCACCGCATTGCTGGATCAGATGGCCTGCGGGACCAGCCTCGCCACCGGACTCCAGCCAAGCATGAGCCGCGCCCAGCGTCGGATGGCCAGCAAAGGGCAGCTCGGTGCTCGGGGTGAAAATGCGAATGGCGTAGTCCGCTTCCTCATCAGTGGGCTCGACGAAGAATACAGTTTCCGCAAGATTCATCCACTGCGCAAAGTGCTGCATCTGGTCATCGCTCAGGCTGTCGGCATTGAACACGACTCCCAGGCCATTGCCGTTGAAAGCAGTGGGTGCAAAGACATCAACCTGCTGATAAGAGAATGTGCGCGACATACTTAGCATGGTGGCACATTAATCAGCAGGTTGACCCGGTGTTACGTGGTACGTCACGCAAAAAGTTGCGAACGCATCAAGGAAATGAACCTTCTTTACCAATGGTGCGCAACATCGATGACCAAGCGTGAACCGTCGCCAGGTCCAGGCAGTGCGAACACGCGCATGGGCAGCCGTGCCCTGGTCGAGAGCCCCACTTTGGTTTGGCCTTCAAAGCTGCCCAGCCACACCAATTGGCGGAACGTCGTGTAGCCCAGATTCTTCACTTCGGCGCCCGGGTTGAAATCCTCGGTTGCCGGGGCCTGCACCAGGATTTCCAGGTTGGCACCGCCAGTGGTGTCCACCTGCAGGCCGGAACCGATTCCGGTCAGTTCGCTGACATACCTGGCTGAATGGCTGGCAGCTGGTCCTGCGAGATCGATGACCAGCCGGTCAAAGCACAGGTGCCGTCCGGTCCGAAGATTTTCCACTGCGGAATGCGTGGACAAGGAGCTGGTTTTGGCCAAGGATCCCCAATAAACCGTTGGGCAGGAAGCAGACGCGAGGGCGGCCGGAGCGGGGGCCGCCGCGGAAGCGGGCGTCACCACGAGCAAGGCTGCCGCCACCGTGCCTAGAACGATTCCAATTTTTCCGTTGCGCATATGGATCACCGTCTCTCTTGGTTTGCGCCCGCAGGCAGAGCGGACTGCCAGTGAATCAACTAAAGGCCTGGAATGCGGCAAGCGCAAGGGCAGAAAAGAATTGGAACCACTCTGAGACGCTTCTGCAATGGAGCCGGAGAACTCCCGGGCCGTAGGGCGGAAGGCAGGTTCCACACAGCATTTATTTAGCGCCATATGACATGCTTTAAACATGTCACCTACCCCCGTTGAACCCATCGGCGAAACCGTCGAGGAAGTCATTACAGCCTCAAGCTTCCTCCCCGAATCGTTGCAATTTTGGGTTGTCCTGCTCATCGGTGCGCTCGTAGCCGCAATCCTGGCGTTTGTTTTCAGCGGCGTTGCCCGCCGCGTGCTGCGCCGGATCGGCGTGGACGAAGCCGACGTGAAAGCCACCAGATTCCCGTTCTTCGGCCTGGTTACCTCGATTATTGCCAAGTCGGCCTTCGCAGTCTTCTATCGAGAACGCACTTGGTACAACCCCTGGCAGTTCGCCATCCTGATCATTCTGGTCTTCTTCCTCACCTGGTTCATCATCAAGCTGGTGCGCGTGATTGAGACCGGCATGATGGCACGCTTCGAGGCGAGATTCGGTCCAGGGCGCAGGCTGGCCAAGGTCCAGACGCAGGTCGGCCTGATGCGACGGGTACTGGTTGCGGTGCTCTGCATCATTGCAATCGCCGCGGTGCTGCTGACGATCGAGCAAGTCAGGGCGCTGGGCGCCGGCCTGTTGGCCTCGGCTGGCCTGGCTTCGGTGGTCGTTGGCCTGGCCGTGCAGTCAACGTTGGCGAACGTATTTGCCGGTTTGCAAGTGGCCTTTACCGACTCGATTCGCGTGGACGACACAGTGGTAGTCGAGGGGGAACGCGGCACGGTAGAGGAGATCACCCTCTCCTACGTCGTGGTGCACCTGATCGACGGGCGCCGGATGATCCTGCCATCGACCTACTTCACCACGACGCCATTTGAGAACTGGTCGCGGCGCAGCACGGAGATCTCCGGAAACGTAGCACTGCAGCTGAAGCTCAATGCGCCGATTTCCTACCTGCGCCAGCGTAGCAGCGAACTGCTTGAAGCCTCCGACTGGTGGGATGGCCGGGACAATGAGCTGCTCGTGACCGACGCGCAAAACGGCTTGCAAACAGTGACCATTTATTTATCCGCGCGCAACGCCGGGGACCTGTGGAACCTGCGCAATATGCTTCGGGAGAAGCTGCTGGCCGAGCTGGTGGAAAACTACCCTGATTGCCTGCCGGATCCCCGGATGATTCCAAGCAACCCGGTCTAGCGGCATAACGGAAGCCGCTGATCCCAGTACTGTGAACTGGGATCAGCGGCTTTTGCCGTTTCCGGGGACCTAGAGCCGCAACGCAGCGGGTCCGTAGTCGTTGTAGCGCTCCTGGCGGGCCGTCGCTTCGCGCAATGCCGAGATGAGCGACTCGGCCTTGCCGATGAGATCCTGGATCAAGTCATCGTCACGTTCCACCCAAAGGTATTCGGGAACCGCGCGCACCGGCACGAAATTATCGTGCTCTTCCCAAACGAACAACGTGCGTTCGGCCCCGATCACATGCTGCTGCCAGAGCACCTGGCGCAGGTAGCTCTTGGGGATCTTCTTGAAGGGCTTGTTGGTGGTCTTGATTTCAGCCAAAACCGGAACTCCCGATGCATCGAAACCCAAGCCATCGGGAGTCGCCAGATGGAGTCTCGAATGCTGCGAGTGGAAGAGCTGGGAGGAGGGGAAAATATTGAAATTCTCTTGGACCCAGGCAGCGATGACCGGTTCGCGCTTGCGCCCGTGATCGGTGTAGGGATTGCCGGAGAAGCCATTGCCGTAGAGCTTGTCCCATGCGGCGTTCTTGATGGACTTCTCGGTGGACAACTTGGCCACGTCCGTTGCGGTGATGCCCTGGGCCCGTGCGCGGAGCCACTCAATGCGGTTGGAAGAGTCGGCTAGAACACGTTCGAAGCATTCATGTTGGACGCCGGGCACAGTAATCACTTGACCTATTCTTCCCCATGAATGGGCAAGAACCGTGCACCTTGGGCTTCGAGCTGGCGTGAGACTAGTCGCTGGCTTCAGCGATAGCGGTCAACAGCTGATTGATAGTCGGTGTCTGGCTGGCACGGAATTTCTCCGTGCCTTCCTGCAATAGCCGAATGACCGGGGTGCTGGTGATTCCCATTTCCTCGCCGCGCTCAACCTGCTCCACGACATTGATCTCTTCGACCTCCAACGCGGGCAGCAGTTCCTGCACGCGGGCGACAGCCAGCCGCGTGCGCACGCACGGTGCGCAGAATGGTTGCGTATACAGTTCCAGCTTCATCTGTTGCCTACTGCTCCTGCTGTCGTCGTGAACCAGCTGCCGGCTGCTCCTACCGGGGGATGAGCCTGGCCGGAGGCTACTTGGAACCCTGCGCTGATGTGCGCGGGTGCCATTTGTTGAAAACATTGGGTCATGCTTGAAAATTCCCTTGGCCATCCTCCCGTACTCGCCGCTCACGGACTCTACCGCAGCTTCGGTTCCACCACTGCACTGAACGGCGTCGATCTGCAGATTTCACTGGGCCAGTCCCTTGCCATCATGGGCCCCTCGGGTTCCGGAAAATCCACGCTGCTGCACGCCTTGGCCGGTATTGAACTTCCCGACGCCGGCAGCATCATGCTGAACTTCCCGGGCCGTGCACCGGTGGATATCCAGGGGCTCAAGGATAAGGCGCGCACCAGGCTGCGCCGTGAATCCTTCGGCTTCGTCTTCCAATCCGGACTGCTGATTCCCGAGCTCACTGCCGAAGAGAATGTGGCCATGGCCTTGATGATCAACGGCGTGCCACGCAACGCCGCCATTTCCAGTGCCGGGGCGGCCCTGGCGGAACTGGGCCTGGCAGGAATGGAGCAACGCCGCATCGGCCAGCTCTCCGGCGGGCAGCAGCAACGAGTAGCCATTGCCCGCGCGCAGGTCACCGGGGCGATGGTGGTCTTTGCCGATGAACCTACCGGCGCGCTGGATTCAACCACGGGCTTCGAAGTGCTGGAGATCTTGCTGCAATGCACCGTCGGTGCCGGAAAATCCCTGGTGATGGTGACCCATGATCCCAATGTCGCCGCGCGCTGCGACCGTGTAGTGCAGCTGCAGGACGGCCAGCTGATCAGCGACAGTCTGCACCCATCGGCCACCGTGGATGGCGGTGCCCAGAAGTGAATATCCTGCACCTGTCATGGATGCTTGGCCGGCCGGCGAAGTCCCGGCTGGCACCACTGATCCTGACCGCCAGCGCCTACGCCATGGTCAGCGCGATCCTGCTGATCGTGCTGGGAGGCGCCTACTCCTTTACCAGTTTCGAATCCGCGGCCCAGGGGATGTACCTGCCATTGGCAGCCTTCGCCGTGGTGCTTCTGGTAGTCCCATTGCTGGTGCTGGGATCGGCCGCTGCCCGGCTCTCCGCGCGGTCCAATGACCGCGCCCTGTCGTCCTTGCGCTTGCTCGGCGCGACCGGGGCGCAGATCGGCCTCGTGGCCGTGCTGCAAGCCGCCGGCACGGCGTTGGCCGGCGCACTCGCCGGAATCGTGCTCTACCTCCTGGCCGCACCATTGGCTTCGCTGATTCCGTTCCAAGGTGCGCCGATCGGTTCGGCCATCTATTTGCCGCTGTGGGTGCTGGCGATAGCAGTAGTCGCTGTCGTGCTCCTCTCGGCAGGCAGTGCAGCTGCCGGCTTGCGCAAATTGGTGATCACCCCGTTGGCGGTGGCAACCCGCAGCACGGTGCCCACCCCCAGCTGGCTGCGCGCGGTGATCACCCTTGCCGGCATTCTGGTGCTGTACATGGTGTTCTCCAACATGGGCCAGTTCGTGCAGTCCATCGCCGCGATCATCGCAGTGGTGGTTGGCGGTTTCGGCTTCGGCCTGCTGGTGATGAACCTGGTCGGTCCGTATCTGGTGGCGAAGGTGGGCAAGGCCAAGCTGCGCAAGGCCAGAACTCCGCAAGAGCTGCTGGCAGCCCGCATGATCCTGGAAAGCCCTGCCGAATCCTGGCGCCAGGTATCCGGGGTTGCCATGGCTTCGTTCGTCGCGGTGGTGGGCGGCAGCGGGGCCGCCTTGATGGAGCTGACCGGAAGCGAACTCGATCAGGGCACCTGGCTGGAGCATGTGCCGGCCGATGTCACCACCGGCGTGCTGGTGACCTTGGCGATCAGCTTCATCTGCGTGGCCGCTTCGGCGGCGATCTCCCAAAGCGCCAGTACCCTGGATCGCGCTGAGCTGTATCGCGGGCTGAACCGGTTGGGCATGCCCTACGAAACGATGAACGCCGCGCGCACCAAGTCGATCATGATCCCGGCGCTGGCTGCCTCGATCGGTTTCGCCATCGCCTCCACGGTGCTCGTGCTGCCCCTGGCCGGGGCCGCCATCCTGCTCAAGCCGCTGACGGTCATCACGGTAATTGTCTCCGTGTTACTCGGCTTGCTGCTGGTGCGGGGAGCAATTTTGGTGGCTGATCCGCGGAAGCTGCTAGCAACTAGAGAATAAAGTCTCTGGTCAGCCCACCGAAAAAACCGCCCGATTTGGTTAGGGTCACTTCAGGGTCGGTGATTAGGGACGTTTCGTGTTGCGTAATGCGCAGAGAAACGCGTATCGTGGCATACGGCCCGGATAGGCTTGCCTAACCTAGCTAAACAAAACGTTGACAGAACCTCGCATAGTCTGGAATCACCGACCCATGAAAAATTCACGTCGCGCCGGAATTTTCGCCGCTTCAACTGCCATCCTCGCCTTGGGCCTAACCGCCTGCGGCGCGTCGAGCAACTCAGCGGATCCGTCGGCTGACACTTCAGCCAAGGCCGCAGAAGACTTCACTCCGGTCACCATCGAGAACATCTATGGTGAAACCACGATCGAAAAAGTCCCGGAACGCATCGCGACCATCTCGTGGGTCAACGCAGATACCCTGCTGGCTCTGGATACCGTGCCGGTCGGCATGGACACCGACACCTACGGCATGAACGAGAACAACTCCACCGCATGGAAGGACGCCGCTCTGGAAGAGCAGGGCGCTTCCATCGGCTCCGAGAAGGCGCCCGTGCAGTACAAGGTGGGCGATGACATCGACTACACCGGCATCGCCGCCAGCAAGCCCCAGGTCATCTTCGCTCCATACTCGGGGTTGAAGAAGGAGCAGTACGAGAAGCTGCAGGAAATCGCTCCGGTCGTTGGCCCCATCGAGCCTAACTACCTGACCAGCTGGGAACAGGTCACCGAAGTTGCCGGCCAGATGCTGGGCAAGGAAGAAGAAGCCGACGCCCTGATCGAAGAGATCGAAGGCAAGCTGGCCAAGGTCGGCGAAGACAATCCAGCGCTGAAGGACACCACCTTCATCGCAGCTGACCTCTCGGCGCCGGATACCGCCTACATCTACTCCGAAGGCGACACCCGCCCGCGCTTCCTGAGCGCACTGGGCATGACCCAGGCCGACTACGTGCAGAAGAACGCCGCCAAGGACACCTTCTTCTTCACTGTCTCCCCGGAAAAGGTCAACGAGTGGGATTCGGACATCGTCTTCGCTTCGGCTGTTGCGGGCAACACCATGGAAGACGTCGTCAAGGGCCAGCCGCTCTACGGCCAGATCCCTGCCGCGAAGAACGATGCCGTGGCACTGCCAGGCACCGATGAAGCAACCCTTGCAATCTCCGCGGCTTCGCCGCTGTCCATCGAATGGGCACTGGATAACGTAGTTCCCGGCATCGTGAAGGCTGCCGACAACGCAGCTGCCGCGAAGTAGCTCCGGCTAGGGATTCACTGACAGATAGTGCAATTGGGCTTCCAGGGAATGGGTAGCTGCGCCCACCAAGCGCGCATCGAGGTCGGGGTAGACATGCTCCAGCAATTCAGCTGGCTGCGTGTGGACCCCGGCCTTGCCGAGTTTCTGCAAAGCCGCACGCACCTGGTCCAGCCGCGCATGCCGATGCTTGATGTACATCTGCAGCAGCGGATGCGAGGAATCATGCTGCTCGCCGTGCGCCGGATGCAAAGCCATATCGGGCAGCGCGAGCAGCCGCTGCAGGGAATCCAAGTAGTCGGCCAGTGTGCCGTCCGGGTGTTCCAAGATGGTGGTGCCCCGGCCCAGCACGGTATCCCCGGTGAACAAGTGGGCAGCCCCGCCCTGGCGGATGAAGCACACCGAGTCCGAGGTGTGGCCAGGGGTGAAGACCACCTGGATGCTGGCCCCGGCGGCACTGATCGTTTCGCCATCGGTGAAGACCGGGGCATCCCGGCAGTACTGCTCCAGCATGGCACGCACCGGCGCACCGGTCATCCGGTAGAGCGCATCGATGCCTCCCGTGTGATCGGCATGCCGATGGGTAATGAGCACCAGCTGGATGTCGAAGGCCGTCAAGGCCTGCAGATGGTCCTCGTGCTCAGGGCCCGGATCAATCAGGACGACCGGAGTTCCAGGAACAAGTTCATCCACAGCAGGGTCGAACAGCAGATAGGAATTAGTCCCGTCCAACGTCATTTCAGAAGGGTTCTGCGCGCGAAGCAGGCCGATGCCTGGAGCGATAATAGTGGGCAAGGGAAGAAGAGCCATAGCAATGAGTGTAGGAACCAATGACCGCGACTGAAAGTATTACGCGCCAAGCACCGGGGGCCAAGTCGCCAAAAGCCGGCCGGAAGCTCGGCGCCTTGCTGCTCCTTGCCCTGTTGCTCGGGCTGGCGCTGTTCGCTTCGCTGCTGCTGGGCGCGCGAAACGTCTCGATGGGCACCGTGCTCGATGCCATCTGGAATTTCGATCCCTCCAATGGCGACCAGGGCGTGGTCGCGTCCCGTTTCGCCCGCACCGTCGGAGCCATCGTGGTTGGCGCTGCCCTGGGTTTGGCAGGCGCCGGATTGCAGGGCCTGACCCGCAACCCGCTGGCCGATACCGGGATCCTGGGCTTGAACGCCGGATCCTCCATGGCCGTGGTGCTGGCGATCGCCTTCCTGGGCGTCAGCTCCCTGGCTGGAATCATGGTGGCCGCCTTCCTCGGCGCTGCTGGGGTGATGGCCCTGGTTTATCTCGTGGCCAACGTGGGCCGTGAAGGCGCCACGCCCATTAAGCTTGCGCTGGGCGGTGCCGCCATGGCTGTGGGCGTGGGCGCGATTACCAATGCGATCCTGATGATTTCCGATGCCACCATGGACCGTTTCCGCATGTGGCAGATCGGCACGTTATCCAGCAGCGGCATCGACACCTTCCTCGGGGCCATTCCCGTGGTGGCCGCCGGCGCACTGATCGTGCTGTCCACCGCCAAGGTATCCAATGCAGTGTCCATGGGCGATGACACCGCGATCGCCTTGGGCTTCAACTTGAACCGCGCCCGGCTGATCGGCTCCATCGGGGTGGTCATTCTCGCTGGCACCGCCACCGCCGTGGCCGGGCCCATCGCCTTCGTCGGCCTGATGATCCCGCATGCCGTGCGCTTGCTGGTCGGTTCCGACTACCGCTGGCTGATGCCAGCGAGCCTGATCGCCGGGCCGATCCTGCTCTTGCTGGCTGATACGGTGGGACGAATCATTGCCCCGCCCAGCGAGATCCAAGTAGGCGTCATGTGCGCCATGCTGGGTGGACCGATCTTCATCATCATGATGCGCAGCGGCATGAAGTCGGTGAGCCTGTGAGCACGAGCGAAATGGCAGCAGCGAACATGACCCAGCCCCGCAGCACCACGGAAACGGCCGGACCGGCGACGGCCCCGGCCTCGAAAGCCGCACCGGCGCTGGCAGCCCGCCGCAGATCCCGGGTGCGCCGCACCGCATTGTGGATGGCCCTGGCCCTGGTGCTCGCCGTGGCGGCCTACCTGTTCTGGGGGCGGGACCGCCTTCCAGCTGCCGAAGTCTTCCAGGTGCTCAGCGGTGAAAAGGTGCCGGGCACCAGCTTCATCATCATGTCCGACCGCCTGCCGCGCATTGCGGTGGGTGCCCTGGCCGGTGCGGGCTTGGGCATTTCCGGTGCCTTGTTCCAGCGCTGGCTGGGCAACCCGCTGGCCAGTCCCGACGTGATCGGCGTGGGCTACGGCGCATCGGCGGCCGCGGTTTTCGCGATGATCACCCTTGGCTATACCGACTGGAAGCTCAACGCCTTCGCACTGGCCGGCGGGCTGCTGGTCGCTGCATTGATCTACTGGCTCTCGGCCTCGGGCAAGCGGACCGGTCCCCGGCTGATCCTGGCGGGCCTGGCCATCGGCGCGATGCTCCAGGCGCTGATCCAGTACCTGCTGACCCAGGCGCAGGTGAATACGGCCAGCGATGTGATGCACTGGCTGACGGGTTCGCTGGCCTCGAGCAACTGGGAGAATGCGCTGCTGCTTTTGGCGTCCCTTGGCGCCATCGGCATCCTGTTGCTGCCCCTGGTGCTGCGCCAGCTGAAAATGCTGGAGCTGGGCGAGGACACCGCGGCGGCCCTGGGGCTGCACGTGGGCTGGGCCCGGGCGATCTTGGTCTTTGTTGCGGTGGCCATGGGCGCCTTGCCGATTGCGGTCACCGGGCCGATGGCGTTCGTTGCCTTCCTGGCCGGCCCGATTACTGCCGCGCTGACCCGCGGCCCGATCAACATCCTGCTTTCCGGCCTGACCGGGGCAACGCTGGTGACTGTTGCCAATTTCTTTGCCGCGAACCTGTTCGCGGATCTTTCGCTGCCGGTGGGCGTTATCACCGGCGCATTCGGTGCACCCTTCCTGATTTGGATTCTGGTGCGCGCAAACTCAACTGGAAGCGGGGCATAACCCATGGCCACTTTGCAGGCAAGCGATCTGACCCTGGCCTATGACAAGGTCACCATCGTCGACGAGCTGTCGCTGGATATCCCTGCCGGGCAGGTGAGCATCGTCGTCGGCGCCAATGGCTGCGGCAAGTCCACCCTGCTGCGCGCACTGTCGCGGCTGCTCAAGCCAGCCGGGGGCCAGGTGCTCCTGGACGGGGCGGATATCCACTCCAAGCCGGCCAAGGAAGTCGCCAAGACCTTGGGCTTGCTGCCGCAATCGCCCACCGCTCCGGACGGCATCACCGCCCGCGAGCTGATCAGCCGCGGCCGCTACCCGCACCAGGGCCTGTTCAAGCGCTTCTCTGCCGAGGACGAGACAGCGGTTAATCGCGCCATGGAGCTGACCGGCACCACCGAGCTGGCCGACCGCTCGGTGGACGAGCTCTCCGGCGGTCAGCGCCAGCGCGTCTGGATCGCCATGGCCCTGGCGCAGGAGACCGACCTGCTGCTGCTCGACGAGCCGACCACCTTCCTGGACGTGGCGCACCAGCTCGAAGTCCTGGATGTGGTCAGCGAGCTGAACCGCAGCCGCGGGATCACCGTCGTGATCGTGCTGCACGATTTGAACCTGGCCGCCCGCTACGCCGACTACCTGGTGGCGCTGCGCCACGGCAAGATCTACGCTGCCGGCCATCCCAACGATGTGGTCACCGAAAAGACCGTCAAGGATGTTTTCGGCATGCCCAGCCGCGTGATCCCCGACCCGGTGGGCGGCACTCCGCTGGTGCTTCCCATTGGCCGCCACCGGGTGCTGCGCACCGAGCAGGTGCTGGCTTCCCAGGGCATTTTCCGTACCGAAGCTTCTGCGAAGAAAACTGCGATGAAGCAGGCGGCAAATGTGAAGCAAGCTGCCCAAGCAGCCGCCGCGCTTGATCCGCAATCGGAGCGCCCGGCCCATGAGCATGTGCCGACGTTGGCCTTTGATACCACTGTTGTCAATAGCCAGCAGCTCGCGCCATCCTTCCGCCGGGTGACCGTCAGCGGCGAGGACCTGGAGTACTTCGGCACCAACAGCCACCCGCTGGATATGCGCATCAAGCTCTTGCTGCCACCGGCCGGCGGTACTGCGTTGACCGACGAGATCGCCTCGATGCGACCCGGGGCGATGACCAGTCCTGCCGAGCAGCAGGGCTGGTACAAGCGCTGGTTGTCGATTGATCCCGATACCCGCGGCCACATGCGCACCTATACCGTGCGGGCCTTCCGCGAAGCCGGGCACCGGGACAATATCGGGGCCACAGCCGAGCTGGATATCGACTTCGTGATGCACGGGCACATGGTTGACGGCCAGCTCCAGGGCGGGCCGGCTACGGAGTTCGGCGACCGGGCCAAGGTGGGCGACCAGCTGTTGCTGCTGGGCCCGAACAAGACCCTGAACGACTCCAGCTACGGCGGCATCGAGTTCCGCCGCGGCGAGGCAACCCGCGTGGTGCTTGCCGGTGACGAAACCGCCGCCCCGGCGATTTGCGCCATCCTCGAAGCCTTGCCCTCCAACGTCACCGGCCATGCGCTGATCGAGGTCCCGGAGACCACGGATATCCTCGGTGCCTCCACCCGCTCCGGCGTCTCGGTGCAGTGGCTGACCCGTGGCAGCCATGAGCATGGTGAATTGCTGCAGTCGGCCTTGCGCCAGGTAGTCGCGATTCCAGCAGCCGGCGTGGTCCATACCAACGCCGAGCCGGAAGATATCGATGTTGATGCGGACATCCTGTGGGAGACGGGCCAGGAAAATTCCGCACCGTTCTACGCCTGGATTGCCGGTGAAGCCGGCACGGTCAAGGAAATGCGCCGTTATCTGGTGCGCGATGCCGGAGTGGACCGCAAGCAGGTAGCCTTCATGGGCTACTGGCGCCGCGGGAAGACCGAGAACTAGCCAGCAGCGGCAACCAGCGCCCGAGGCCCCGGCACGCGTATGCCGGGGCCTCGGGTTCTATCCGCTAGCTGGCAGCTAGTTTTCTTTCGCCGGATTCTTGCAAGCGCCGCGCACCGGCCGCGGGTTCTCGCGGTCCAGGATTGCCAGCAGCCGGGTGAGCTCGGCGCGGTCCTCGTCGCCGAGCTTGTCGAAATAGCCGTCCATGCTCGAACGGCGCAATTCGGCGAGCTCGCCGAGCTGGGCGCGGCCCGTGGCACTGAGCGCAATCAACGTGGCGCGGCGATCGGCCGGATCGGGGGTGCGCACGACAAGCTCCTTGGCTTCCAGCTGGTCGACTACCTCGGTGGTCGAGCGCGCGGCGATGTGCAGCTGTTCTGCGAGCTGCGAGTTGCGCAGCCCGATCCTATCGGCGCGGGACAGCAAGGTCAGCACCCTCGATTGGTGCGGAGTGATGCCCAGGGGAGTCAAGCTGTCCCTCCATCTGCCGCGAAGCATGCGTGAAGCGTGGAGGAAAAGATCTGCCAAGTCAGGCTTGGGCTCTTCGTTCTGCATATGTTCAAGGATAGTGTGTTTCTGGGAACAATTTCAAGATGCAACCACATAGTGAGGTTCCCTCTGTTATTCTGGACTTGAGAAATCCAGAGGTAGAGGGGGAGTCCATGATTGCAATGGGAATGCCGGGGCCGCATCCGGGCGGTGGCGGGCAAGGACGGTCCGGCAACGCCGCCCGGGACAAGCAGCGGCTCACCGAGCATCCGGTGTCCCTGGCTCGCATCGCCGCGCTCTTCCGGCCCCATCTGGGGTCGGTGATTGCGGTCATGGCGCTGATCGTGGCAGCGTCGGTCATCGGCCTGGCCCAGCCGTTCATCATCCGCGAACTCATTGATGACGCGATTCCCAACAGCAATATCCGATTGCTGCTCTTGGGTGCCGGGGGACTGGTGCTGATCTCCCTGGCTACCGCGATTCTGGAAGTCGTCCAGACCTGGCGGGCAACCCTGATGGGCCAACGCGTCATGCATGGCCTGCGGACCGGGCTGTTCACGCACCTGCAGAAGCAATCCCTGGGATTCTTCACCAACTCGCGCTCCGGGGACGTGCAGTCGCGCCTGGTCAACGACGTGGGGCAGATGCAATCGGTGATTACCAATTCGGCCACGAGCATTGCCTCGAACCTGACCACCGTTGTGGCCACCGCCTGCGCGATGGTGGCGATCTCGTGGAAACTGAGCTTGATCTCATTGGTCGTGCTGCCGCCAGCGGTGCTGCTTGCCAAGCAAACCGCGAAACTGCGCCGCGCCGTGACAGGAAAGCGCCAGCGCGAGATGTCGAACCTGGCTTCGCTGATCGACGAGCGCCTGAGCATCTCGGGGGTCCGCCTGGCCAAGATCATGGGCACCGGAGCCGCTGATGCGGCGGCCTTCGGAGAGTCCAGCCACAAGCTCATCGACCTGGAAATGAAAAGCGCTTTGGCCGGGCGTTGGCGCATGGCCACGATGAGCATCATTTTCGCGGCCATCCCCGCAGTGCTGTACATCGTGGCGGGGCTGCCCGCCACCGGGCAGGGAATGAGCATCGGCACCTTGGTGGCCTTTACCGGGCTGCAGGCCGGAATCTTCCGTCCGGTCATGGGCATGATGCAGATTTCGGTCCAGTGGGTCTCGGCCTTGGCCTTGTTCAGCCGCGTCTTCGAATACCTGGATACGGACCAGGCGCTGCCGGTACCCCAGCGGCCGCGAGCGGTCGAACCCGGGAAGCTGCGTGGCGAAGTGCAATTGCGCAATGTCAGCTTCCGCTACCCCGAGGCGGACCGCGCCACCCTGGAGCAGCTGAACCTGACCCTGGAGGCGGGAACCATGACCGCGGTCGTCGGTTCCACCGGTTCGGGAAAGTCCACCCTGGGATCCTTGCTGCCCCGGCTGCTTGACCCCACCGAGGGCCAGGTATTGCTCGACGGCATTGACCTGAAGGAATTCGACCCTGAAGGCATCGCCCAGGCGGTCTCCGTCGTTGCCCAGGAAAGCTACCTGCTGCATGCTTCGATTCGGGAGAACCTCCTGTGGGCAGCGCCCCAGTCCACCGAGGAAGAGCTCTGGCAGGCGCTGGAAGCCGCGCAGATTGCGCAGCTGGTCCGCAGCCTGCCGCAGGGCCTGGAAACCCAGGTGGGGCAGCGCGGCCACCGTTTCTCCGGAGGCGAGCAGCAGCGGCTGGCTATTGCCCGCACCATGCTGCGCAAACCCAAGGTCTTGGTGCTCGATGAGGCGACCAGTGCCCTGGATACGGTCACCGAAGCTTTGGTGCAGCGGGCGCTGGACGAGCTCGCACTGGGGCGAACCACCTTGCTGATCGCGCACCGGTTGAGCACCGTGATGCGAGCGGACCGCATCGTCGTGCTAGAAGCTGGCCGGATTGCCGAAGCGGGAACTTTTGACGAGCTGGTCCAGCTTGGCGGGCAATTCGCCCAGCTGGTAGCCAAGAGCGAACTGGCCGAACGAGCCAGCTAGCACTGGCCATCTTTCAGTCCCTGCTTTTCCAGCGAGGCCAGGATCTTCGGCAGTGCCGATTCCAATGCCGTGCGTTCAGAGGGGCTCAGCGAATCGAAAATGGTTTCACGCACGAAGCTCACGTGGGTTGGTGCGGCTTCCTCAATGGTCTTGCGCCCCTGGGCGGTGAGCGTAATCTGGTGCCCGCGGCGGTCGGTCTCATCTGAGCAGCGGCTGACCAGGCCCTTGGCTTCCATGCGGCGCAGCAGGTGGGAGAGGCGCGAGCGGTCCCAGCGCAATGCGGTCGCCACGTCGGCCGGGCGTAGACTTGGTTCGGTTGTTTCCGAAAGCACAGCCAGCACCGAGTATTCACCGGAGAGCATGTTCGAATCGCGCAGCAGCTGGCGATCCATGCCGCTGGGGAACTGCCAGAGGAACTCGCGTATGGTGCGCCAGAGGTCCTGCTCGCTGTCGGTGAGCCAGCGGGTCTCTTCGCTCTTCATTCTCTTTCCTAACCATGTTGTCCCCAGGGAGGGGCATTCAAAATATTGTTGACGTATCAATCATCTCCTGTATAGTGGGATTTAGCAAGAGAAGATGACGTGTCAACTACATTGTTGGCCGGAGAACTCCAAGGAGAGCAACTTGTCGAAGATCGCTATCGTTACCGGTTCCACCCGTCCAGGACGTGTCAACCAGGGCGTCGCTCAATGGGTGCTGGCCAGGGCCCAGGAATTCGGTGGTGCCGACTACGAGCTGGTGGACATCGTTGATTTCAACCTGCCGATGCTCGACGAGCCGTTCCCGGCCGCCTACCAGAACTACCAGAACGGGCACACCAAGGCCTTCGCCGCCAAGATGAGCGAATTCGATGGATACATTTTCATTGTTGGCGAGTACAATCACTCCGTCCAGCCTGCATTGGCCAACGCACTGAGCTACCTGAATGCAGAGCTGAATAACAAGGCCGCTGGCATGGTCGGATACGGCTCCGCCATGGGCTCGCGTGCCGTGGAGCACCTGCGCGGGATCCTCTCGGAACTGCAGATCGCCCACGTGCAGAAGACCGGCATGTTCTCGCTATTCTCCGACTTCGAGAACTTCTCGGCTTTTGCTCCGACCGAACGGTCGGCCAACAGCGTGCAGCCCATGCTTGAACAGGTGCTCGCCTGGAGCAAGGCGATGCGCACCGTGCGCGAAAACGCCTCGGTCAACGCCTAGACCGGGTCGAAATCGGCGGGGAGTGGAAAAGTGCATTGCGCCATTTCCATACCTGCCCAACTGCCATAGTCTCGAGGTGAATGGTTTATGCACGGGACTTCAAAATTCTTTGGAAGGAATGCGATGAGCGAGGAATATTCGACCAAGGGCGCCTACGTCACCGGCGGGGAATTCACCCGGGACACCAATTACATCCAGGACCGCATCGTCGCTGATGCCAGCGCCGAGCACTATGGCGAGGGAAACAGCCACAGCAAGATCGGGCATCCCAACGCGGGGCTTTCGGACGGGGCCCGGCTTTGGCCGGTGGAAGCTGGCCGCTACCATCTGGTCGCAGCCCGCGCGTGCCCCTGGGCCAACCGCACCCTGATCGTTCGCCGCCTGCTGGGCTTGGAAGACGCGCTGTCCGTCGGACTGCCCGGCCCAACCCACGACGCACGCAGCTGGACCTTTGACCTGGACCCCGGGGGCAAGGACCCTGTCCTGGGTACCGAGCGGGTCCAGGAGAACTACTTCAAGCGCTTTGCCGACTATCCACGCGGCATCACCGTGCCGGCAATCGTCGATATCCCCACCGGTGCGGTTGTCACCAATGACTACCCGCAGATCACCTGGGACATGTCCACGCAGTGGAAGGAGTTCCACCGGGAAGGCGCCCCGGACCTCATTGCGCAGGACCAGCTCGATGAGATGCTTCCGCTGATCAAGCGGATTTTCACCGAGGTCAACAACGGCGTCTACCGTGCCGGGTTCGCCGGGGACCAGCAGGCCTACAACGATGCCTACGACCGGTTATTCGCCACCTTGGACTACCTCGAAGACCGGCTGGGCACCCGCCGCTTCCTGATGGGTGATCACATCACCGAGGCCGATGTCCGGCTGTTCACCACGCTGGTGCGATTCGACCCGGTCTACCATGGCCACTTCAAGGCCAACCGCAACAAGCTCATCGACATGCCGAACCTCTGGGGCTATGCGCGGGACTTGTTCCAGACCCCGGGTTTCGGCGACACCATCGACTTCGAGCAGATCAAGGCGCACTACTACGTGGTTCATGAGGACATCAACCCGACCCGGATCATCCCGAAGGGGCCGGAGTTGGCGAACTGGCTCGAAGCGCCGGGCCGAGATGAGCTGGCCGAGAACGGTCCGTTCCTGAACGGTACGGCACCGGGCGAAGTCCGGGCTGACGAGCGAGTCCAAGCCGGGCACAACCCGTTGTACCCCGCCTAGGCGCGCTGGCGATCCACGGCGGATCGGCTCAGGAGCCCGCTATTTCGAGGGGTCCTGGGCCGATCTGTCCTATTCGAAATCGAAGCCTTGCCCCTCGCAAGCTTCCTGGAAAGTGGCCAAGTCAATAATCCGGGGATCCCCCGATTCATCGGCGGCCACCGCAGCGCTGATCTGTTCGGTGGAAGCCTTCGCCCCATGATCAGCGGCTTTCTGCATATTCGTTGCGCCGATGCCCTCGGGGTCAACCAGGCCCCCGCCAAAATGCACGCAGGCGGTATGGCCCTCGGGATCGAGCTGGCGCAGCTCGTCGACCGAGGGGCCAGCGCATGCGGACGGGACCAGAACCAGGGTAGCCAATACAGGCAGGATTTTCTTCACATCCCAATCCTAGGCCTGGACCTGGCTGGATGCTGTGATCCATTGTGCAAGTATTCGCTGGCGACATGGCCCAATGCATGGAACCGAGTGCGGGCGTCAACGTGGCAGGATTAAAGCATGACGATCATTGCAGCTGCGGATGGATCAGCCCTAGGAAACCCCGGACCGGCAGGTTGGGCCTGGTATGTGGACCAGGACAACTGGGCCGCTGGCGGTTGGGACCACGGAACCAACAACATGGGGGAGCTCCAAGCGGTGCTCGAACTCTTCCGGGCCACCGAGCACCTGCCAGAAGAAGAACTCAGAATCCTGTGCGATTCGCAGTATGCGATCAACTGCATCAGCAAGTGGATGCCGGGTTGGAAGAAGAAGGGCTGGAAAAAGGCCGACGGCAAACCGGTCTTGAACCAGGACATCCTCAAGGAACTTGACCGGGCCATTGCCGGGCGCAAGTTTACCTTCGAGTGGGTCAAGGGCCATGCCGGACATGAGCTGAATGAAGCTGCTGACGGCCATGCGCGTGCGGCTGCCACCGCGCATCAGCAAGGCTCTGCAGTAGAGGCCGGACCGGGCTACACTGCCGGCGGCGGCCCCGTGGCTTCCAATGCTCCAGCGGCTTCCCATGCTCCAGCGGCTGAAGATGCCGTGCTGGCACCCGGCGGGCAAACCGCCGCCGCACCGGAACCCGGCGTGGACATCGCGGCCACCGTCTTCGAACTGGAACAAGGTTTCCTCGACCCGCAGATCCGCACCAGTTTCGCGGAACTCAACGACTTCCTGCATCCGGGCTACCAGGAAGTGACTCGCCATGGCGGCCTGCTGGATGTGGCCACGGTCCGGACCATGCTGGAATCCGGGGCGAGCCTGCCCAGCACCGGTGCGGTGCAGGTCCTTGCGGCCCGGGAAGTGGATGCGCAAATGGTGCTGCTCGCTTACCGCATGAAGCCTGCAGAGGGTCCGGTGCTCGTCGTATCTTCCTGGTGGCAGAGCACCGAAGGCGGCCTGAAGCTTCGTTTCCGCCAGGAAACGGTCGAGCAGACCGCGTAGAAAACACGCTTAAAGCAGTGATGCCCGCCAAATGGCGGGCATCACTGCGTTAACGGGCTGGGATCAGTACTGTCCCGGGCGGGTTTCGATGACGCCCTTCTTGTAGTTGATCCGGTTGACCAACCAGGTCACGGCCCACAGCAGCACGCCGATGACCAGCAGCAGGCCGGCAATCTCGTACTGGACCCAGTCCTCACGCGAACGAGCCCACGGGCCGGCAAGGAACAAGCAGAAGAACACGCCGAGGATCGGGATGATCGTTGGAGCGCGGAACGAATCGGGTTCCGGCTTGTCGCGGCGCAGTACCAGCAGGGCTACGTTGACTACGGCGAACACGCACAACAGCAGCAGCGCGGTCGTGCCGCCCAGCGAGCCGACAATGCTGCTTCCGTTGCTCAGGTTCACGTAGACCACCAAGGCGATGGCCAGTCCGGTGCTGAACAGGATCGCAGCCCATGGCGAGCGTCGGGTCGAATGCACCTTGCCCAGGAACTGCGGCAGCACGCCTTGGCGGGCCATGCCGTAGAGCAGGCGGCTAGCCATCAGCATGTTCATCAGCGCGGTGTTAACCACCGCGAAGACGGTCAAGAACGGGAAGATCGCGTCAACCGGCAGGTTCGGCAGGCCGATGCGCACAACATCCAGCAGGATGCCGGCATCCGGGTTCTTAGGGTTCAGCAGATCGCCGGTCGGAATCACCATGATGACGGTGACGGCCACCAGCATGTAGATCAAGGCGCAGATGCCCAGGCCGATGAGCATGATCTTCGGGAAGGTCTTGTTGGGATTCTTGGTTTCCTCAACCAGGTTCACCGAATCCTCGAAGCCCACCATCGCGAAGAACGCAATGGCAGTACCCATGGTCACGGCGGCGAAGACGCTGCGGTCGGTCGGGGTCTCGAAGACCACCAGGCGGGAAATGTCACCCTGGCCCGAGGCGATCACCGCGAAGCCGATGCCGATGATCGCGGCCATGATGGCCAGCGAAACTATGGTCAGCACGAGGTTGAACTTCACGCTCTCGCCTACGCCGCGGAAGTTGATCACGGCGAGGATCACGATGATTGCAATAGCTGCCCACATGCCCGCTTCCGGGGTGTTGGGAACACCGTCGACAAACTGGCCAATGCCAATGAGCAGGTTGCGCCCCACCAAAGTGGCCGAGGTGGCGGCACTGGTGATGCCCGAGCAAGCCACGGTGAACGCCACCAGGAAGGTGACGAAGTGGATGCCGAATGCCTTGTGGATGTACAAGGCGGCACCGGCCGCGTGCGGGTATTTGGTCACCAGTTCGAGGTAGCTGAAGGCGGTGAGGGTCGCGATCGTGAAAGCGATCAGGAACGGCAGCCAGGCGGCTCCGCCCACCTGGCCGGCAACTTTGCCGGTGATGGCGAAAATTCCGGCGCCGATGATATCGCCCATGATGAGGAATAGCAGCAGCTTCGGGCCAATCACCCTGCGGAGTTCTGTTTCTTTGCCGTCGGTAACGGCCGTGTCACTGTTCACAGTCATGCGATCGAGATCATCTCCTTCAATTTTGTAGGCAAACATTACAACTTTAGGGTCAGCGCATGAAGTGGGCAAACCGGTTTCAAGGCTGGCTCACAGAACTTGGGGTCCAGCGGTAGTGAAATGTCGATTAGTGGCTTAAACAAGCCAATGCTGTGAGCTGACGTACCTATATGCTAGGTGTCGGGTCAGCGTGTGGAACTACCGGGCCATGGGATCGAAGCGGTTAGGGTTAGTTGACGAGAGACAAGCACTTTGAAGGATTTAGATGCAATCGGTGATCACTGAAGAGTTCGCGCCCCTGGCGGAAGCACTAGAGGCGCGAGCCGCTGAGGAAGAAGGCTATTCGGCGCAGCTGGCCGTGTACCACCGCGGCGAATTGGTGCTCAGCCACAGCGTCGGCGAGCACCTCTCTGGTGACGCGCTGACCTGCGTCTTCTCCTGCACCAAGGGCCTAGGCGCGCTGGTCGTGGCACTGCTCGTGCAAGATGGGCTGATCGATCCGAACGCGCCAATGGCCACCTACTGGCCGGAATTCGGGGACAACGGGAAATCCCAGCTCACCGTCGGCGAGGTGCTCAGCCACCAAGCGGGAGTGCTCGGCGTGCCCGGGGGCGTGCCCAGCGAGATCCTCCTGAAATCCGCCGAATACGCCAAGGTGCTCGCTTCCATGCCAAGCGTCTGGCCGCTGGGCCAGCACATTGTCGGCTACCATGCGATCACCCTGGGCGTGCTCATGGAAGAACTGGTACGCCGGGTCACCGGCAAGGAACTGAAAGACGTCTTCGAGGAGCGCATCCGCAAGCCGCTGGGAGCCGAAGCCTACATCGGCCAGGACCCCGCGCTGGAATCGCGCTACCGCGATGTACTGCCGGGCGCTGACGCCGCACCGGAATTCTTCGATCCGTTCTCCCCGGCCGGGCTTTCGGTGAACTCGGCCTCCGGTTTCGCGCTGGAAAACGGCCCGGTCTACAACTGGCACGAACTGGCCAACGCGCCGCAGGTGCGCGAACTGGGTCCCGCATCCATGGGCGCGGTCGCCAATGCCCAAGGACTGGCCGCAATCTATGCCGCCTCATTCGGTGCAGTGCCGGCACTGGGCGCCACCCGCGGATTCCTCACCGCCGACACCTGGTCCCAGGTTTCCACCGAGCTGGTCTACGGCCATGACCGGACCAACGGGCTGCTGCAGGCCTTCGCCCTGGGGTTCATGAAGGCCACCGCGCGCAACAACTATGGGTCGATTTTCGCCTACGGCCATGACGGTGCGAACTCCTCGCTGGCCTTTGCCGATCCGGCCCACCAGCTGGGCTTCGGATTCATCCCCTCGCGCAATGAAGGCGCCAAGGAGATCTCCACCGGGGTCAAGCTCAGCCAGCTGGCCCGCCAGCTGATCATGCAGAAGAACATGTCGGCCCAGGCTGCCGGCAGCAACGCGTAGTAAACCCATCGGGAATGGAACGAAGCAGGAGCGAAGTGAAGAAGTTTGTGGCACTAGGTGACTCGTTCACCGAAGGCGTTGGCGATGTGGATCCGACCCGGCCCAACCAGGTCCGCGGCTGGGCGGACCGGGTTTCGGAAGTGCTCTGCGCCGAAGGCGAATGGGAATACGCCAACCTGGCGGTGCGCGGCAAGAAGATCGGGCAGGTGATCAACCAGCAGCTGGACCAGGCGCTCGCACTGGCCCCGGACCTGGTCACCATCTATGCCGGCGGCAATGACATCCTGCGCCCGAAGGCGGACCTGGATGCGCTGATGCGCGGCTATGAAGGCATGGTGAGCCGCTTTGCCGAAGCCGGAAGCGCGGTCGTGCTGTTCACCGGTTTCGACACCGTGGAATCACCGTTGTTCTCCAAGACCCGTCCGCGCACGGCCATTTACAACGAGAAGGTTCGCGAAATCGCGGACGAGTACGGTGCGGTGATCGCCGATTACTGGCGGTGGCGAGAATTCTCCGATCTGCGCTACTGGGCGGTGGATCGGCTGCACATGAACGAGCTGGGCCACACGCTGATGGCTTCGAAGGTCCTTGACGTGCTCGGCACCCATCGGATCACCGAGGGAAACTGGTCCTCCAGGATCCAGCAGCCGTCCCTGCCGGAACTGGCCGTGAACTCGCGCGGCGAAAAGCTGAAGCAGGAATTGGGCTGGGCCAGAGAGCATTTGGCTCCGTGGGTCAAGCGCCGGATCACCGGCACCTCGTCGGGTGATTCCTTGTCAGCGAAATATCCTGATTACATCCGTTTAACTGCCGACGCCAACTGAACGCATTTATGACTTTTCCGGACCCCGCTCCTGTTTGACCTTGGGGGCGGGGCAGGTAACATGGTGGTGTGCTGCAGGTCTCCGGCCGGCAGCGCGCGCCATAGACGGATGGCGGGAGAGTCCCGTTCACACCATGGACGGGCGCCGTAGGAGCAATTCCTCCCCAGGAAACTCTCAGGCACCCGTACCGCCATCATGAGGCAACTCTGGAAAGAAACCGGCCCGTTCCGGTTCACCGAAGGTGCAAGTGCCCGGCTTGGTTTGCTGGATGCGTAAAACTCTCAGGTTATGCAACAGGGATGGGGAGGTAAAAAGACCTTCCTTTGGCATGCGCCAAGACAGATCCCATGGAGATACCAGCACCATGACCATCACGCAGACTTCGGCACGAGCGAATACTGAATTCGTTTCACGCCATATCGGCCCACGTCCTTCCGACGTCACCACCATGCTTCAGACCCTGGGCTACGACAGCCTGGAAGAACTGATCGACACCGCCGTTCCGGCAGACATCCGCCAGGACTCCGCACTGGATATCCCAGACGCCCTGAGCGAAACCGAAGCTCTAGCCCACCTGCGTGCGCTTGCCTCGAAGAACGTCATGAAGACCCAGATGATCGGCCAGGGCTTCTACGACACCATCACCCCAGCCGTGATCCGCCGCAACATCGTGGAAAACCCAGCCTGGTACACCGCTTACACCCCGTACCAGCCGGAAATCTCCCAGGGCCGCCTCGAAGCCCTGCTGAACTTCCAGACCATGGTCATGGACCTGACCGGCCTGCCCATCGCCAACGCGTCGCTGCTGGACGAATCCTCCGCCGCCGCCGAAGCCGTGCTGATGATGCGCCGCGCCAACAAGAAGAAGTCCAAGGGCAAGACCGTGCTGGACTCCAACATCTTCCCGCAGACCCTCAAGGTCGTGCAGGGCCGCGCTGACGCGCTGGGCTTCGAAGTCGAGATTGCCGACCTTTCCGCAGGCTTGCCAGAGGGCGAGATCTCCGGCATTGTCCTGCAGCAGCCTGGCAACGACGGCTCGATCGCGGACCACGCTTCGATCATCGCAGCCGCCAAGGAAGCCGGCGCCATGGTTACCGTGATTGCCGACCTGCTGGCCCTGACCATGATCACCCCTCCGGGCGAGCAGGGTGCCGATATCGCCGTGGGCAACACCCAGCGATTCGGCGTGCCGCTGTTCTTCGGCGGACCGCACGCTGCCTACATGGCCGTGGCCGATGGCCTGACCCGTTCCATGCCAGGACGCCTGGTGGGCGTTTCGGCCGATGACGCCGGAGTCCCTGCCTACCGCTTGGCCCTGCAGACCCGCGAGCAGCACATCCGCCGCGAAAAGGCCACCTCCAACATCTGCACCGCACAGGCCCTGCTGGCCATCTGCGCTTCGATGTACGCGGTCTACCACGGCCCAGCCGGCCTGAAGCAGATCGCCTCGCGCGCCAACAACCACGCCCGGGTGATCGCCAGCTCGCTGGTTTCCGGCGGCTACACCCTGGCATCGGATTCCTTCTTCGACACCGTTGTGGTGAACGTCGAGAACGCCGATGCCATCATTGCCAAGGCCATCGAAGCAGGCATCAACCTGCGCAAGGTGGGCGAGACCCAGGTGGGCATCTCCACCGACGAGGCCACCACCTCGGGCGTAGTCAAGACCCTGCTTGAGGTCTTCGGCGCAGAGCTCTCGGCTCCGGAAGGCTTCGAGATCCCGGCAGGGCAGGTGCGCACCAGCGACTTCATGACCCACCCGATCTTCAACACCATCTCCTCCGAAACCCAGATGATGCGCTACCTGCGCCGGCTCTCGGACCGCGACCTGGCCCTGGACCGCACCATGATCCCGCTGGGTTCGTGCACCATGAAGCTGAACTCGGCCGCCGAAATGGAATCCATCACCTGGCCGGAATTCGCCTCGATCCACCCCTACGCGCCTGCAGCGCAGACCGAGGGCTGGCGCGAGCTGATCACCGACCTGGAAGGGCGCCTGACCGCAATCACCGGCTACGCTGGCGTTTCGATCCAGCCCAACGCCGGCTCGCAGGGCGAATACGCGGGCCTGCTGGCCATCTCGGACTACCACCGTTCGCGCGGCGAAGGCCAGCGCGATCTGTGCCTGATTCCGGCCTCGGCCCACGGCACCAACGCCGCGTCGGCAGTGCTGGCCGGGATGCGCGTGGTGGTCGTGAAGACCGCAGCCGATGGCACCATCGACGCGAATGACCTGGATGCCAAGATCGAGGCCAACAAGGACGTCCTTGCAGCCATCATGATCACCTACCCATCCACCCACGGCGTCTACGACGCGGACGTGCGCGAGGTCTGCGACAAGGTCCACGCCGCCGGCGGCCAGGTGTACATCGATGGCGCGAACATGAACGCCATGGTTGGCTTGGCCCAGCCAGGCAAGTTCGGCGGCGACGTGTCGCACCTGAACCTGCACAAGACCTTCTGCATCCCGCACGGCGGTGGCGGCCCAGGCGTAGGCCCAATCGGCGTTGGCGAGCACCTGCTGCCATTCCTGCCAGGCGATGCTTCGGGCACCTACTCCGAGCGTGACGGCGTGCCGGTGGTGGCGACCGCTTTCGGCTCGGCCGGCGTCCTGCCGATCTCCTGGGCCTACATCGCTATGATGGGCGGGGACGGCTTGACCGAAGCCACCAAGCACGCGATCCTGAACGCGAACTACATTGCCAAGCGCCTGAACGAGCACTTCCCGGTACTGTTCACCGGCAACAAGGACCTGGTTGCCCACGAGTGCATTCTGGACCTGCGTGAACTGACCGCCAAGACCGGGGTCACCGCCGAGGACGTGGCCAAGCGCCTGATCGACTTCGGTTTCCACGCGCCGACCCTGTCCTTCCCTGTGGCAGGCACCCTGATGGTGGAGCCCACCGAATCCGAGGACCTGGCCGAGATCGAGCGCTTCATTGAAGCGATGATCACCATCCGCCAGGAAATGGACGAGGTCCTCTCCGGTGCCTACAGCATCGAGGAGTCCCCATTGCGCAACGCTCCGCACACGGTCTCCGCCGTGGTCAACAGCAAGTGGGACCGCAAGTACTCGGTCGAGCAGGCGGCCTTCCCGGTTCCGGCGCTGAAGTTCGACAAGTACTTCCCAACCGTGGGCCGCATCGACGGCGCCGGTGGCGACCGCAACCTGATCTGCTCCTGCCCGGCTCCCGAAGCCTTCGAAGACTAAGGAAGAGTTAGAGATGACTGAGACTACCCAAGCACTCAAGCACACCGCGCTGCACGCGCAGCACGAAGCTCTCGGCGCCAACTTCACCGACTTCGGCGGCTGGGACATGCCGTTGAAGTACGGATCGGAACTGGCAGAGCACAAGGCCGTGCGCTCCACCGCTGGCCTGTTCGACCTGTCCCACATGGGCGAGGTCTACCTCTCCGGCCCGGAAGCCGGCAAGGCGCTGAACACCGCCCTGGCAGGGAACCTGAGCATCATGAAGGTTGGCAAGGCGAAGTACTCGCTGATCCTTGACGCCGAGGGCAAGATCATCGACGACCTGATCGTCTACCGCCTGGAAGAGGAGAAGTTCCTCGTCGTGCCCAACGCCGGCAACGCCCCGGTGGTTGCCGCCGAGCTGGCTGCCCGCGCCGCCGGCTTCGACGTCGTCGTGGACGACGCTTCGGACCGCCAGTCGCTGATCGCCGTCCAGGGACCGAACGCCGAGGCGATTGTGCGCAAGCTGGCCGCCGACGAAGCAACCGCCCAGGCTGTCACCGAGCTGAAGTACTACGCTGCGGTGAAGGTGGTGCTCGGCGGCATCGACGTGCTGCTGGCCCGCACCGGCTACACCGGCGAAGACGGCTTCGAGCTGATCATCGAAAACGAGGATGCGGCAGCCCTCTGGGAAAAGAGCGTTGACGCCGGCAAGGACCACGAGCTGGTTCCTTGCGGCCTGGCCGCCCGCGACTCGCTGCGCCTTGAAGCCGGCATGCCGCTGTACGGCAACGAGCTGTCCCTGGAACGCACCCCGTTCGATGCCGGATTCGGCCCGGTGGTCTCCTTCAAGAAGGAAGAGGACTTCGTGGGCCGCGAAGCCCTGGAAGCGTTGCGCGGTGCGACCCCGCCACGCAAGCTCGTCGGCCTCAAGGGCCTGGGCAAGCGCGCCGGCCGCGGCGGCTACGCCATCGTCAAGGACGGCGCAACCATCGGTGAAATCACCTCCGGCCAGCCTTCGCCAACCCTGGGCTACCCGGTTGCACTGGGTTATGTCGACGCCGAATTCGGTGCAGTGGGAACCGAGCTGGAGGTAGACCTGCGTGGTAAGATTTTGCCTTTTGTCGTAGTCGAACTGCCGTTCTACACCCGAGCCAAGTAACGTTAAACATCAGTAGGGCTAAGCAAATCGCCCGCTAATTCCCTTGGGAGAGGAAATACCGTGAGTAAAGTTCTTTCGTCATTGCGCTACTCGGCCGAACACGAGTGGATCGATGCATCGTCCCCAGCAAAGATCGGCATCACCCAGGTTGCCGCCGACGCCCTGGGCGACGTGGTCTACGTCGATCTGCCAGAGGTCGGCGACTCCGTTACCGCAGGCGAGACCTGTGGCGAAGTCGAGTCCACCAAGTCGGTTTCCGACCTGTACTCGCCAGTGACCGGCACCATCGTTGCCATCAACGACGAGGCAGTGGACAACCCAGGCATCCTGAACGAAGACCCATACGGTGCCGGCTGGCTGTTCACCGTTGAGGTCGCCGAAGAGGGTCCGCTGCTTTCGGCAGCTGACTACGCAAGCGCGAACGGTGGAAACGTCGAGTAATGAGCAACCAGACTTTTGAATCCGTTGCCGCTGCAACGTTGACCCAGTCGCTGGCTTCGCTGGACCCGGAGATCGCGCAGCGTATTGACGCTGAGCTGGCTCGCCAGCAGCGTGGCTTGGAAATGATCGCTTCGGAGAACCACACTGCGCAGGCAATTATGCAGGCGCAGGGTTCGGTACTGACCAACAAGTATGCCGAGGGCTACCCGGGCCGCCGCTATTACGGCGGTTGCGAGGAAGTCGACGTCATCGAGACGTTGGCGATTGAGCGGCTCAAGGAGTTGTTCGGCGCGAAGTTCGCCAACGTGCAGCCGCACTCGGGTGCGCAGGCCAACGCGTCGGTGTACCACGCGCTGGTGCGTCCGGGCGATACCGTGCTGGGGCTGAACCTGAACCACGGTGGCCACCTGACCCACGGCATGAAGCTGAACTTCTCGGGCCGCTTGTTCAACATCGTTCCTTACGGTGTGGATGAGGAAACCTATGAGGTGGACATGGACGAGGTGGAGCGCCTTGCCATTGAGAACCAGCCGAAGATGATTGTTGCTGGCTGGTCGGCGTACCCGCGCCAGCTGGATTTCCAGCGCTTCCGCGAAATCGCGGACAAGGTCGGCGC
>NZ_JBIUWB010000013.1:0-9599 GCF_044743255.1 Glutamicibacter sp. NPDC087673
TTGGACGTGGAGGTCGAATTCCTCGGGGGGTGCTGGTGGGGTGAGGCTGTTTCCGTGCGCCTTTGCTTCGGACATGTTCTAATTATACTTCGCTTGTTCGAATATGTCTTCTAGTAGTGTGGAAAACTTCAGGGGTTTTCGATAGGCGCTAGTGCGCGAAGCGGAATAAAATGCATAAATATGCATTCCTGATCATGAAATCCATCTCAAAAGCTGACTGCCGAGCGATGCGCAAATACGGCTAATGCCCAAGAAGAAGCGGGAATTAGTGCGAACCCGCCGGATTCCTGAAAAGTCGGGACCAGCTGGATTATGACATGATATTCCAGTTCAGAACTTCCACGCGCAGCGCCCGGCCGCATCCTAGGCAGGGGCGAGGCAGCACCACCATTTCCCTTGAGGATCCGCGATGAACCGCAAACCGTCCGTGAGCTCCAGTCCGGCCACCCTGCTGGGCGCGCAGCTGCGCCGCCGCAAGTCGATCACGAATATGATCGCCGAAGCGGAAACCAATGCAGGGGCAGGCCAGCTGCGCCGCACCTTGGGCATGTGGCAGCTGACCATGATCAGCGTCGGCGCCACCATGGGCACCGGCATCCTGGTGATCCTCGGCGATACCGTGCCGATCGCCGGTCCGGCCATCTGGATCTCGTTCGTGATCGCGGGCATTACCGCGCTGCTTTCGGCGGTGTCCTACGCCGAAATGGCCGGCATGGTTCCGGTTTCCGGCTCCAGCTATTCCTATTCCTATGCCACCATGGGAGAAGGCATCGCCTGGATCTGCGGCTGGTGCCTGGTGCTCGAATACGCGGTGTCGGTGGCTGCGGTGGCCGTGGGTTCGGGCCAGTACGTGAACGAAACGTTGCGCACCTTCGGCATGGAGCTGCCCGAGCTGCTGGCTGGCGGCCCGGCCGACGGTGGCGTGGTGAACCTGCCGGCGCTGATCGTCGTCGCACTGGCCACCTTGCTGCTGGTGCGCGGGGCGCGCGAGTCGGCCATCGTGAACTCGATCGTCGTGGCCATCAAGGCCGGCATCCTGCTCTTCTTCTCGGCCGTCGCCTTCAGCGCTTTCAATGCGGGCAACTTCGAGCCGCTGCTGCCAATGGGCGCCGCCGGCGTGACCGCGGCGGCATCGAGCGTGTTCTTCTCCTATATCGGCTTCGACGCCGCCTCGACGGCCGGCGAGGAAGCCAAGAACCCGAAGCGCGACCTGCCCCGGGCGATCATGCTCTCCATGCTGATCGTGACCATCAGCTACGTGCTGGTGGCCGTTTCGGCGATCGGCGCGCGCGAATGGAACTGGTTCGAAGGCGCACAAGCGCCGCTGGTGCAGATCATCGGCGAACTGACCGGGCAGCCGGTCTTCGTGCTGGTCTTCGCGGTCGCCGCGGTGCTGGCCATCGCCTCGGTAGTGCTCACCGTGCTCTACGGCCAGACCCGCATCCTGCTGGCCATGTCGCGCGATGGGCTGGTGCCGGCGGTGTTCGGCAAGGTCTCGGCCCGCACCGGCACCCCGGTCGCCGGCACCTGGATCACCGGCATCCTGGTGGCGGTCACTGCCGGGTTCATCCCGCTGGGCGCACTGGCCGACGCCACCAGCATCGGCACGCTGTTCGCCTTCGCGCTGGTCGGCGCCTCGGTGATCTACCTGCGCAGAACCCAGCCCAAGGCCGAGCGCACCTTCCGCGTGCCGCTGTACCCGCTCACCCCGATCCTGGGCATCTTCGCTTGCCTGTTCCTGATGAGCCAGCTCGGTTGGCATACCTGGCTGGTGTTCATCATCTGGATGATCGTCGGCGCAGCGCTCTACCTTGGCTACGGCCGGCGCCGTTCGCGCCTGGGCCAGATGAGCGCGCAGGACTACGCGGCCAGCCACGGAAACGAAAAGTAGCTGCGCGCAGCACGCAGCAAGCGGGCGGGACCCGGCAGCCACAGGCATGCCGGGTCCCGCCCCTTTAACTACTTGCCCTAGTAGCTGAGCCCGAAGCCGTAGTCGAAGAGCGCTCCGTCGGCAGTTTCGCCGTAGCCGGGCAGGTCGCTGGCCTCGTCCATGACGAATGGCTGGCGGATCGCACCGGGCGCTTAATGCCCGTCGCGCTGCTGAATTCGCCGTTCGCCGCGCTTGATGAGCAGCAGCGAAGTTCCGCGAAGTTGGGGGCGGGTGCGGCTTTCCGTACCGCCCCCAGTTCTGGCGCCTAGATTTCGCAGGTTTCAGAGGGCGCGTTGCGGATCAATCCGCGCTCGGCCACCAGCGTGCTGATGAGCAGAATGGCGGCGGCCGCGTTCCAGGGAACGAGCGGCAAATAGCCTTCTGGCGGCAGGTCGGAGATCAGCCAGCGGGTTATCAGGAACGTGGCCAATCCCAGCGCAAGCGAAATGGCGAATGCGATGCCCCGGTGCTTCTTGGAGACGCCCTGCCACGCGGGGATTGACCCGTCGGCAGGTGCTTCAGAGGTGATTCCCAAGAATTTCAGCATGCGTTCCTTCTCGATAATGTCCGATAGTTGTCATATAAAGATCAAGTCAACTGAGTGTTATTTCGATAGTATCGAATCTGAAAATTGCTGTACATGGTACTTTCGGATGACACTTCGACCTCGAGCTCCGAGCCCGGGTGAAACTTGCGGCCCCGTGCACGGCGCGGTGGCGCCATTCGGCGTCCGGTGCAGCCAATCGCGGGAGCAGGACCGAGGTGCGTGGGCGCATCGCTCGGAATGCTGCGAGATCGCCCCCGGGGAAGTGTTAATGGGAAGGCGCACTAGCGGCCTAGCGCCAGGCGCGGTTCCTGCCTTATCATCAGTGAGTCAGGAACATGGCCCCGCCAGGTTCCGGCGCTCTCAAAAGGGGCGATACCCGTTGCGGTCCAGCAACCGGTAACGGCAGACATATATGGAATTTCTTCAGCACGATTTCTTGAAAAGAGTCCATAATGTCTAGCGTTTCAGCTGCCATTGCCCACGCCCTTAAGCCGCTGGCCCCGCGGATCTTCGGATTGATGGGCAACGGCAATGCCCACTTCCTCGACGCCGCAGTGCGTGCAGGCTTCGACTACACCGCCGTGCGCCACGAATCGGCCGCCGTTTCGGCCGCCGACGCCTACTTCCGCATCTCCAATAAGCTGGCCATCGCCTCCACCACTTACGGTGCCGGCTACACCAACACCATCACCGCACTGGCTGAAGCCGCCGCGGCCCGGACCCCGCTGCTGTTCGTCACCGGCGACGCGCCAACTTCCGGCCTGCGTGGCTGGGACGTCGACCAGGCCGCGATCGACACAGCAGTGCGAGCGCCGCGCTACGTCGTTGACCGCGACAACCCGGGTGCCACTGCTCTGGAGGCGGCCGCCCGGGCGTTGCGCGAACAGATGCCGGTTGTTTTGGCGATCCCTTATGATTTGGCCGCGGTGGATTCGCTCAAAGAGCAGCTGCCTGATTTCGCCTCCCTGCGCAGCACCCCTCCGGCACCGCAGCTGAACTCCACCCAGCTGGAGCAGATCGCTGGAAAGCTCAACGCCTCGCAGCGCACCCACATCCTCTATGGCCGCGGCGCGATCGATGCCGCCGCGCAGGTCCAGTCGCTGGCGCAGAAGCTGGACGCCACCACCTCGGGTACGTTGCTGGCCCGCGACCTGCTGGACTACGAGTTCGATTTGGGCATCACCGGAGGCTTCTCCACCGAGGCCAACGCCCGCATCATCGCGCAGGCCGATACGGTATTGGTGCTCGGCGCCTCGTTGAACCAGTTCACCATGCGTTTTGGCGATCTGGTCGCGCAGGATGCCAGCTTGATCCAGATCGACCTGGGGTGCGCCGCCACCAACCCGCGCGTGGACTATTTCGCCACCGCCGATGCGACCCTGGCCGCCGCGGACCTGCTCGGTGCGGTGGAGCAGGCGCAGGGCGGATGGCGTTCAAGCCTGGACCTGTCCAACCTGCGCACCCGTCCGGCCGGTGACGACCTAGCCGCCGACGGGCAGCTTGATCCGCGCCGCGTGGCCAGCGAACTGGAGAAGATCCTGCCGGCCAATCGCGTGCTGGTGCAAGACGGCGGCCACTTCATCGGCTGGGGGCCCATGTACTGGTCGACCACCGGTGCACGCTCCTTGAGCTGCGTGGGCACCGCGTACCAGTCCATCGGCCTGGGCATCGCTTCCATGGTGGGCGCAGGCCCAGCGGCGCAGGGGCGCACGGTCGTGCTGGCCGCCGGCGATGGCGGCTTCCTGATGGGCCTGGCGGACCTCGAATCGATCGTTCGCACCGTGGAGAGTGGCGTAATCGTCATCTACAACGACTCCGCGTACGGAGCGGAAATCCACCAGTACGGATCCGTCGGCCTGCACGAAGACCCGATGCTGATCCCGACGGTGGATTTCGCCGGTATCGCCAAGGCCATGGGAGCCACTGGAATCCGCGTTGACACGCTCGAAGACCTCGCCGGGGTCCAGCAGTGGGTGGATGCCGGAGCCCGTGGTGTGTGCCTGGTGGATGCCCGTGTCTCGATGCATGTGCGTGCTCCTTATATGGACGAGGTCCTTTCTGCGAACAAGAAGGCCGCCGCGGCTGCGGCATTACAATCCGGTAAAGGTGGTGGCAAGCGGTAGCCGAACGTCGTAGGGTGGTTGAGTGCGCAAGTTATTAGTCGGAACAGCAAGTCTGGGTCTAGGGGCACTTTTGATGTTCCCCTCAACCGGCGCTTTTGCTGCACCCACTGGCCCTGGCGACTCGGCGGGTGCCAGCGCAGCGCAGCTTTCCGAGACCTCGCTTCGCGTGGCAACCATCCAGGCAAATCTCAGCGGCGAAACCCCCCAGGAGCTGCCCGCGAACCTGATGCGCGGATCCGACCGCCAGGCGGCGCAGGTTGCAGACAAGATCAGCAGCGCCAATGCGGACGTGGTGGTGCTGACAGATATGGACGCCACCCAGGACGCGGTTGATGCACTGAACGACCAGTATCTGAACAATCCCGACGATGCCCGCGCCGATGTGGAATACGGGTATTCCTACCTGGCCGTGGGCTCCAAGGGCCTGCAAAGCGGTGCCGATCTGAACGCTGATGGCGTCATCGGCGGCGCCGAGGATGCGTGGGGCCAGGCTGCATTCGCCGAGCAGGGTTCGATTGTCGTGCTATCGAAGTACCCGATTGCACAAGACCAGGTCACCAGCGTTTCCCAGCTCAAGTGGCAGGACGTTGCCAACGACATGATGCACCACACCGACTTCTCTGGTGTGCTGGCCGCCTCCATTCCGGTGATGAGCACCGGGCTGTGGGACATTCCCATCCAATACCGTGGCGAGCCGGTGCATATTCTTGCGACCCAAACCCAGCCAGATGCGCAGGACCAGGAATTCGCCAAGGCACGCCAGGCTGATGAGTTGAAGGTTCTCACCGGCTACCTGTCCGGAGAGGACTACGTTCGCACCGATGAGGGCGAGCAAGCAGAAGGAGTCGGCGAAGACCGCTATGTCATCGCCGGCGCACTTGGCTTGCAGGAGAACGCGGCAGATCGCGTTGAACCATTCCTCCAGGGGCTCAAGCGCGCGAACGCTTTGAATGATTCCGGAAGCTACCTGGTCCCCAGCGCAACTTGGCAGGTATTGGGCCAGGGCCGCATCCAGGAGCATCCGCCAAGCAGTTCCCAGCCCCTGCCAGGAACGGTGCCGGACTTGGTGCAAGCATCAAGCCCGCTGATCTGGACCGATGTCCAGTTCTAGATGCCGAGCAAACCCCGCAGATAAGGATTGAGGAATCGTCCCTCCGGATCGGCAGTTTGGCGCACCCTCGTGAAATCGCTGAATTTCGGGTAGAGCTGCGCCAAATCCGCTGCTTGCAGGCTATGTTCCTTGCCCCAATGCGGCCGGCCGCCCAAAGAACGGAAGATCTCTTCCATGGCCGGGAAGTATCCCGGAGCCTTATCCCGAATGTAGCGGTGCACGGCAATGTATGCTGTCTGCCTGCCGCTGGCGGTACCCAACCAGGTGGAGTCCTCGGCCGCGGTACGCACCTCGACAGGGAAGGAAACTCCAATTCCCGAACGCCTGAAATACGCTCGCACCTTCGCGAAAGCTTCATCGAAGCCAGCTAGCGGCAGCGCATACTCCATCTCGGTGAAGCGCACCCGTCGCGCACTGGTGAAAGCTTCATTCCATGGCGCGATGCTGCTGCGCTCCGGCAGGGCCGCGCAAGCCACCTCATTCAATTTGGCAGTGGTCCGGGGGACCGCTGCGCTCAGCGAGCTGAGCAGCTGCAACGCGCCATTGGAGAGCAGTTCATTGTTCAGCCAGCGGGCCGCCGCAGGCGGCTGATCGGCAGGGACCTGGCCGTCGAGCCGGGTGTTGATCTTCACCTGGGCTTTGCTGGTGCCCGGGAACCAGAAGAATTCCAGATGGTCTTCTTGCCGGGCACGATCAACAAAGCTTTCGGCGATCTGCCCGATGGGTTCGATGGATTCGGCCGCACGCATCATGTAGTAGGGAACGCACCGCAGCCGGACGTGGGTGAGTACCCCCAGTACTCCCAGGCCAAGCCGGGACGCCTCGAACAATTCGCTATTCTCCTGCGCGCTGGCGCGGAGATGGGTCCCATCGGCCAGCATGAGCTGCACTCCGGTGACCGTTGCGCTGAATCCGCTGAATTCCAGGCCCGTGCCGTGGGTGCCGGTGCTGATTGCTCCAGCGACCGACTGCTTGTCGATATCTCCCATATTCTCCAACGCGAGGTTGAAGGGCCTGAGCAGGGCGGGGATCTGCCAGAGCCGGGTTCCGGCGCGGAACGTCACCTCGTGGGTGCGAGCGTCGACTTCCTCGATGCCGCGAAAGCCATCCAGATTCAGCAAGATCCCGTCGGTATCTGCCAGCGGAGTGAAGGAATGGCCTGCGCCGACGGTGCGCACCGGCTGGTGCTGGTCGGCGGCCTGCTCCAGGCTCTGCGCTAATTCTGCGATGCTGCGCGGAGAATGGACAGCTGCTGGGTGGGAGACCACGGTGCGTGCGAAATTCCTGAAAGTACTCACAGGAATGCTTTCCCTTCTCCACGGTAAGTAGGCCATTGTTCGACGATCCTGCCCTTGGAGTACACCGCCGCCTTATTAACGCGTTCGGCCGGTTCGCCGGACTTGGCATGGCGCAGCCACACGGTATCGCCTATGGCAATGCGGTGCGCCGACGGGCCAGTGAGCGGAGTCTGCACTTCGCCGGCTCCTTCCATGGCCAGGTAGCGAAGCTTCTTGGGATGCTCGATGGTGGGCAAGCGGTCCTTGCCGGCTGGGCCCGATGCGGCCCAACCGCCACCAAGGATGGTGACCGTTCGCTCATCGGGACGGCGGACTACCGGGAATCCCAGGTACAGGGCAGGGGTGGGGCGGAATGCGCGGTAGGAATCGAAGAGCGCGGGCGCGAATAATCCTGAGCCCGCGGCGATTTCGGTTACCGCTGGTTCTTGGATGGTGCTTTCTACCGAACCGGTACCTCCGGCATTTACAAACCGCAGGTCGCCGAGCTCCCGTACCAATTCCACGGTTTCGGCCCGGCGGTCCGCCAATTCGGCGGCGCTGGCTTGGCGCAGCTTGCGGGCGATCAGTGCCCTGGGGCTGAAACCCCCATCGGGGACCGAAGCGATTTGGGATTCGTAGCCCATCAGCCCGTCCAAGATGAAGTTGCGCCGGCGGTGCACCTGGGCGGCCAGCTCGGCGACCTGTTCCGGCCGGGTCAGCGGAGAACGCGCGGCGCCGATACGGAGGTTGCTGCTGGGGTAATAGGCAGCATCCAGTTCCAGGGCGACCTTCAGCGGCCCGTGCCCCGGTGCGATCCTGTCGATCAAATCCAACTGCTCTTGGGTATCCACCATGAGCGTTACCTCTTCGCGTGCCTGTTCGCTGGCGGCCCACCGGCTGATCGCTTCGGCATCGGTTTGCGGGTAGGCAACCACCAAGTCCTTCAAGCCATGGCTGGCCAGCCATAATGCTTCGGCCAAGGTGAAGCAGAGAACGCCGCGGAAACCGGGCTCATCCAGGACCCGTTCCAATGCCTTGCGTACACGCAGGGATTTGGACGCGATGCGAATCGGCACACCTCCGGCCCGTTCGCGCAGGGCGATCACGTTGGAATCGAAGGCATCCAGATCGAGCAGCGCGACCGGATGCTCCGAGATCCCGGCGCTTTTCAAGGCGTGGTTATACCGTTTGGCCTGAGCGTTCTTCATAGGCCAACTCTTGCACCAGCGTCGGGGAGTTTCAAGGAATTTTTCAAGACGCTTGCTTGAAAGCGCAAAGCCCAAGGTAACTCTCAGGGTCTTGCGGTTAAGCTGGAGCCATCATGAAAAACGATCCGATTTCAATGACTTTGATTGGCAAAGATGGAAAGCCGCGCTCCGGCGTGCAGGACGCCATCATGAAGGGCATCGGCGTGCAGCGCCCGCTGGTGCTTGCCTACATCAAGAGGCTGCGCAAAAAGCACCCTGACGCTACTACTGCCCAGCTGGCAGCTATTGTCGAGCGCGATTACCTGCGCGTAGTTACCGGTTCCGGTGCAGCCGTGGGTGGAACCGCAGCCGTTCCCGCTGTTGGTACCGGTATCGCCCTGGGCCTATCCATAGCTGCGACCCTGGGCTTCCTGGAAGCCTCGGCGCTGTATGCGCAAAGCCTGGCAGAGCTGCACGGCATAGCCATCGACGATCCGGATCGATCACGAGTCCTGGTCATGGGCATCATGATGGGCGATGAGGGCAGCTCGATGATTGCCGGATTGACTTCCCAGGCCGCAGGTCGCGGTGGGGGTCCAATCCAGGGATGGGCCAAGTCCTTCGGTGCCAGCAGGTCCACGAGCATCTACTCTGCAATGCAGCGCACCATGCAGAAGAAGTTCCTGCGCAAGATCATTGGCACCCAAGCGGCTAGCACCATCGGCCGTTTGGTTCCGTTTGGGGTCGGCGCGGCCATCGGTGGCGTAGGCAATCGATATATGGCCAAGCGCGTGATCGAGAATGCGGCAGTGGCCTTCGCCGGCATTCCCACGGTGGCGCCAAGCTCTCTGCCCCTGGATGATCCTAGAGTCATTGACGCAGAGATCGTCGAGGACTAGCTGAATCGCGGTAGCCGGCCACTGAGGTGGTCGGCTACCGGCTTTTAAGACGAATTTTTATGCGTTTTACAGATTTTTGCGAGCACCGAACCGCATGAACCCGGGCTTTAATCGGCGCTCCGGAATTAAGTGTGCACGGTCACCGTCAAAAACCACCCACCCGATTTGCAGGACCCCCAAAACCTGTGTATAGTTTTTCCTTGTCGCCGAGAACAAAACGGAAGAAATAACCGGATGTGAAACGGCGGCAGAACCCCAGAAAATCAAGGTTTTTCCACAGTCTTGTGGGCAACAATTGAAAAGAATGGGAACTGGGAATACTGGTTCAAATCACAAACAATGGATTTGACTTTCAGGAATTCGAAGTTATAGAATATGAATATAACGCTGGACGAAATTACCGCCTGGAATGGTGGGTAAAGAACCGGTAAGTGTTTGTTGTTTGAGAACTCAATAGTGTGCCAAGTTTGTTGATACCGAATATTTTTATTTGGTGAATACATAACATTTGCTTGAGGCATTGCA
>NZ_JBIUWB010000014.1:0-4977 GCF_044743255.1 Glutamicibacter sp. NPDC087673
ACCGTTTGGTGCCGGGGCCTCACCTGTTTAACGAGAGGGGGAGGGGGAATTGGGCAGCTGGTGCTGCTTGGTTCCTCCTCCCCTCCTGCTTTAACGACCAGTGCGTCCAGGGTATTTGTGTTGGCCAAGGTTGCCGGCGAGCTCAGTTGCTTGCACCGGATGACGAGGGCCAGGTTACCCGAGAATTATTCACTGGAGTTCTTATCCAAATTGAAGATCAGGTTGTCGGCCCAGCCAGCCTTGCTGAGCCATATTTGTTCCCTGACGGGTATCGACTAAAAATGCCAGCTGGTCGACTGCGTAATTTGAGTTTCAGGCACCAAGGCGACAGCTCCGTTTCGGAAGACGATTCCCGCAGTTGCACCACATTCACCTGCCGGCGTGCAATGGTGAGAGCAACTGGCAACCATAGGTCTCGGCGTAAGGGGATTCGACCGACCAAGGGAACCAAGACTGCGAGAATTCACCGGGTCAGGCCAATGAACGTCATTGTGGACCTCGTCTTGGAAAGACTTGAAAGCAATAGATACTGTCATCCACCGCCTGAAGGCACCGGTGTCATGTTTCTGAAGACGCGGACGCTTACGGACAGTAGATGCTTTGACTTCTGGTGGACAACATGACGGACACAGGCGGGCGTGGCTGCTGACCACTGACGTGCAGCACGTTGAAGCCAGCCGTATCGGAATCCTGCCTCGATATCGAGGGATTGCGCAAGCACATTTAAGCATTCTCAAGGTCGTTGGTGAGGATCGCGCAGCATGATCCTTCAATTGGATTCACGAGTATCTGACTGCGTTGCATGCCGGGATGTGTACTACTATCGACAGCTCGCGAGTGGTCCAAATTCCAGAATGCCCATCACGCTGTCCCGAGATACCCGTTGGAAGAATTGCCGTCCGGTATCTCAGCTTCTTTTCACCAAGAGTCTGAGGTACCGGACTATCTTGTCTTTTTCCCCACTCCAAGATGCGTGTGACTGCGATTACATGGATGTCGGGGTTGAAGCACACCATGAAAAGTGAGCGGCAAACCTCTGATGCAGTTAGGAATATCGGAGGAGCAGCATGCGTACTAGCCAGACAAGTCAAAACTTGAAACGTGGTTTAAGCACACGGCACATCAGGTTTATCGCTCTAGGGTCTGCTATTGGCACAGGCTTGTTCTATGGTTCCGCAAGCGCCATTCAAATGGCTGGGCCAGCGGTGCTGTTGGCATACATACTCGGTGGGGCAGTGGTGTTCATGGTGATGCGTGCGTTGGGAGAAATGGCAGTCCGCAATCCGACCTCCGGCTCATTCGGAAGCTATGCCACTGAATTCGTTGGACGCTTTGCTGGCTTTGCAACCGGGTGGACCTACACGTTTGAAATGTTTGTGGTGGCCCTGGCTGACGTGACGGCTTTTGGCGTATATATGGGTTTCTGGTTTCCCAACGTCGAACGATGGATCTGGATCCTGGCAGTTGTTTTCTTCATTGCCGCCGTGAACCTGCTCTCGGTCAAAGTCTTCGGCGAACTGGAATTTTGGTTCTCCTTGATCAAGGTCGTCGCTATCATGGCAATGATCGCTGGTGGCGTTCTCGTAATCGTCTTCGGGTTGGGCAACCAAAGCGAAGGAGCTGCAGGTCTATCCAATCTCTTTGCTGGCGACGGCTTCATGCCGCATGGTGTCTGGGGCATTCTCGCTTCCCTGACCATTGTCATGTTTGCCTTCGGCGGCACCGAAGTGATCGGCATTACCGCTGGTGAAGCGCAAAACCCGCGTAAAGTCATTCCGCAGGCAATTAACTCTGTGCCAGTGCGCATCTTGCTGTTCTACGTACTCACGCTCGGTGTCATCATGTGCATTCAGCCGTGGAACACGATTGATGGTAGTGAAAGTCCATTCGTTTCGATCTTCTCCAGCATCGGCTTCTCGTCAGCAGCAAATGTCCTGAACTTCATCGTCATCACTGCGGCACTCTCAGCAATCAACGCAGACATCTTCGGCGCGGGACGCATGATTCACGGTATGGCCAAACAAGGCCAGGCGCCACAGGTATTCACGAAGACCACGGCTAACGGGGTCCCATGGGTGACTTCACTATCGATGATCGGCGCATTGCTTATTGGTGTAGTGCTGAACATCTGGTTCGAAGATGAGATCTTCTTCCTCATTGCTGCATTGGCTACTTTCGCCACCGTCGTTGTTTGGTCGATGATCCTGATCTCTCATATTCGGATGAAGCACCGGATAGACAGAGATAATCTTGAACCATCTGCATTCCCAGTTCCGCTTTGGCCAGTGGGTAGCTACTTGGCGCTGGCCTTCATGATCTTCGTGATCATCTTAATCGGCATTATTCCGGATACGCGTAGTGCACTCATTACCGGTCTAATCTGGGTGGCAATCCTGGGCGTCTGTTATCGACTATTCGTCAGAGGAAAAGCTCTTCAAGCAGAAATCCAAGCAGCGCAATCGAAAGAAAATGCAGCAGCTGAACGGTCTTAGCCCGATAAATAATAGGGCAATGACGTATGCCGGCCCCGGACTGGCTGGCCATGAGGGTGCAAACGCAGTTTTGAACCGAGCTACTAGTAAATTGCCAAGTCATCAAGTTCGGCAAAGACCCTCAAAAGCCGTAGTCTCAGGTAAATACTTGCACGCAACGATCCGTGGAGATAAAGATGGCCGCTTCCCATGCCGGATTTCTAGATGCCCTCAGCGCGGCATTACCAGAGAATGCCATTGAAACAGCGGGCCCGCTGCTTCGAGAAAACTCTAGAGACTTCGGTCAGTTGTCGGGGGATCCCATTGAACCGCTGGCCGTGGTTTTCGCCAGTTCCGTAGCGGATGTACAACACGTTCTACGCTTGGCTAGCGAATACAAGGTACCGGTCATTAGCCGCGGTGCCGGCACAGGTGTTTCTGGTGGTGTACACGTACTAGGTGATGCCGTCGTCTTGAACTTGAGCAAGATGAATAGAATCCTAGAGATCCGCCCGGAAGATGAGGTCGCTGTGGTTGAACCTGGCGTCATCAATCATCAGCTGAACGAAGCCGTTTCCGAATTCGGCCTCATGTACGCCCCGGATCCTGCTAGCTACAAGATGTCTACAATTGGCGGCAACATCGCAACCAACGCGGGAGGCCTGCGGTGCGCGAAGTATGGCGTGACCCGAGAAGCAGTGCTCTCCCTAGACGTAGTATTGGCAGACGGCCGACTAATCCGCGTTGGCAAGAATACGTTTAAGGGTGTAGCAGGGTATGATCTCGCCGCACTTTTCACAGGGTCAGAGGGCACGCTGGGCGTTGTCGTTCGCGCAGTTCTCCGATTGCGCTATCTCCCGGTAGACGAGCGAGACATAGCTCTATTGTTCCCCAGCCTGGAAGAAGCAGTCGAGGGCGTTCAACTGATTGCCAAAGCCAGAATTCAGCCTGCCATTTTGGAACTCATTGATCATTCGACTCTGCTCATTCTTGATGAACAGTACTCGACGAATTACGCAGGTCACGGCGGTGCCATGCTCTTGGCTCGACTGGATGGCTATGGCGCCGAGCGTGAAGAAACCGCTCTCCGCAGTGTTTTCGCAGACCGCAATGCCCAGCTAAGCAATTCGGCAGATCCGAGTGCTACGCAACTGATCGAAATGCGCCGAACCAGCCGGGGTGATACTAAAGACGATGCTTACCGGACTGGAGAGGATGTCGCGATTCCGAAAAGCAAGATGCTTGAATACGTGCACCGCGTTCAACGGGCTGCGCGGGACGAAAACGTAAACATGCGGATGATTTCGCATGTAGGGGATGGCAATCTGCATCCGACGTTTTCTGTAGAACCGGAAGACGGCAACGAGCCACTAGCGAGGCTTGACCGTGCAGTTGAAAGCTCCGTACGTATTGCACTGGAACTGGGCGGCACAATTACTGGCGAACACGGTGTCGGGCTGATCAAAAAAGATTGGTTGCAATGGGAACAAGCAACAGAAGTGATCGAACTCCAACAGCAGATCAAGAACCTTTTGGACCCGTTGAATATCTTGAATCCTGGGAAAGCTATCTAATGGTCTTAAGCTGCGAGGCCCGGCTAAGGACTTGGCGGCAAAGAAAAGAGTAGCTATGCCGGGCATTGATGAGAATTCTGCAGGGTGTATAGTGAAATGGTTGTAACCACGGGATATAGCGCAGCTTGGTAGCGCGCGTCGTTCGGGACGACGAGGTCGCAGGTTCGAATCCTGTTATCCCGACACACAGCTAAGGGGGAACTTCGGTTCCCTCTTTTGCATTAAGCAGTCGTCTCAGCACGCAGTGACAGGTCAAGTGGACCTGCCTCCTTCGGCGGCAATTTATCGGCTGACGTGTAGCGAAGCTCAGGTCTGTTACAGGCATTTCAATAAACGAGCTGCAGATCACTCGAGGATATTGCCCCAGGATGTGCGATCCGTGAATTTTTTAGGTATAGTTATATCTCGTGCTAAGGCGTTCAGCGCAGATCAGCTTCGGCTGCTGAAGCAAATGAATACCAAGTCACATTGGGATATGGTGTAATTGGCAACACAACGGTTTCTGGTTCCGTCATTCTAGGTTCGAGTCCTGGTATCCCAGCGCTTCACCAAAGAGATTTGGTGAGCTGAAGATTAATCTTCAGCATACGGCCCCATCGTATAGCGGCCTAGTACTCCGCCCTCTCACGGCGGCAACACGGGTTCGAATCCCGTTGGGGTCACCAAAGCAAAAATCGCGAAACTTATGTTTCGCGATTTTTTTATGCCCAAAAACCGAGGATTCTACGGAACCGACAGCGGCTTCCGCTGATACCTCCTTAAGCAGGGTAATCCGTCAGTAATGTAACGGCGCAGAGTTGCAGGTCTAGCGCGGGTGAGGGGAAACTGCCCGTTGAGCCCGTTGAGCCCGTTGAGCCCGTTGAGCCCGTTGAGCCCGTTGAGCCCGTTGAGCCCGTTGAGCCCGTTGAGCCCGTTGAGCCCGTTGAGCCCGA
>NZ_JBIUWB010000014.1:5075-6203 GCF_044743255.1 Glutamicibacter sp. NPDC087673
GTTGAGCCGCAGGGCATAACAACTCATTGCCCCCATCCTGGCCATTGGACGCTGCCACGAAAATGTCCGACTCATACATCGCTGGAAGCTCATGAGCTTCAATCTGAGCATGCTGTGCAAGGTGACCCATATGGATAACTAAGAACCGCCCTGATTAAGTTTCAATTTTCTATTCGCCGATCCTGGGATGTCTATGCTTGATCCATGAGTGGCAGAGCCAAAGCATTTAGCGATGAAGGCGCACGGGATCCATCGCGCCCAAAACAGTATCGGGAACGAAAGAGAGCTCTGTACTTCCTGGGCATAGGAGGATTCTGCTTCCTCCTGACCTTGGCAGTGAATTACGGATTGAAGTTCACGATTCTGGGGGCGCATCCAACTTCAGCTTTTCTTATCGCTAATGCAGCGGCCACGGTAGTTTCCTACTACCTCTCGAGACGGTTTACCTTTGGGGATGTCGCCCACGGCCTCAAACGTATTCAGTTCATCAAATTCGTCGGCATGTCTACGGTAGCTATTGGAATTACTGCGGCGCCGGTTTATGTATCCCGTTGGATCTTTGGAATCACGGAACCGCACGTTTCTTTTATCGTCCAGGAGATCGCCGACTTTATCGCCGGACCAATTATCGGGACGTTACTTGGGATGATCTTCCGATGGTGGGCAATGAAGAAGTTCGTCTTCCTGGATACGCTCCATAAACGTACAGAGATCCTGTAAACCGCAGGAGCAAAGCAGTCGCGATTCCGCTGCAGATTTGTTCAACTGTCAGGGCGTCAGAGTACGCCCGCGGATTATGCCACCACAGTGTAACCACGATCACTGTCAAAAGTGCCCTGCCGATTTGCGGAGCCCTGAAAACCTGTGTATAGTTTTTATCTGTTGCCGGAACGGAAACAACACGGAATCTACCGTTTGTTTACCCGGCAGCCAATCACTTTTCACTGAAGGTTTTCCGCCGATTTTGATCGGATCAGGAACTCTGGTAAGTTGGAAAAGTTGCTCCGGAGCGAAGCAGTCATCGAAGGATTGGTGGTTGTGGTGTCGAGAGTGTTTGTTGTTTGAGAACTCAATAGTGTGCCAAGTTTGTTGATACCGAATATTTTTATTTGGTGAATACATAACATT
>NZ_JBIUWB010000015.1:0-5790 GCF_044743255.1 Glutamicibacter sp. NPDC087673
AGTGTTTGTTGTTTGAGAACTCAATAGTGTGCCAAGTTTGTTGATACCGAATATTTTTATTTGGTGAATACATAACATTTGCTTGAGGCATTGCACCCCCGTGCAGTGTTCTTGAGTGTTTTATTATTCGCCAGGACTTCATTGGCTTCGCCCTTATTTTCCAAGGGGTTGCCGGTGGCTTTTTATTTTTTTATGGAGAGTTTGATCCTGGCTCAGGATGAACGCTGGCGGCGTGCTTAACACATGCAAGTCGAACGATGAAGCCCAGCTTGCTGGGTGGATTAGTGGCGAACGGGTGAGTAACACGTGAGTAACCTGCCCCCGACTCTGGGATAAGCCCGGGAAACTGGGTCTAATACCGGATATTACCTTTGACCGCATGGTTGTTGGTGGAAAGATTTATCGGTGGGGGATGGACTCGCGGCCTATCAGCTTGTTGGTGAGGTAATGGCTCACCAAGGCGACGACGGGTAGCCGGCCTGAGAGGGTGACCGGCCACACTGGGACTGAGACACGGCCCAGACTCCTACGGGAGGCAGCAGTGGGGAATATTGCACAATGGGCGAAAGCCTGATGCAGCGACGCCGCGTGAGGGATGACGGCCTTCGGGTTGTAAACCTCTTTCAGTAGGGAAGAAGCGAAAGTGACGGTACCTGCAGAAGAAGCGCCGGCTAACTACGTGCCAGCAGCCGCGGTAATACGTAGGGCGCAAGCGTTATCCGGATTTATTGGGCGTAAAGAGCTCGTAGGCGGTTTGTCGCGTCTGCCGTGAAAGTCCGAGGCTCAACCTCGGATCTGCGGTGGGTACGGGCAGACTAGAGTGATGTAGGGGAGACTGGAATTCCTGGTGTAGCGGTGAAATGCGCAGATATCAGGAGGAACACCGATGGCGAAGGCAGGTCTCTGGGCATTTACTGACGCTGAGGAGCGAAAGCATGGGGAGCGAACAGGATTAGATACCCTGGTAGTCCATGCCGTAAACGTTGGGCACTAGGTGTGGGGGACATTCCACGTTTTCCGCGCCGTAGCTAACGCATTAAGTGCCCCGCCTGGGGAGTACGGCCGCAAGGCTAAAACTCAAAGGAATTGACGGGGGCCCGCACAAGCGGCGGAGCATGCGGATTAATTCGATGCAACGCGAAGAACCTTACCAAGGCTTGACATGTGCCAGACCGCCTCAGAGATGGGGTTTCCCTTCGGGGCTGGTTCACAGGTGGTGCATGGTTGTCGTCAGCTCGTGTCGTGAGATGTTGGGTTAAGTCCCGCAACGAGCGCAACCCTCGTTCCATGTTGCCAGCACGTAAAGGTGGGGACTCATGGGAGACTGCCGGGGTCAACTCGGAGGAAGGTGGGGATGACGTCAAATCATCATGCCCCTTATGTCTTGGGCTTCACGCATGCTACAATGGCCGGTACAATGGGTTGCGATACTGTGAGGTGGAGCTAATCCCTAAAAGCCGGTCTCAGTTCGGATTGGGGTCTGCAACTCGACCCCATGAAGTCGGAGTCGCTAGTAATCGCAGATCAGCAACGCTGCGGTGAATACGTTCCCGGGCCTTGTACACACCGCCCGTCAAGTCACGAAAGTTGGTAACACCCGAAGCCGATGGCCTAACCACCTTGTGTGGGGGGAGTCGTCGAAGGTGGGACTGGCGATTGGGACTAAGTCGTAACAAGGTAGCCGTACCGGAAGGTGCGGCTGGATCACCTCCTTTCTAAGGAGCTAACCATTATTGGTTGCCCATGCTGGACACGAGTGTTGTCCGGGTGGGTTGCTCATGGGTGGAATATCAATGGACTCAATACCGGAAAACGTGCTGGCTGATGCTGGTGCGGGGTATTGGCTGTGGCCGCGTGGTGCTTGGGCATCTGCTAGTACGCATTGCAGGGGGTTTTCTTCTTGCGGTGCTGGAATGCGGTGTGTGGGTGTTGTGTGGTTTGTATGGTTTGGCATGCTGTTGGGTTTTGAGGCAACAAGCCTCCTTTCCTGGTGAATGGTTGCCGGGGTTCTTCCTGTGGGGAGGGTCCTGGTGGTGTTCGCTTGGGTGAGGGGTTCTTGGTGTTTCGGTGTTTGTCCTGTGTTTGCTGCAAGGATGTCCTGTTGGATTGATGCTGGCCTTTGGTTGGTGTTGGTTTTGGGGTGTTGTTGCGGGGGTGCGGGGTTGTTGTTTGGGAACTGTATAGTGAACGCGAGCATCTTGCAGATGAGATGAGCTGGGTAGTCCTTTTCCTTGGATTGCCTGGTGTTGGAGTCTTGTCTGCGTGATTTTGTTAGATTGTTTTATTGCTCATATCTTTTGACTTTGATGTTGTGTTGAAGTTTTTAAGGGCGCACGGTGGATGCCTTGGCATCAAGAGCCGATGAAGGACGTGGGAATCTGCGATAAGCCTGGTGGAGTCGATAACCGGACGTTGAGACCAGGATTTCCGAATGGGGGAACCCCGCACCATGTTATGTGGTGTGACCTGCAGCTGAATGTATAGGCTGTGTGGAGGGAACGCGGGGAAGTGAAACATCTCAGTACCCGCAGGAAGAGAAAACAACAGTGATTCCGTTAGTAGTGGCGAGCGAACGCGGATGGGGCTAAACCGGTTGGTGTGTGATAGCGGATAGGCGTTGCATCACCGGGGTTGTGGGGTTGACATGTACCAGCGCTATCTTGCTGGTGGGATGAGGTGCAGGCGTATAGGTGAATCGGTTGGAATGCCGGACCATAGAGGGTGATAGTCCCGTAGGTGTAATGCGTGTCTGCCGTTCTAGTGTTGATACCCGAGTAGCACGGGGCCCGTGAAACCTTGTGTGAATCTGCCAGGACCACCTGGTAAGCCTGAATACTACTTGATGACCGATAGTGAATCAGTACCGTGAGGGAATGGTGAAAAGTACCCCGGGAGGGGAGTGAAATAGTACCTGAAACCGTGCGCTTACAATCCGTTAGAGCTGGGGACTTGTTCCCTGGTGATGGCGTGCCTTTTGAAGAATGAGCCTGCGAGTTAGTGTTACGTCGCGAGGTTAACCCGTGTGGGGAAGCCGTAGCGAAAGCGAGTCTGAATAGGGCGTTTGAGTGGCGTGATCTAGACCCGAAGCGAAGTGATCTACCCATGGCCAGGTTGAAGCGCGTGTAAGAGCGTGTGGAGGACCGAACCCACTTCAGTTGAAAATGGAGGGGATGAGCTGTGGGTAGGGGTGAAAGGCCAATCAAACTTCGTGATAGCTGGTTCTCCCCGAAATGCATTTAGGTGCAGCGTTGCGTGTTTCTTGCTGGAGGTAGAGCTACTGGATAGGCGATGGGCCCTACAAGGTTACTGACCTTAGCCAAACTCCGAATGCCGGCAAGTGAGAGCGCAGCAGTGAGACTGTGGGGGATAAGCTTCATAGTCGAGAGGGAAACAGCCCAGAACGCCAACTAAGGCCCCTAAGCGTGTGCTAAGTGGAAAAGGATGTGGAGTTGCTGTGACAACCAGGAGGTTGGCTTAGAAGCAGCCACCCTTGAAAGAGTGCGTAATAGCTCACTGGTCAAGTGATTCCGCGCCGATAATGTAGCGGGGCTCAAGCACACCGCCGAAGTTGCGTCATTCAAATATTAACCTGGTTTCGATTGGGTGTTTGGATGGGTAGGGGAGCGTCGTGTGGACGGTGAAGTCGCGGTGTAAACCAGCGGTGGAGGCCACACGAGTGAGAATGCAGGCATGAGTAGCGAATGACGGGTGAGAAACCCGTCCGCCGAATGATCAAGGGTTCCAGGGTTAAGCTAATCTGCCCTGGGTTAGTCGGGACCTAAGGCGAGGCCGACAGGCGTAGTCGATGGACAACGGGTTGATATTCCCGTACCGGCGAAGGACCGCCCATACTGAGCTGTGGATGCTAACCATGATTGACGCTAGCTGTTGGTGCCTTCGGGTATCTTGCTGGTTGATGTGGTGGGAACCGATGCAGTGAGGTCAGCGTATTAACAGGTGTGACGCAGGAAGGTAGCCGAGCCAGGCAATGGAATTGACCTGGTCCAAGGGTGTAGGAAGAGTGGTTGGCAAATCCGCCGCTCATATATTCTGAGACCTGATAGGCGCCCCGTTTTCGGGGTGATTCGGTGATCCTATGCTGCCTAGAAAAGCATCGGCGCGAGGTCCAAGTCCGCCCGTACCCCAAACCGACACAGGTGATCAGGTAGAGAATACTAAGGCGATCGAGAGAATCATGGTTAAGGAACTCGGCAAAATGCCCCCGTAACTTCGGAAGAAGGGGGGCCTGCCCCGTGATGAGAACTTGCTTCTCTGATGCGGGTGTGGGCCGCAGAGACCAGGGGGAAGCGACTGTTTACTAAAAACACAGGTCCGTGCGAAGTCGCAAGACGATGTATACGGACTGACTCCTGCCCGGTGCTGGAAGGTTAAGAGGACTGGTTAGCAGTAATGCGAAGCTGAGAATTTAAGCCCCAGTAAACGGCGGTGGTAACTATAACCATCCTAAGGTAGCGAAATTCCTTGTCGGGTAAGTTCCGACCTGCACGAATGGAGTAACGACTTCCCCGCTGTCTCAACCATGAACTCGGCGAAATTGCAGTACGAGTAAAGATGCTCGTTACGCGCAGCAGGACGGAAAGACCCCGAGACCTTTACTATAGTTTGGTATTGGTGTTCGGTGCAGCTTGTGTAGGATAGGTGGGAGACTGTGAAGCTTGGACGCTAGTTCAGGTGGAGTCATCGTTGAAATACCACTCTGGCTGTACCGGTCACCTAACTTCGGACCATGATCTGGTTCAGGGACAGTGCCTGATGGGTAGTTTAACTGGGGCGGTTGCCTCCTAAAATGTAACGGAGGCGCCCAAAGGTTCCCTCAGCCTGGTTGGCAATCAGGTGTCGAGTGTAAGTGCACAAGGGAGCTTGACTGTGAGAGTGACAGCTCGAGCAGGGACGAAAGTCGGGACTAGTGATCCGGCGGCACCTCGTGGAAGGGCCGTCGCTCAACGGATAAAAGGTACCTCGGGGATAACAGGCTGATCTTGCCCAAGAGTCCATATCGACGGCATGGTTTGGCACCTCGATGTCGGCTCGTCGCATCCTGGGGCTGGAGTAGGTCCCAAGGGTTGGGCTGTTCGCCCATTAAAGCGGTACGCGAGCTGGGTTTAGAACGTCGTGAGACAGTTCGGTCCCTATCCGCTGCGCGCGTTGGAAATTTGAGAAGGGCTGTCCTTAGTACGAGAGGACCGGGACGGACGAACCTCTGGTGTGTCAGTTGTACTGCCAAGTGCATCGCTGATTAGCTACGTTTGGAAGGGATAACCGCTGAAAGCATCTAAGCGGGAAGCCTGCTTCGAGATGAGATTTCCATGCACCTTGAGTGTGAGAGGCCCCCAGCTAGACCACTGGGTTGATAGGCAGGATGTGGAAGCAAGGACTAAAGACTTGTGTAGCTGACCTGTACTAATAGGCCGATGACTTTCAACACACAATAAAACAATATTTGAACTGATGATTTCAATGCTGTTCGCGTTCACTATGCGGTTACGAGACAACAACCTCTAGCCAGCAAATACAAGATGAGTTACAAGACTTTGTAGCACCGGAAAACACTGACCAGGAAACGTTTTGGTTTGTGTGCTTCGTGATTGTTACGGCGGTCATAGCGTGGGGGAAACGCCCGGTCCCATACCGAACCCGGAAGCTAAGGCCCACTGCGCCGATGGTACTGCACTCGTGAGGGTGTGGGAGAGTAGGTCACCGCCGGACTTAACTTGAGTAGATGGTTTGAGGCCCTGGTACCGTTTGGTGCCGGGGCCTCACCTGTTTAAC
>NZ_JBIUWB010000016.1:0-3409 GCF_044743255.1 Glutamicibacter sp. NPDC087673
TTAACCGGCTAAAAAATAGCTAGGCTACGCCTTATCCGGCTAATTCTATTTTTCTCTGCACTCCCTGTTGCACGCCCGGTCATCACTTTGCAGGAGCGGTCCCACTCGATTCCAAGAACCCGAACCGAACACGTCAACCCGAGCAGGAGATCCAAGCAAAATCGCACGGTCACCTAGCCGCGCGGATCCCTCTCGGCACTCCTGGATCAGCTCACGAAGCCCAGCAGAACGATAGAGCGTGGAACGGGAAAGCCCAGCGAGTTCAGCTACCGCCCGAAACGTCACCGTACGTCCCTGCATTCGCAATGTCAGCAGGGCCTTATCAACAACTCGTTGAGACTCGCTTCGCTTCACGCCGTGCGTGTCCTCTCGATGAGCCGATCCAATTGAGTCACCAATGCTTCATGCCGTTGCACCTCGCTGTCCCAGCCTCGGCGTTTTGCGTCCTGCGCCAAAATCAGAGCGTCCTTACGCTGTGCCTCAAGCACTGGAAGATTCGAATCCTCAGTGCGGAAGCTCGGACAGTGCTCGCATATATTCGCATACTGGCACGCCTGCTGGGCTGGGGACCTCAGGCAATGCCCGCCAGCGAGCCGTGACTTAATTGTCGCGGTATCGTGCCAAGAGCCAGCAGAAACATCACTCAACGGAAGCGGCGAACGGTGTTCTTTCAGGTCAGGTAATCCGATGCGTGACTTCGCCAAGTCCAAAGCACGCTCATATTCGGTGCGGACAGTTGAATCGAATAAGGATGCATAGCGCAAACTCATCTCCGCTGAGACATGGCCCAAGAGAGCCATCAAGGACTGGAGGGTGACCCCGGCATTGATCAACGCAGTCGCATAAGTATGACGAAGCTGGTGAGTAGTGATCTTTCCCAGGCCGGCGGCTTGCGCAGCTCGGTTTAGTTCGAGCCGAACAGCGCTTTCTCCCAACCGGCGTCCGTGATGAGTGAAAAGGAACTGGGCGGGCTTCCCCGTGCGTGGATGAGCCAAAGGCTGGCCCGGCGAACGTTCTGCGATGATGCGATCAACCAAAGCCAGGGTGTCCGGGTCCAGCGGAACCATACGCTCGGTCTTCATCTTTCCCAGCGGAATCTTCAGCCAAGTCCCAGCCTCGGGAATCTCATGAACACAGTCCAGTTCCAAATCCAGCAACTCGCCAATGCGCAACCCGCACGCTCGTTGAAGCAGCAACGCATCGGCAGCCTGACGATAGTCCGAGGCCAGGAGCTCTTGGGCTAGGAGCCGGTCGGCATCCGGGGGCAAATGACGTGGCAGTGGCCGAGGAAGCCTAGGAACATCAGAACGGAAGAACAACTGCCGTGGAGGAGCTTCGGGCCATCCCCACTCGGTAATTTCACGTAAGAAGTTACCGGCAGCCCTGACCCGTCGTGATTGTTCCGCTACGGAAAGCGTGCCGGAGCTCTTCGTATTGGGGCTTCGAGGCAAAGACACCAGATACGGTTCAATATGAGAACAACGAGTTAGCTCAGCCGGTGAAGCTAATGATGGATCTGCTTCGGTGACGAACTGCCCGAAATGCGCTAATCGTGTTGCCAGGCTACTGACCGTTTTCCTAGTGCAGGTCACTTCCTTACGTTCCAAATACCGCAGAAGAAACTGTGCAAAGGGACCGTTCACTGCGCCGACCCTATCCTTGAGCGGTACCCGCTGGGTCCTGCTCAGAGGTGGATTGGCAAGCAGGTGTGCATGGAACAAGACCTGGCGGGTTGAAGAACTCAGCACGAGTAATGGACGGGCTGACATGCCGGTCTGGGCTTCTCGGGTTCGGCAACAAGTTTCAAATTCCTCTAAATCAGCACTCGTGATCTGTGTAAGTGGCTGTTGAGTCCGCAACAGGATCTTAGCGATGACGCTGGTCGTCATCGCCGCACTGACTCGTTCGCTGAACCCCACCTTGCGGGCTTCAGCAGAGAAAAATCTGAGATCATCTTCGTAATCAGTTCCCTGGACCTCAACGAAGATGTTGGCTAATTTCCGCTCAAGCAGATACGGGAAGTCGCCGCGGATCCTTTTGGTGACCATCAGATAAAGCACGAAAGCTCTAGTGCCGCTATTCGCCTCCAGCCGCCGCTCCAGCGGCTCTTGGCTCCACTTCGATGGGTCTGGATATCGGAGCATGAACGTTCTTGCTGCTGAAAAATACGGTTCCGACCCGCGGTGAGTGGAGGATAAGTAGGTGCGGTAAGCGCCAACTAGATCCAGAGGCGGTTCAATGTGATTGTTTTTGGCGGTTGATCGCGGCATCGTATTCTGATTTCACGTGGGCAGGAACAAGGTGGATGTAGCGGGCGGTCGTGTTCACGTGGGCATGCCCCAGAAGCTCTCTCATGATGGACAGGTCCACCCCTGAAGCTGCTAAGGCACTGCCGAAGGTATGGCGCAATGCATGTGGGTGGCCGTCAGGAACCCCTGAAATTTCGCGGTGGTACCGGAAGATCGTACGCAGGCCAGCTGCTGTCAAGGGCAGGCCGCGGTTGGCTCCTTTGGCAACGAGAAATAGCCGTTGCTCATCCGATTCCGGGCGTTCAGCGAGCAGGTAAGTTTGGATGACTCCGGCGACGTCCACGTCTAATGGAACTCGTCGTTCCTTGGATCCTTTGCCCTGCACTAGTAGCCACCGCCCACCGATGTCCACATCGCGTATCCGCAAGGCAAGTACCTCGCCAGCACGTAGCCCGCAATAGAGCATTAGCCCTGCCATGGCACGATCCCGGTACGTCCGCAGACCTTGAAACAGGGCAATGACTTCGTCAGATTCCAAGGATCTTGGTAGCCGGCGGGGTTCGCGAACACGTAGCGGCGACCTGGCAGCTGGTGTAGCCAGATGCCCCAGAAGCCCGGAACGCTGGGCGGAAGATACCCAACGGGACTCCTGACCTTTCGGCATAGGATTGGGTAGACACGGATCCCGCATCGCCAAGAATGTGAACAGCCCGGACACTGCTGCCATCCGGCGATTCACCGTTGCAGGTGCATATCCATCGGCTCTTTGACCGTCTAAAGTCATTACATTCGGGCCTGGACGTCCTGGTACGGATGATTGCTTGCAGAACTTCAGATAGTTGATCAGCGTGTTGGTGTCAACTGCTTCGATAGTCAGATTTTGTTCGTGTAGCCAGCGGCAGAACGCCAACAGGTCATAACCGTAGGCTCGTGTCGTGGCTGACGAGTAGTTGCGGTCACTCAGATAGCCGAGGTAATCATTAGCCTGGGAGAACCTCGCTGCTGCCGACCCATGGAGGTTCCATGCTCCGTGTGAAGACAACAAAACCAACTCTTGCTGGGTGTTCATGACACATGAGCATCGACCTCATCCTTTGGAAAGTCAAGAGTTTCCGGGGGAATTCAAGGGTATAAAACGTGGATTAGCCGGTTAACAGGGA
>NZ_JBIUWB010000017.1:0-2663 GCF_044743255.1 Glutamicibacter sp. NPDC087673
AGGAATTTGAGCGAGTCTACTATGATGAAATGACAGGCTCGTTACCCGACGCAGCTGCACATAAGACGGCGGCATGATTTCCGGGACGGTTCACCGTCCCCCAAATATGGAATCAGGTATCCCCATGAAGAAACCTCATCAGTCCCAGCATCTCTAGGGATGCCTCTTAAACGCCGAGACATATAATCGCGCAACCAACGCTTCCAAACTTCCGTTCGGTCGACACCAGCATCTTCCAAAAAGGTCCCTATTGTTTGAACAAAAGATGAAGCATATTTTCCATTCTCAGCAAGGATACTTTGTTCGAGTAGCTTCTCACGCTGTTCTTCGGAAATACTCGAATACGAAATAAGCGATATGACTAGGCTAAAGAATTGACCCTGGAGATGAACTTCGAGCTCGTGTATAAGCCCCCAAGCAGTGATAAGACGATCGGTGAACCCTGCAGCTAGAAGTTGGTTGTCAATACGCGGGTTATGCAAATATGCCCTCCAGGAAGCCCGACGGAATCTCTCATCTTCGAATAGCAGAAGTATATGGTCTACGGTGAACTGAGAATCAGCTGCGTGCATGAAGTACAGATTTCCCGCGAAAGCAGGACCAGCTGCATCGCATACATGCTCGGGATCACCTATGAGCCGCTTTATCGCTGCCCGTTCTTCGTCATCCAGCCCAACCCATTCCTCACGATGTTTCCGCCACCTACGATCAACTTCAGAGATCCAGTAATGCGCGAGATCCCCTGGCCAAGAGTTGAGCTCCAACACCGCAATCGAATTCTTAGCAGATTGCCCTGAATGTCGATAACCATCGCTCTGTTTAGCGAAAAGGTCTATGGCTAGATGACGCATCTTGCCCAAGAATTCGGAATCATCCTCATCTATCCGTTTTTGGATCTGTTCCAGAAGAAAACGACTGACTGCCCGGGCCGCTACCTTGGAAGACGTTAGACTTGCAACTCGTTCAAGCATTGCAACTCCTACGTCTTCTTTCATTGCCATAGCCCAGCCTTCAACTATGGAGATGAATAGTTCATTCTTAGAATGGCTAACGTCTGGGTTGGAGGTAATGAGTGACCAAAATTCATATCCAATATCAGGTTGCGATTCCGCGACTTGCCGTACGAGGGAAAGGCAGTCAGACCATTCGGGCTCTTCGACGTTCTCTCTTGAATAGTCCTGGCTAAGGAGGTCTTCAACTGTCTGCAATGGTTCGCTTCTGAACTTGGAGATAAATTCGTCGACTTCCATGGGAAGTTTTCCGGCCCACGTTCCTCCTGTCATCCATCTGTTCATATCAGGATGTTCACGCTCAAGAAATTCTGGATTACCAGACTTCAGTTCGTCTAGTACTTCCCTCGCTTCAGTCCACCCGGGATCACTTCTGAACAACCAGCTCACAAGATTGAAAACAGCGTACGCATTGCGCCGCTCGTGGTCTGGAATTTCTTCATCCCTCACGGGTCCGATTCGGGTTGCGGCGAGAAGATTCTTGCGACTCGTCTCGGATGACTCCCCTACTGAACTTTTCAGGGCGAGATAAACTTCGTGTTTTAGCTCAGTCTCGAAAAGAACTGATCTTTCAAGCAACCAAGAAATTTTTTCATCTACGGATACTGCTTGGTTCAGTCTAAGAAGATGGATGGACAGTCGACGAAAAAGCGTTAGATCCGTTGACCACCAGGTGTCAATCAAAGTTGAGTTGGCAGGAAGGGCTTTCTCGCCATAGTCACGAAGTCCATCGATGATCGCGTCAATGGGTTTGCGATACTGATCCTGTTCATGGGGCTCAATGGCCATACGACCGAAGGTTAAAGGATCCCAATTTCGGTCCCCGTGGTATGTATCGAGCAATTCGTACGCGCTTTGAAGAGCCATCTCCAGCAAATTGCCCAGCGCCCAGTCACCGGGCCTCCTGGATGCGACAGCTTTAGAGACGTGCCGGGCTAGGGTTCTGGAATGAGCTTCCCAATGCACCACAGCGTCAGGCAACTGCATCAGATCTTGCGTTTCATCAAACGTTATCCGGGGCTTCAGCAACAAATATGGTTCGATAGCCGCACGAAGTACCGCTCCTGCCTCCTCTTCATCGTGAGGTTCATAGGGTAAGAGTCCGAACTCCAGGGCCGAGGCACCGGTACGCGACACTGAGGATGCCAGAAACGACTTCCAGCGCCGTCCCGCAAATTTGTCTTGCTTGTACAATTCGTTCGCAGCCATACAAGCCATCTCGATGAATGCCGCATCAAATTTTTGACCTAGTCGCTGCACTGTTTGCAAAGCCGCGCCGTGAAGTTCTGGTTTAGCGATAAACGACCAGCAGAACCAGCGTCCCAAAATCGAAGGAATTGAACCGCGCAGTCCTGACGAAAAAATACCCTTAAACGAGGGAAAATCTTCAATCCATCGAAGCCACTGTGCTTGAAGAACCGGTTCAACTGTTTCGACGTGTTTCACAAATTCATGTGCACCTTCTTCCGTGGACAATCTGCTAAGCAGATAATCGTGGTCCACAGGAGTGATCTGAGTTCCCCCGGCAATGATTTCCGCCGTCATTGCGCTGTGGTCAGTGAACCGTCCCGGAAATCATGCCGCCGTCTTATGTGCAGCTGCGTCGGGTAACGAGCCTGTCATTTCATCATAGTAGACTCGCTCAAATTCCTC
>NZ_JBIUWB010000018.1:0-2134 GCF_044743255.1 Glutamicibacter sp. NPDC087673
TTGTTCTCGGCGACAAGGAAAAACTATACACAGGTTTTGGGGGTCCTGCAAATCGGGTGGGTGGTTTTTGACGGTGACCGTGCACACTTAATTCCTGAACTGCTGATTCGGCTCTTTCCATGTGCCCAATCGCTGGCAATTATTACCGAGCTAGGGCTGAGCGCGTAAACATTATTTCGCAGCTGCACAGAGCATCAGCGCCTGTACCTAGCGAGTTTATTGAACCCTTGAGAAGCGTACGCATATACGCGAACCCAATGAATTGTGCCCACATCAGCCGATTAGACGATGCGGGCGCATGCGTGCGTCTGAGCAAGGCACAAGAAGAGAACGCACATGGCGAAACGATGCATCTGGAGGTTCCATGCGCGTGACGGCCAAGGCGGCATCAGCGCAATGACTACCTAGAGCAGTCGGCATTGATGCCGGCCCAATACAGGTCTTGCAGTGCTACGTAAGCACCACCCTCGGCTACGGTGAATAGCAGCGATATTTCGATCGCTGCCACTCCACTTGATGATCTACCGAATACAGGATGAAGTCTATGAAGTTCACGGCGTTGGAACGCTATTGCCACCTCACTGGGCAATCGTATGGCGAGGTGACTCCCGAAGAACAGCAGAGCGATTATCAAGCCGGGGTAACTGAGCTTGACGGACAGCGGTGGCGGATCAGGACCGCAAGGATCACGCCAACAAAGCCAGGTGGGTTCGTAGCCATATGGCATCGGGACGAAACTGGGACTACTGCCCCCTACGAATCCGAAGAGGGACTGCGCGGAGTTATGGTCTTTATCGAGGAAGCCGGCTGTTTCGGCGTCTTCCGCTTTACTCAACAGCACCTCGAGGAGCTGGGCGTCTTCGCCTCAGCATCGGCTCCAGGCAAGCGCGGTTTCCGCGTCTATCCATCATGGACGGCTGGCCTTAAGGGGCAAGCGAAGAAAAGCCAGAATAGTCAGCTGCCTGCGTTCACGTTGCTCGCAGACTAACTTGTCCCGCTCAGACGCCTACTGCAGCTCCATGCGCCGGAACCTGAGTTCTCGTTGCGCACCACGCAAAGGTGAACCTTCAAAAGGCAACTCGCTGAGATCCACAGTCAATGCGGCTTTCAATGCCAACTGGTTCGCTGACTGCGTGGCCCGGTCAGCCAAGCCGAGCACCCTTGCAAGCTCCGCCCAGTGCTTCTTCTTCAGATTCTTAGCCTTGCCGGCAACAGTCAAAGCCATGGTGTCATCGCCGTAGACCAGGGTGCATGGGATGTCGTAGATGGGCGCTACATTAAACCGTCCATGCAAGTCCGCCAGAATCGAGACGTTCTTTCCATGCAAGTCGCCGTTGCCAGTTAGCCACGCAAAGACGAACTGCATGTATAGATTGCGCCTGGCGAGCACCGGAGCCTGGCACTGCAGCGCTAAGGCTTCAATAGCTTGTTCCGTGCTCACTGCATACTTGCTTGCCGGCGGAAGGTTCAATACCTGCATGGCATCTTCCAACGCCAAACGCGTGGGACTATCCGCCCCCTCGACACCCTCGCGATCGAACCTCTCGACCAGCAGCCCCGGACTCCCAGTGGAATCCAGTACTAGCCGATTGTTTGCGACCGGAAGTTTGAGCAATCGCGCTGCTTTCAGGTGCTGCGCCTCATTAACGGCCAAATGCGGATGATCCCGGGGATCAAGCTTGAGCAGATAGGCGCTGTTCTTGAACTCCACTGGTGTTGTCAGCATGGTTGCGCTGATCTTGTCTTGCACGCCGGGGATCGAGTGGCGGTCCAAGGTGCGCGCGAGGACCGAGAAGTCGAGTTCGGCCGTGCTGCTGAATTCAGCAACCACGGGGGTTTGCTCCAGTGCTGATCCTTCCGGAACAACGCGTACATTGCCTGGAGTGTCGGCGCCCACTGCCATCAGCAGAGTCAACTCGTCAGAGATGCTGGTCTTAGTTGCGTCCTTGAGAACGGTCAGGCGATGGCCTTCGGGCAATAGTCCCGAGAAGAACGATGGCAACGCGCCCCCAGGCCCAACGTATGCCTCCGGGGAAGCTTGAACCGTCCCGGAAATCATGCCGCCGTCTTATGTGCAGCTGCGTCGGGTAACGAGCCTGTCATTTCATCATAGTAGACTCGCTCAAATTCCTCT
>NZ_JBIUWB010000019.1:0-1261 GCF_044743255.1 Glutamicibacter sp. NPDC087673
AAGCGAAGTATAATTAGAACATGTCCGAAGCAAAGGCGCACGGAAACAGCCTCACCCCACCAGCACCCCCCGAGGAATTCGACCTCCACGTCCAAACCGTGCAAAACGACCTCTCCGCCCTCGAAGAACACGGCAGCAAAGCCGACTGCGCCCACGGCATCGAACTGCTGGAAGCCCTCATCTCCGCAGCACGCTGCAAACAAGCCGGCCTCGCCCACCAAATCGAAAAAGAATACGTCCGCGACCACGAAGAACGCGGCATCCACCTCGATGACCAAACCCGCGGCGCAGCCGCCTGCGTCGCCCTGGCCCGCAAGCAATCACCGCACGGCATGCGCAACTACCTGGTCAATTGCCGCATCCTCTTCGAAGACACCCCGAACCTCGCCGCCGCCTGCGCCCGCGGCGAATTCACCGAAGCCCAAACCCAAGCCATCCTCACCCCGCTCCAAGACCTCAAACCCCAGCGCCGCACCGAATTCGACCAGCTCTACGCCCAGAACCCGCACATGTTCGAATCCATGGGCACCACCCAAATCAAGGAAACAGTCCGCAAATTCGCCCTGGCCTACATCTCCGACCCCGACTCCATCAAGCAGAAAACCGTCGAAGAGCAACGCAACCTCACCCTGAAAATCGACGACCAGCACGGCCGCATCATCATCCACGGCGAATACCCCCTGCTGCAGGGCATGTGCCTCAAACGCTACCTCGACGAAGAATCGAAAACCCTGCGCAAAAAAGGCGACCCCCGCACCCGCACCCAGATCCGCGCCGACCTGCTCTTCAGCTACATGATGGTCGGCGAACCCTCCAAAATGCCCATCGCCCTGCAAGTCGCAGTAGTCATGACCGACCGGGCCCTGTTCGCCGGCGAACGCGAACCAGCCTACCTGGAAGGCTACGGCTTCATCCCCGCCCAGAGCGTGCGCGAATGGATCAGCGGGCACCAGATCCCCAACAGCCTGACCTTCGACCAAATGGACGCCAAACCCACCACGGAGCTGATCGAACAGCTCGACGTGCGCACCGAACTGGCCCGCCTCTACACCGCACCCGGCGACCAGGACCTGATCGCCATGGACTCCAAAGCCCGGATCTTCCCGGAAAAGCTCAAGAAGTTCATCGCGATCCGCGACCGGCACTGCCGCACCCCGTTCTGCGACGGCATCGTGGAGGAAATAGACCACGTCAAGCAATACGCCCGCGGCGGCAAGAGCACCGTCTTCAACGGCGATGGCCGATGCGCTACTTGCAACAA
>NZ_JBIUWB010000020.1:0-1237 GCF_044743255.1 Glutamicibacter sp. NPDC087673
TTGGACGTGGAGGTCGAATTCCTCGGGGGGTGCTGGTGGGGTGAGGCTGTTTCCGTGCGCCTTTGCTTCGGACATGTTCTAATTATACTTCGCTTACTCGAACATGTCTTCGATTCTGAGAAATGGGGATAAGTATTTTTTCGCAGTGCATGGCATCGCTCCAGCGGTGAAGCCGCGGCTAGAGAACGGATCGCACCGACGTCTCGAAATGCACGATATGCTCCAGGGCCAACTCCTGTGCCAGCTGCGCGTCGCCGTCGAGGATGGCTTGGAGCAGCGAGATGTGTTCTTCAATGTGCTCGTCGATGCTCGGCAGGCGATCCAGGGCCATGCACCAGATGCGGGTGGCAAGGTTATCCAGGCGGATCAGCGTCTGCTCCAGATGGTGGTTGCCGGCCGCTTGGTAGATCAGCCGGTGGACTTCCAGGTCGTTCTCCATCAACGTGCGCCGGAGATTCGCGCCCGACAGCTGGCTAACGGCTTGGAGCGTTGCTTCGATGCGACTGCGAGCGCTGCCGCCATGCAGGGCTGCCGCCTTGGCCGCGGCGAGGGGTTCCAGGGCTTCGCGGACTTCGGTGATATCGGCCAGCTCCGTGATGTCCACGCGGGTGGCAAAGGTGCCGCGTCGCGGATAGGACTGCACTAGGTGGTCGACCTCCAGGCGCTTGAGCGCCTCGCGCAACGGCGTGCGGCCGACGCCGAGTTCGTTGACCAGGTGGGCTTCGTTGATCGGGTCGCCGGGGGCGATGTCCATCATGATGAGCCGGTCTCGCAGAACCAGGTAGGCGCGTTCAGCCAGGGACTCGGCGCCCACGGGAAGCTGTGTGGCGAGTGTCATCTTGCCTCCGTTTTCTCTGCTCCATACCGCGTGATTGCTGCACGCTGAAATAATTTCGGGTTACCCATTGACCGGGCTGTGACTTCCATCATACAGTGAATCGCAGATTGATATATCAGTTGTCGGCAATTCATACATTTAGGAATGGGCAATGGCACAAGCTTCAACTCTCTCGGCAGATTCCCTGACCGCAGACCTCGCGCATCTCGATCCGGAGGTCGCGCAGCGTATCGACGCTGAGCTGGCTCGCCAGCAGCGCGGCCTGGAAATGATCGCTTCGGAGAACCACACGGCGCAGGCAATCATGCAGGCGCAGGGTTCGGTACTGACCAACAAGTATGCCGAGGGCTACCCGGGCCGCCGCTATTACGGCGGTTGCGAGGAAGTCGACGTCATCGA
>NZ_JBIUWB010000021.1:0-1079 GCF_044743255.1 Glutamicibacter sp. NPDC087673
GTCGCCGACACTGCCAATCGACGGAACCAGCCCCTCAATTTCCAAAGTGTCGGTGTACCGGATCGAGGTGTATTGGCTTCCCGCGTCCGAGTGATGCAAAAGCCCCTTGTCAACCGGCCTATTACTGTGTTTTCGGCGCCACAGGGCCATTTTCAGGCACTGCTCCACGAAAGCGGTGTCTTTCACAGTGGAGGTTTCCCAGCCGACGATGGCCCGCGAATACAGATCGATCACCAACGCCACGTAGACGAACCCGGAATACACCGGCACGTAGGTGAAGTCCGTGACCCAAATCCGGTTTGGTGCCTCTGCCGTGAAGTCTCGGTTCAGCAGGTCACCGGCCCTGCGTCCGTCCTTGCCAGGGATCGTGGTGCGGGTCTTGCGGCCCCGGACCATGCCGTTCATGCCCTCGTCACGCATGAGCCGGTCAACGGTGTGTTTGGAGACCGCGGGGAAGCCGTTGCGCCGCAGCCAAGCGGTCATCTTTCGCCGGCCATAAAGGATTTCCGGCTTCGGTCTTCCTTTAGCGTCTAACACTTTGAGGCTGCGTAACGTGTCAATGACCTTCGCATCTTCAACTGCTCGCAGGGCCGGAGGCCTTGTTTTCCAGGCCCGGTAGGTTCGTGCGGCAACCTGCACGCCCTGCTCACGCAGGACGGCGCAGATCGACTCGACCGCATGACCTTCGGCCCGCTGCTCATCAACGAATCGGCAGATTAGCGGCGGCGAGGGTCGAGTTCCCTCGCGAAGAAAATTGAGGCAGCTTTCAAGATTTCGTTGGCTTCCTTCAAATCCCGATTCTCCGCCCGCAACGCCTTGAGCTCATCGAGTTCGGTAGTGGTTGGGCCGTCCTTCTCACCGGTGTCGGCCTGGGCCTGGAGCACCCAGCGACGCAATGATTCGGGACCGACATCCAGCTTCGGAGCCAGGGCCTTGCACGCTGCATAAATGGAAGGGTACTCGGAGAGCCGGTCCACAACCATCGCTACGGCGCGTTCACGAACTTCGGCAGGGTATTTCTTGGGCATGGTTGCTATCTTTCTCTCGAAAGACAGCGGCATCAAATCAGGGACGGTTCA